>CAYMWJ010000197.1:0-1506 GCA_964394235.1 uncultured Sedimenticola sp. | reverse complement strand
CAGACCGCGCAGTCCTCGATGTAGCGCTGCTCGCCGGCAGAGCGGTCCACCCACAGCTCCAGTGGCTCGCCACAATAGGGGCAGCGCACACTGGCTGTCTCCAGGCCACTCATGCACCGACCTCGAACAGCAACAGCAGGTCATCGAGAAAGCGCCGGCCCAGCGCGGTGGGGCGCAGTACGGCCGGATCGTTCTCGAGCAGGCCGCGTGCGCGGGCCTGCGCCAGCGGCGCCTCGATCACCGCCAGCGACAGGCCAGTGCGCTCGCGGAACAGGCTCGCGGGCACCTCCGAGTGGAGCCGCAGGGCGTTCATAAGGAACTCCAGAGGCAACTCATCTGCCGATAGTAGCCGCTCACTTCCTGGTGCTGTGGGAGCAGCCAGGTAATCGCGCGGATGGCGAGGTCGGCTGTAGCGCCGCACCCGGCCATCGGGCCCGCTGAGCTTCCCGTGCGCGCCGGCGCCGATGCCCAGGTAGTCGCCGAAGGTCCAGTAATTGCGATTGTGACGCGCCTCCCAGCCCGGACGCGCATGCGCCGAGACCTCGTACTGGCGAAATCCGGCCCCAGCCAGCAGCGCCAGCCCGGCCTCCATGATGTCGCCAACCGTATCACCGTCGGGCAGCACCGGTGGCCGGGCATGGAACAGGGTGTTGGGCTCGAGGGTGAGCTGGTACCAGGACAGGTGCTCGGGCGCCAGCGCCAGTACCGCACGCAGGTCGGCCAGCGCGGCCTGCAGATCCTGTCCCGGCAGGCCATACATGAGATCGAGGTTGAGGTTGTCGAAGCCGGCCATACGCGCCCGTTCGACCGCGCGCCGCGCCTGGTCGGCATTGTGCACGCGGCCGAGCGCGCGCAGGCACTGGTCGTCGAGGCTTTGCACACCGATCGACAGGCGGTTCACCCCGGCCGCGCGGTAATCGGTGAAGCGCGCGGCCTCGGCAGTACCGGGGTTGGCCTCGAGGGTGATCTCGGCGTCGGGCGCCAGTTCGACGGTCGCTGCGATGCCCTCGAGCAGCCGCGCGATGGCTGCCCCCGAGAACAGGCTGGGGGTACCGCCCCCGAAGAAGACCGTCTGCACCGGACGCCCGGCGACCTGCGGCGCCTGCTTGGCCAGATCGGCGAGCAGGGCATCGACGTAGTCGATTTCGGGGGGCTCGCCATCGACCGCATGCGAGTTGAAATCGCAATAGGGGCACTTGCGCAGACACCAGGGGATGTGGATGTACAGACCCAACGGCGGCAGGATCATGTCGGTCCCCTCCCAAGCTCTGCCGCCAGCGGGGGAGAGGCGGTTCGAAAGGAACGGCCGGCCCTGCATCTTCCCCGGCCCTTCCCTGCAAGCTGGAGTCGGACCGTTCGGGCGCACGGGAAAAGGGCGCCGCGACCGGACGCCTGGTCTCCCTCCCTGCGTGCGGGGAGGGGCGGGGAGGGGCCCCGCGCCCGCGAGGGATTCACAGCGGGCTGAGGTTGGCGTAGGCGACCACCAGCCACTTGGCGCCGACACCT
>CAYMWJ010000196.1:0-1511 GCA_964394235.1 uncultured Sedimenticola sp. | reverse complement strand
CGCTTGCGGGGGAGGTCAGGAGGGCGAGATCTTGAGCAGACCGTTGCGCCAGCGCCTGTCACGCTGGGTCGATACCTTCGAGGAGACCGCCATTGCGGTCATCCTCGGCCTGATGGTGGCGATCACCTTCGCCAACGTGGTGGCACGCTACCTGTTCCAGTCCGGCATCCTCTGGGGCCTGGAGGCGACCACCTACCTGTTCGCCTGGCTGGTGCTGTTTGGTGTGAGTTATGCCGTCAAGCACACGGCGCATCTGGGGGTGGATGCACTGGTCAACATCCTGCCGCTCCGGGTCCAGCGCCTGCTCGGTCTGCTGGCGGTGGCCGTCTGTCTCCTGTATGTCGGCCTGTTGCTCAAGGGGGGCTGGGACTACTGGAGCAAGTTTGCCTTCAAGCTGAACTTCCTGGAGGTCGAGGACATTCCCTTTCCTGTCTGGTTGCAGGCACTGGTCGGCCTGGTCGAGGACGGCGAACCGCGCTACGAGAACCTGCCGCGCTGGATACCCTATTTCATCCTGCCGTTCGGCATGGCGCTGCTGGGCCTGCGCTTCGTGCAGGCGGGGTGGCGCATCTGGCGCGGTGAGCAGCGCATGCTGATCGCCAGCCACGAGGCCGACGAGCTGATCGAGCATATCGAGGAAGACAATATCGAGCACCCGGACGCCTCGTCCAGCGACGGCTCCGGGAAGAAGAGGAAGCGTTAGATGGCCGCGGCATTACTGTTCCTGGGGGTGCTCCTTCTGCTGTCCATCGGCGTGCCCATCGCGGTGGCACTGGGCCTGTCGAGCATCCTGTTCCTGCTCTACTACTCCGACAGCTCGCTGGCCAGTGTGGCGCAGACCCTGTTCGAGGCCTTCGAGGGGCATTACACCCTGCTGGCCATCCCGTTCTTCATTCTGGCCTCGTCCTACATGACCACCGGTGGGGTGGCGCGTCGCATCATCCGTTTCGCCATCGCCACCGTGGGGCATGTGCGCGGCGGCCTGGCGATCGCCGGCGTGTTTGCCTGCATGCTGTTTGCCGCGCTCTCGGGTTCCTCGCCGGCCACGGTAGTGGCCATCGGTTCGCTGGTGATCGCGGGCATGGTCAAGGTCGGTTACAGCCGCGACTTTGCTGCCGGGGTGATCTGCAATGCCGGCACCCTGGGCATCCTGATCCCGCCGTCGATCGTGATGGTGGTCTATGCCGCGGCCACCGATGTGTCGGTCGGACGCATGTTCCTTGCCGGCATCATCCCCGGCCTGCTCGCCGGTTTCATGCTGATGGTGGGCATCTATGTCGCGGCGCGGGTGAAGAACCTGCCCGCGCAGCCCTTTGTGGGGTTTGCCGAGATCTGGACGGCGGCACGCGAGGCAGGCTGGGGACTGTTGCTGATCGTCATCATCCTGGGCGGTATCTATGGTGGGGTGTTCACGCCGACCGAAGCGGCGGCGGTGGCCTCGGTGTATGCCTTCTTCATCGCCAATTTCGTGTATCGGGACATGGGACCGCTGAAGGACAGGCCGCTCCGCC
>CAYMWJ010000195.1:0-1531 GCA_964394235.1 uncultured Sedimenticola sp. | reverse complement strand
CATGCCCCGCCTGACCCGCATCTACACCCGCACCGGCGACGACGGCACGACCGGCCTGGCCGACGGGCAACGCGTGCACAAGGACAGTGCGCGCATCGACGCCATCGGCGAGCTGGACGAGCTCAACAGCCAGCTGGGTGTGGTGCGGGCCTTGCTGCTCCCCGGCGATCCGCTGGACAGCCGCCTGGCGCAGATCCAGCACCGCCTGTTCGACCTGGGCGGCGAGCTGGCCCTGCCGGGGCAGACGGTGGCGCAGGCGCCGTGGGTGGAGCGGCTCGAGCACTGGCTGGACGAGCTCAATGGCGAACTGCCTTCGCTGCGCGAGTTCGTCCTGCCCGGCGGCAACCTGCCCGCAGCGCAATGTCACCTGGCGCGTGCGGTCTGCCGCCGTGCCGAACGCGCCCTGTTGCGACTTTCGCGCGCAGAGTCGGTAAACTCCGCGTCCCTGAAATATCTCAACCGCCTCTCCGATCTGCTGTTCGTGATCGCGCGCGTGCTGGCGCGGCGTGACGGCGGGCAAGAGGTGTACTGGCAAAAGGAATCCGAGCCATGAGCAGAACCCCGGTAGTGGTGATCGGTATCGGCGAGATGGGCAGTGTGTTTGCGCGTGGTCTGCTGCGCCTGGGCCATCCGGTGTACCCGGTCACCCGCGATACCGACATGTCCCGACTGGCGGACGCGCTGCCCGCCCCGGAGATGGTGCTGGTGGCGGTGGGCGAGACGGCCCTGCCAGCGGTGCTCGAGGCCATCCCCGAGGCCTGGCGCGACCGCCTGGCGCTGTTGCAGAACGAGCTGCTGCCGGCCGACTATGCCGACCTGCCCGGTCCCACCGTGATCTCGGTCTGGTTCGAAAAGAAGAAGGGACAGGACGTGAAGGTGCTGATTCCCTCGCCGGTGTTCGGGCCGCGCTCGCAGCTGCTGATCGACGCCCTGGCCACGCTCGACATCCCGGCACGCGCGGTGGCCGACGATCAGGCCATGGCCTTCGAGCTGGTGCTCAAGAACGTCTATATCCTGACCACCAACATCGCCGGGCTGCGGGTCGGCGGTACCGTGGGCGAGCTGTGGCGCGACCACGAACCACTGGCACGCGCGGTGGCCAACGAAGTAATCGACATCCAGGAGGGACTGACCGGCCGCAGCTACGACCGAGACGCCCTGATCGGCGGCATGCTCGAGGCCTTCAACGGCGACCTCGAGCACCGTTGCATGGGCCGCTCGGCGCCAGCCCGTCTGCAGCGGGCGCTGGCACATGCCGACCGCCTGGGCCTGGAGGTGCCCACCCTGCGCGAGATCGCGCGCGAACAGGCGCCATCGTGAGCGGCTCGCGCGAGATCCTCCCCGGCAGCACCGTCACCCTGCACTTCTCGCTGTCGCTGCCGGACGGTACCGAGGCCATCTCCACCTTTGGCGAGGAGCCGCTGCGCTTCCAGATGGGCGACGAGACCTTCCAGCCCGGCATGGAGCTGGCGCTCTACGGCCTGAAGGCCGGCGACGAGCAGACCCTCACCCTGACCCCGGAACAGGCCTA
>CAYMWJ010000194.1:0-1574 GCA_964394235.1 uncultured Sedimenticola sp. | reverse complement strand
TCAGAGATCGAAACCGAAGCTCTCGCGGAAGCGCGCCGCGAACTCCTCGCCACTGAAGCTGTGGTTCTGCGGCCCGCTCGACTCGATCTTGATCGCTCCCATCAACGAGGCAATGCGTCCGGTGAGCTCCCAGTCCAGGCCATTCATCAGACCATACAGCAGACCACCCCGGTAAGCGTCACCACAGCCGGTGGGATCGACCACCTCGCGCGCCTTGGCCAGCGGAATCTCGATGACACGCCCACCGGCATGGATCACCGAGCCCTTGCCCCCCAGGGTGACGATCACCGCCTCGACCCGCTCGGCCAGGCGCTCGATCGACAGCCCGGTGCGCTCCTCCATCAAGCGCGCCTCGTAATCGTTGAAGGCCAGCCAGGTGGCCTGCTCGACGAAGCGCATCAGATCCTCACCGTCGAACATGGGCATGCCCTGCCCCGGATCGAAGATGAAGGGAATGCCTGCCTCGGCAAACTGTTCGGCATGTTCGATCATGCCCTGGCGCCCGTCCGGCGAGACGATGCCGATGCTGACGCCGGAGTGATCGCTCACCTTGTTGAGATGGGAATGATTCATCGCCCCGGGATGGAAGGCGGTGATCTGGTTGTCGTCCTGGTCGGTAGTGATGAAGGCCTGGGCGGTGAACTCGCCCGGCACTTCGCGCAGGCCCGCACGTGACAGGCCCAGCTCGTCCATCCAGCGCGCATAGGGCGCGAAGTCCTCGCCGACGGTGGCCATCGCCAGGCCCTCGCCGCCCAGCAGCTTCAGGTTGTAGGCGATGTTGCCGGCGCAGCCACCGAAATTGCGGCGCATCTCCGGCACCAGGAAAGAGACATTCAGGATGTGCACCTGCTCGGGCAGGATGTGATTTTTGAAACGATCATGGAACACCATGATGGTGTCGTAGGCCATGGACCCGCAGATCAGTGCCGACATGCTTTGACTCCCCGGGGAATGGTGAAAACAACGGCACGGGATGTTACCTTATATGAACAACCCCTGCCGAGGGGCAGGTAGAAGAACAAACGGGCCTCAGGCCCTGGTGACCACCGGCCCTCCGGGCCATGCTCAACAGAGGAGCAAAGGAGAAGATGATGAAGAAGACCCTCACCGCCGCCGCCATTGCGTTGATGCTGGCCGGCACCAGCTTCGCTGCTTCCCAGACCGACTTCGACAAGGCCTATGCCGCCGCCGAGGCCGCACGCCAGGAGGCCGCCAAGATGAAGAACGAGTGGCGCGACACCGCCAAGATGCTCAAGAAAGCCAAGAGCCTGGCCAAGGCCGGCAAGCTGGATGCCGCCATCAAGATGGCCAAGGCTGCCGAGTTTCAGGGCAAGGTGGCCGTGGAACAGGCCAAGGCCCAGGCCAACGCCGGCAACCCCAGCTACCTGTACAACTGACCCACACCCCGGTTGTCACCAGAACCCGCGACCACCGTCGCGGGTTTTTTGTGTCTTCGTGAAAGCAGGGTGACCGAGGAAAACCGCAAAGGACGCGAAGAACGCCAAGATTTTCGTGGCAAGGATGTCTCGATGCCGTGCGCGGGTGATTTACCACAAAGAACACGAAGGGCACAA
>CAYMWJ010000193.1:0-1642 GCA_964394235.1 uncultured Sedimenticola sp. | reverse complement strand
TCGAACATCCGAGCATGCCAGTTCGGGGCCGGCCGACCAATTCGCATATTCCAATACGTGAATCGAGGTTTTTTATCAGCGCCTGCGGAACGGCATCCCAAGCCCCTACCCTGACAGGGTCGTCGCCCCGTCAGGGTGTATCGAGGGTCGGTTCGGCCAGGGACGGGCCTTCAGCGGGCGGACACGGAAAAGCCCGGCCGGGGCCGGGCCTTTCCGGGGCATCGATCGCCTGTCTATCAGACGCCGACGTGCTTGCGGATGGCCTCGACCACCGCGTCGCTGGAGGTGGCGTTCACGTCCAGCAGCAGGCCTTCCTTCTCGTAGAAGCCGACCAGCGGAGCGGTCTGTTCGTTGAACACGTCCAGGCGCTTGGAGATGGCCTCCTCGGTCTCGTCGGCGCGCTGCACCACCTTGCCGCCACACTTGTCACACACGCCTTCGACCTTGGGCGGGTTGCTCTTGACGTTGTAGATGGCACCACAGTCCTCGCAGGTGCGGCGAGTGGTCAGGCGGTCGAGGATGACCTCGCGCGGTACGTTCAGGTTGACCGCAGCCTGCAGCTCGATGCCCAGCTTCACCAGCAGCTCCTTGAGCGCCTCGGCTTGCGGGATAGTGCGCGGGAAGCCGTCGAGCAAGAAACCGGCCTTGCAGTCGTCTTCCAACAGGCGCTCGCCCATGATGTCCATGATGAGTTCATCGGGCACCAGTTCGCCGGCCTTCATGTACGACTCGGCCTTCTTGCCCAGCTCGCTGCCCTCCTTGACCGCGGCGCGCAGGATGTCGCCGGTCGAGATCTGGACCGAACCGTCGATCGCGGTCAGCATCTTGGCAACGGTGCCCTTGCCGGCACCGGGGGCGCCCAGAAGAATCAGTCGCATGGCTAGCTCCTCGAGAATATCAGCATATTGGGAATGATTGAGTGGCGGCGAGTCTGCCACAAGGCCGGCGCACCCGGCATTCGACCCTGCAAATGGGTCGATTCAGGGGATTTATCAGGGCACAAAACGGGCCTGTTTACGATAGGGATAGAGGTCCGGCATGCAGCTGCACTCGGCATCGTGCTGCAGCCGCCGCCAGGTCTCGGGGCGCAACAGTTCGCCATGCAGGGCCGCAAAGTCGCGTCGCCACGCCGGCTCGGTGAACAGAAAGGTGGCGAACTCCTCGGGAAAGACATCGTTCTCGGCCACGCCATACCAAGGCTCGGCGGCCAGTTCCTGTTCCGGGGTGCGCGGCTCGGGCACCTTGCGGAAACGGCATTGCGCGATGGGAACGATCTCGTCGTAGTCGTAGAAGATCACCCGTCCGTGCCGGGTCAGGCCGAAGTTCTTCGGCAACAGGTCGCCGGGGAAGATACCCGAGGCTGCGATCTCGCGCAACGCATTGCCGTACTCACGCAGGGCCTCGCGCCGCCCTTCAGCATCGGCCTGGGTCAGGTACAGGTTCAGGGGGTTGAGCCGGCGCTCAATGAACAGGTGGCGGATCACTACCTGATCGTTCTCGATCACCACCTTGTTCGCGCAAGCCGACAACAGCTCCTCGAGCAGCACGGGATCGAAACGCGCCACCGGGAAGGCGGCATGCGAGAACTCCGTAAGCGCCAATGTATCCACCCCTTGACACTTGACCCCCAGAGACGACAAGG
>CAYMWJ010000192.1:0-1714 GCA_964394235.1 uncultured Sedimenticola sp. | reverse complement strand
AAAGGCCCGCATCCGGAGATGCGGGCCTTCGATCAGGTACCTGTGCCGCAGGGCTTACTTGGCCGCGGGTTGTGCGGGGGCAGCCACCGGGTTGGCGGATGCGGCATAGGGCGTGTAGCCATAGTAGTAGGGGGCGTCGTAACCATAGCCGGCCCATTTGCTGTTGCTGTCGCCATTGCCCTTGAAGTTACCGCGGGTCTTGCCCTTGCCGGTGAAGGTCATGCTGAAGGTGGCCTCGGCCTCGCCGGTGGCATTGCCGTTGAAGTCACCGTTGCCGTTGTAGCGGCCGTCGGTGGCGTTGGTGCTGTTGTCCCAGCCCCAGAAGGCCGAGGCCTGGGCAGAAGCGATGATGGCAGCGATGGCGATGATCTTTTTCATGGTGGTCTCCGGATTCCTTTCGTGCAAACAGTTGCGGTTGTCGGGTTCGACCGGTACAGCTCGTCGATGTGCGAAAGTATATAAGCAATTTCTTAAATGTCAATACCGGAGGTGTCGCGGGGGAATAAACGAAAAAGGCCCCCTCGTATGAGGGGGCAATGCCATCGCTGTGGAGGAGATGGGAGAGCGGGTGCTTCTCAGACCGCTCAGGCGGCGTAACGTTCCTTGGCCTCACGTGCGGCACGCGCCTCTTCGGGCGAGTAGGCCGCGCCGGACCAGAGCATCTGGTAGGCGATCTCCTCGTTGCCGTTCTCGCACAGCTCAAGCACGTCGCGGAACAGCGGCTGGAAGGTGTCGCTGCGGTGCGAGCGCTCATGCTCCTCGAAGCTGCGCCAGAAGGTCACGATCAGTGCCTCGCGCTCCTTCAGCGGGCTCTCCACGGCCTGACCCACGGTCGAACCCTCGTTGGAGATCTGTCCACTGTTGAGTGCCACGAAGCCGCCGATGAAGCCGGTCTCGGAATGGTATGTCTTGACGTTCTCGCACAGCAGCGCCACGCGCTCCTGCAGGTTGTCGATCGTGTATTCCGGTTTCAGGACCACCCGGTTGATGGTGACTGCGCCGTTCGCCGGAAAGTTCGGTATCAGGCTGTTCATGGCATACCTCCTTATATCAGTGTATTCGAATACTCTGACAGTCGGTTGCCGATAAGGTTCAGTGATGCGGGTATAGAAATGCCTGATGTCTTGGGATTGTGTCCCGTGGTCGAGGCTCAGTCGGGTGTATCGAAGGCGACTTCGCCGGTCTCCAGAGAATAGTGCGCACCGACTACCGTCAGACGGTCCTCGGCGATCAGACGTTCGAGGATGGCCGAGCCATGCTGCAACTGGTTGACCGCGGCGCGGATGTTGGCGTGTACCGCGCGGTCGATCAGGCGGTCGCGGTCGTTGCGCAGCTCGGTATCCATCAGGGGTTCGACCGAGGGGCGCACGCGATCGACGATGGCGCGCAGGTTGGGCGAGCGGTTCTCCGCGGGGCGTTCCAGTTCCTCGATGGTGGCGCAGATGGCACCGCATTGCGAATGGCCCAGGACCACCACCAGCGGGGTGCCGAAACGCTCGGCGGCGAACTCGATGCTGCCGACCTGCGAGGGTGCCACGATGTTGCCCGCCACGCGGATCACGAACAGGTCGCCCAGGCCCTGGTCGAACACGATCTCGGCAGGTACGCGTGAATCCGAGCAGCCGAGGATGATGGCAAAGGGCGTCTGGCCGCCGGTCAGCGACTGCCGGCGGTCGGCGCAACTCAGCGAGGGGGTTTGCGCCTGGCCGGCGAC
>CAYMWJ010000191.1:0-1812 GCA_964394235.1 uncultured Sedimenticola sp. | reverse complement strand
TCGCGTACCTGCTCCTCTACCAGTTCTTCCAGGCGCTCGCGGTGGGCCTGCAGTTCCGCGTCGATGGCCTTGCGTTCGGTGATATCACGCAGGATGCACAGAAAGGCGTCGAAGCCACTGTCCGCCTCGTTATCTTCGAGCACGTCTTCGGCGAAGTCGTCGAACAGCATCAGGTCGTTGCTGGCGATCTCGGCAATCGACACCTCCACCAGGCGGCGCTCGCCCGAGGGCCGCAATGCCACCAGCGGATGCGCGTACTGATCGGGCGTGTTGCGCACATGGTACGAAAGATAGGCCGGTACGTTGCCGGCGAATGCTTCAGGCAGATCGAACAGCTGCTCGCCTTTCTGATAGAGCACCTCGATCTCGGCCACGTCGAACAGGTGCTCGGCGGCACGGTTGAACGAACCGATGGTGCCATCTCCCTCGAAGAGGATGATGGCATCCGAGGCATTGTGCAGCAGCGACTGCATGCGCGTCTGGGTACTGACCAGCTTGGCGCCGGCGGCGGCCAATTGCTTGATCTGGGCACGCAGCTGCTCCACTTCCGCGCAGCGGTCGGTGTCTTCGGAACGATGCGATTCGGTTTGTGAGATGTCCTCGCCGATTCGGCTGACTTCCATACGCATTCCATGAACAATGAGACCTGCGGACGGTAGCGGCAGGCCCGCCCCATTCTTGAGGCACATTTGACAACGGCCCTGTCAGGGGTAAAACTCGCGCGCTGTTTTCTGTCAGGACACATCATGAGCAGACAAGAAAATTTCGATCGCGAGGCGCTGTTGCGCTGCGGCCACGGCGAGATGTTCGGCGAGGGCAATGCCCAGTTGCCGGTGCCACCCATGTTGATGATGGACCGGATCAACCTGATCTCGGACGCGGGTGGCAAATACGACAAGGGGCAGATCATCGCCGAACTCGATATCCGGCCCGATCTCTGGTTCTTCGATTGCCACTTTCCCGGCGACCCGGTGATGCCCGGTTGCCTGGGCCTGGACGCCATGTGGCAGTGCGTGGGCTTCTTCCTGGCCTGGATCGGCAACCCCGGCCACGGCCGTGCACTGGGCGTGGGCGAGGTGAAGTTCACCGGCCAGGTGCTGCCGACGGCGAAGAAGGGTACCTACTACCTGGACATGAAGCGGGTGATCTCGCGCAAGCTGGTGCTGGGCATCGCCGACGGACGCATGGAAGTGGACGGTCGTCAGATCTACGAGGCCAACGACCTGCGCGTGGGCCTGTTCACCTCGACCGAGGGCTTCTGAGCGGCCAGGAAAAACTTGCCTTTGCGGTGTCCTGTCGCGTCCTTGGACCGAACCATTCGCGGCGGGGACGCCGCTCCCACAGGTGGTGCAGCAGGCCCGTCCCCGGGCCGAACCATTCGCGGCGGGGACGCTGCTCTCACATGGCCTGCGGGAGGTCCATCCCCGAGGTCAATCGAGATCGTTGACCAACGATTTGCGCACGTTCTCGGGGATCTGTTCGACCGTGTAGGTGTAGTTGGGGTGGTCGATACCCATGGCCACTGGCGCGCCCTTCTTTACCGCCTCGACCATTTCCGGCGTGAGTTCGAAGCGCAGGAAATGCACCGAGGAGGTCTTCTCCTCGTCCTCCCGCTCCAGGTCCTCGTCGGCGATGGGGGTGACCCGCGGCAGGTCCCCGATCTGTATCCAGACGTGCTTCTCGATGCCCAGCAGGCGCTTGAGCTGTTCCCGACGCTCGTTCTCGTCGGGGTACTCCATCATGAAGGTTGCCTTCCAGTTGCTGCCGTCGGGGATCAGCGGGTTGTAGGCGTCGAGCTCCTCCTGGATGCCC
>CAYMWJ010000190.1:0-1814 GCA_964394235.1 uncultured Sedimenticola sp. | reverse complement strand
CTGCTCGACCGGATCGTGATCCGCGGCACGGTGGCGCTCGACACCAGTGTGCTGGGTCACCTGGCGGACAACGGTGTCATTCTGAGCACCCTGTCGGGCAGGCACCACCGGCTCCAGGGCAGTTTCACCGGCCCTCTGCACAACGATGCCCGGCGCCGGCTGGGCCAGGCCCGCGCCTATGACGATCCGGCCTGGCGGAGAGAGTGGGGCAAGCGCCTGGTGTTGCTCAAGCTGCGCAGCCAGCAACAGTTTCTGGAATGGGCCGCCGAGGTGCGGGGCAATGCCCGTCTGGCCTTGCGCAAGGCCATCCGCTCGGTGCGGGAGACGCGCCTGGGGCTGGCGAAACTGCCGCAGCCGACCGCCCAGACCTTGCTGGGGATAGAGGGCGGCGCGGCACAGGCCTATTTTTCCGGGCTGGCAGCGATACTTCCGCCCTCGCTCGGGTTTTCCGGACGCAACCGGCGGCCCCCAAGGGACCCGTTCAACGCGCTGCTGTCGCTGGGCTACACCCTGCTGCATGGCGAGGCGGTGAAGGCGGTCTGGATGGCAGGTCTCGATCCTTACCTGGGCTTCTATCACCAGCCGGCGTACGGTCGCGAGTCGCTCGCTTCCGACATGATCGAGCCGCTGCGCACCCAGGTGGATCGGCTCTGTTGGGAGCTGTGCCGTGAACAACGCATCACCGCCAGGCACTTCACCCGGGACGGCGAGGCTTGCCTGTTGTCCAAGGCGGGGCGGCGCCATTTCTACCAGGCGTATGAAGGCCGCATACAGCCGGCGCGGCGGGCCCTGCGCCGTGCCGCCATGACCCTGGCCAGGCGATTCGCGGCCTTCGACCCGACAGGGAGCAGCACCCCATGAAACCGCTTTACCTCGAGGGCCAGAAGGGAATCCGTGTCTTTCTGGACGGACCGGCACTGCTGGTGCGGTGCGCGGGCGAGGCCGATCGGCTGTATCCGGTCGAACGGCTCTCGCGCGTGGTCAGCCATCCTGCGGTCTCCTGGGAGCAGGACGCATTGCTCTGTCTGCTGGGCAAGAGCATCCCGGTGATCTTCATCGACGATCGAGGGACCATCGTGGCGCGCATGCTGGGCGCTGGCGGCGAGCGCTCTTCGCTGGTGCAGCAACTGGAGGAGCTTCTGGGCCGCGCCGACGGAACCGAACGCTATGCCGACTGGTGCGCGCACAATCAGAGGGAGCAACTGCTCGCCCTGGCAAGGCACTATCCCTGGCTGGGTCATCTGCCGGATCCTGAACGGGTACACAGGCGGCTCCTGGAGACGGTGAGTCGGCAGCTCGAACGCCAGGCAGCGATCGCCAGCATTGAACATCTGCGCGCCAGGACGCTTGCCTGGACCACCGAACGGCTCATGCGTCTGGGCATCGGCGCGCAGACTCCCCACCTGACCGGTGGCATCATCGACCTGCCCACCGATCTCGCCGGTATCCTGCAGTGGAAGATCCTGCTTCACTGGGCCGGCTTGCTGCGTCGTTATCCCGCGGCCCGCAAGGCCTTCGATGATGAACAGCAACGGCAGCGTCATCTGACCTGGTTCTACCAGCAGCTCGAACCCACCCTGGACGAGACAGGCCGCCGGGTTCTGGCGCGTCTCCACCTCTGGACGGCCACCCGCGATTGCCCATGAAGCGTTACCTGGTTTCCTACGACATTGCCGATTCGCGCCGCCTGGTGCGGGTCCACAAGACATGCAAGGACTATGGCATCTCCCTGCAGTACTCGGTGTTCCTGGCAGAACTGAGCAGAAACCGGCTGGAGGCGCTTGTAGCCGATCTGCGTGCAATCATCACCGATG
>CAYMWJ010000189.1:0-1845 GCA_964394235.1 uncultured Sedimenticola sp. | reverse complement strand
TGGCGGAGAGTGAGGGATTCGAACCCTCGATGGAGCTATTAACCCCATACTCCCTTAGCAGGGGAGCGCCTTCAGCCACTCGGCCAACTCTCCGGTACTGTGCAATTTCTGCAGGGGATCTCGCCGTATGCCGCCTCACTATCCCCTGTGCCAAATGGAGCCTTCGAAGATGAAACGGAAAGCCCCGCGATCAGCGGGGCGCATTCTCGCATATTCTGGCCCCTCAGGGCCAGTCGCGACGCAACTTATTCGGACTTGCCCTGTTGCTCGTTCTTGATCCGCTCGTAGATCTCCTCGCGGTGCACCGAGACATCGCGTGGGGCATTGACCCCGATGCGAACCTGGTTACCCTTGACACCCAAAACGGTTACCGAAACGTCGTCGCCAATCATCAGGGTCTCTCCGACCCTGCGCGTTAAAATCAACATGAGCTCTCTCCTGCGTGCCTGGACCGGCCTGTCTTGGCCTGCGTCCTGAGTTTGCCAACCAACCCGGTTGTCTGTTGTTGTTCGGGCCACCGGTATTCTACCAATAACCCATTCATAGCAGAAGGCCGAAGACCCTGCTGAGATGAGCCTTATTATCTCCCTTCCTGATCCAGCCCGAAGGCCTCGTGCAGGGCGCGCACGCCGAGTTCCAGGTACTTTTCATCCACCACGACCGAGATCTTGATCTCGGAGGTGGAGATCATCTGGATGTTGATGCCTTCCTTGGACAGGGTCTCGAACATCTTGCTGGCGATGCCGGCGTGCGAGCGCATGCCGACACCGACCAGCGAAATCTTGACGATCTTGTCGTCGCCGATGACCTCGCGCGCGCCCAGCTCGCTGGCGGTCTGTTCGAGGATGGCCTTGGCCTTGGCGAACTCGCCGCGGTTGACGGTGAAGGTGAAGTCGGTGGTGCCGTCGTTGGCGATGTTCTGCACGATCATGTCGACTTCGATGTTGGCATCGCCTATCGGGCCGAGGATCTCGTACGCCACGCCCGGCCGATCGGGCACGCCCCGGATGGTGAGCTTGGCCTCGTCACGGTTGAATGCGATGCCCGAGATCTTTGCCGCTTCCACGCCTTCCTCCTCGAATGTGATCAGGGTGCCCTCGCCCTCCTCCTCGAAACTGGAGAGGACGCGCAGGGGCACGTTGTACTTGCCAGCGAACTCCACCGAGCGGATCTGCAACACCTTGGAGCCGAGGCTGGCCATCTCCAGCATCTCCTCGAAGGTGATGCGGTCGAGCTTGCGCGCACGCGGCTCCACGCGCGGATCGGTGGTGTAGACGCCATCGACATCGGTGAAGATCTGGCACTCATCGGCCTTCAGCGCCGCCGCCATGGCCACCGCCGTGGTGTCCGAACCGCCGCGCCCCAGGGTGGTGATATTGCCGTGCTCATCCACCCCCTGGAAACCGGCGACCACCACCACGCGACCGGCCTTGAGGTCGGCATGCACGCGCACGTCGTCGATGTCGCTGATGCGCGCCTTGCCGTGCGCACTGTCGGTGAGGATGCGCACCTGGGCGCCGGTATAGGAGCGAGCGTCGCAGCCGATCGCCTGCAGGGCCATCGACAGCAGGGCGATGGTCACCTGCTCGCCGGTGGTCACCAGCACGTCGAGTTCGCGTGGGTCGGGGTTGTCGGTGATCTCGCTGGCGAGTGCGATCAGGCGATTGGTCTCGCCGGACATGGCCGAGACCACCACCACCACGTCGTCGCCGGCGTCGCGGTGTCTCTTGACCCGGCGGGCAACGTTCTGGATGCGCTCCACCGTGCCGACCGAGGTGCCGCCGTACTTCTGGACGATCAGTGCCATCTTGGTTTACTGCCGATTAGCTGGAAAGCGCGGTATTA
>CAYMWJ010000188.1:0-1866 GCA_964394235.1 uncultured Sedimenticola sp. | reverse complement strand
GCCTTCATCACCGGCATCACCGGCCAGGACGGCGCCTATCTCGCCGAGCTGCTGCTGGACAAGGGCTACGAGGTCCACGGCCTGAAACGCCGCTCCTCGCTGTTCAACACCGACCGCATCGATCACATCTATCAGGATCCACACGTCGAGGACCAGCGCTTCGTTCTCCACTACGGCGACATGACCGACTCGGCCAGCCTGGTCCGCGTGATCCAGGACATCCAGCCCGACGAGATCTACAACCTGGCGGCACAGAGTCACGTGGCCGTCTCGTTCGAGTCGCCCGAGTACACGGCCAATGCCGATGCCATCGGCACCCTGCGCCTGCTGGAGGCGATCCGCATCCTGGGCCTGGAAGACAAGACCCGCTTCTACCAGGCATCGACCTCCGAGCTGTTCGGCAAGGTACAGGAGATCCCGCAGAAGGAGACCACCCCCTTCTACCCACGCTCACCCTATGCCGCGGCCAAGCTGTACGCCTACTGGATCACGGTGAACTACCGCGAGGCCTACGGCATGTATGCCTGCAATGGCATCCTGTTCAACCACGAATCGCCCATCCGTGGCGAGACCTTCGTCACCCGCAAGATCACCCGCGCCCTGGCGCGCATCAAGCTGGGCCTGCAGGACCGGCTCTACCTGGGCAATCTGGACGCCAAGCGCGACTGGGGACACGCCCGCGACTATGTCGAGATGCAATGGCTGATGCTGCAACAGGACGAACCCGAAGACTTCTGCATTGCCACCGGCAAGCAGTACTCAGTGCGCCAGTTCGTCGAGATCGCCGCCCGCCACGTGGATCTGGAGATCCGCTGGGAAGGCCAGGGCGTGGATGAAAAGGGTTACGACCAGCACGGCAACTGTATCGTCGAGGTGGATCCGCGCTACTTCCGCCCCACCGAGGTGGAGACCCTGCTCGGCGATGCCAGCAAGGCGCGCGAGAAGCTGGGCTGGCAACCGCGCATCACCTTCGAGGAGATGGTGCAGGAGATGATGGAGAACGACCTGGCACTGGCACAACGTGACCACCTGGTGGAGACCCAGGGGTTCAAGGCGTTCAAGCACTACGAATAAGGAGCGGCACATGGCCTTTCTGGACGACACCGGCGCCAAGGTCTATGTCGCCGGGCATCGCGGCATGGTGGGCTCGGCCATCCTGCGCGCGCTGCAGCGTGCCGGCTTTGCCAACATTCTCACGCGCACCAGCGCCGAGCTGGACCTGCGCCGCCAGGCCGAGGTCGAGGACTTTTTCGACCAGGCGCGGCCGGACTATGTCTTTCTGGCCGCCGCGCGGGTGGGCGGCATCCTGGCCAACGACAGCTACCCGGCCGACTTCATCTACGACAACCTGGCCATCGAGACCAACATCATCCACGCCGCACATCGCACGGGCGTGAAAAAGCTGCTGTTTCTCGGCAGCACCTGCATCTACCCCAAACTGGCCCCGCAGCCCCTGAAAGAGGAATACCTGCTCAGCGGCCCGCTGGAGCCCACCAACGAATGGTATGCCGTGGCCAAGATCGCCGGCATCAAGCTGTGCCAGGCCTACCGCAAGCAACACGGCGACGACTTCATCTCGGCCATGCCCACCAACCTGTACGGCCCCGAAGACAACTTCGATCTGGAGAAGTCACACGTGGTACCGGCCATGATGCGCAAGATGCACGAAGCGCGCGAACGGGGTGAAGCCCAGGTGCCGCTGTGGGGCACGGGCAAGCCGCTGCGCGAGTTCCTGCACGTGGACGACCTGGCCGAGGCCCTGCTGTTCCTGATGCAGCACTACAGCGACGCCGAGCACGTCAATGTTGGCGTCGGCCAGGACCTGAGCATCCGCGAACTGGCCGAGACCATCGCCCGGGTGGTCGG
>CAYMWJ010000187.1:0-1894 GCA_964394235.1 uncultured Sedimenticola sp. | reverse complement strand
TCGCGCGGCATGTCGACCAGCAGGTAGCCGCGGTTCAGATCCAGCTTGGGCAACTGGATACGCAGCAGGGCGAGCAGCAGCTCGTCGGAGACCCGCGCCGCATCCCGCGCCTCGGCGGCCAGCCGCCCGAGCTCGCCGGATTCCGCGGCCACGGCATCGACGATGCTGGCCTGGGTGACGATGGGGATGTCATAGGCCCTGGCGATTCTTTCCGCCAACTTGCCCTTGCCGGACCCCGGTGGACCAAGTAGAACTATCCGCATGGTGGCTCCTGGCAACCGCCTGTTTATTACCGTCCCGAGACGATTCACTAGAATACGGCAGAACCCGGCCCCCGGCACTGCCTGCCGACAGACCGGAAACCTGATCAGGAAATTAGGAATTTCCTATGGGGGCATGCGTGTTTTGCATTGGCTGGCCCCGTCCTCCTTGCTCTAAGCTAATCGCACATTTTTTGCGTTGTCAACGAAAGTCCGGTTTTTCGACCACTTTTGCCGCAGATCCGCGGTTTTTTGGCCGTTTTTGCCGAACCGGCAGTGTCCACGCAACGCACTGCACACCCTGCCGGCGGCCCGCCGGACAGAACCGTGTCCCGTTTTTCGAGACGAGCCCATGAGCGATATCCCGGACATCACCGATACCGAACGCTGGATCGTGGAGACCACGCTCAAGGAACGTTACGGCGACCCTCCGCCCAAGCTGGAGTTCGCCGACGCCGAGATCCGTCTCAGCCCAGCCGACCGCGAGCTGAGCCTGTGCCCCGTGTTCTTCTGGGAAGACAACGAGGGCTGCCACTTCGTGATCTTCAAGACCGGCGAGAACCGTTACCGCTGCCAGTTCTTCTACCGGGGCTACCAGCAGTACGGCACCGGGGTGCACGAATACGACGATCTCACCGAATGTGCCGTGTCGCTGTTGCAGGCCCAGGCCGACCACGCAGCCCGCGAGCGCGGTGATCTGGACACTTAAACCTCATGAGGCGGGTAGCCCACACCCCAGATCATGGAAGATGCGCTTGCGCCCCTTGTTTTTCATTCACCACAGAGAACACAGAGCACACAGAGCTTGACGATGGCAAAAGGCGAGGCGCGGCCCCTCCTGCAGGCGGACCATCGCTCCGTCGGTTGCGGGTGGCAATCCCGCCGAGACAGCCCCACCTTTCAACCCCTCTGTGATCTCTGTGTGCTCTGTGGTGTCGACTTCCACACTAAAGCAATTCAGGAGGATGAACATGAGCGCCAAGAACGCCTTTTACGCCCAGTCCGGCGGCGTGACCGCCGTCATCAACGCCTCGGCCTGCGGGGTCATCGAAACCTGTCGCAAGCACAAGGACAAGATCGCCAACGTCTATGCCGGTCGCAACGGCATCATCGGCGCGCTCACCGAGGACCTGATCGACACCAGCCAGGAATCGGACGAGGCCATCGCGGCGCTCAAGAGCACCCCGTCCGGCGCCTTCGGCTCCTGCCGCTACAAGCTCAAGAGCCTGGAGGAGAACCAGCGCGAGTACGAGCGCCTGATCGAGGTCTTCAAGGCGCACAACATCGGCTATTTCTTCTACAACGGCGGCGGCGACTCGGCCGATACCTGCTACAAGGTTTCGCAGCTGTCCGAGAAGATGGGCTTCCCGGTGCAGGCCATCCATGTGCCCAAGACCGTGGACAACGACCTGCCGATCACCGACAACTGCCCCGGCTTCGGCTCGGTGGCCAAGTACATCGCGGTCTCCACCCTGGAGGCCAGCTATGACGTGCGCTCCATGGCCGCCACCTCCACCAAGATCTTCGTCATCGAGGTGATGGGCCGCCACGCCGGCTGGATCGCCGCCGCCGGCGCCCTGGTCGAGGACTACGGCATCCCGGTGGTCACCCTGTTCCCCGAGGTGGAGTTCGAC
>CAYMWJ010000186.1:0-1925 GCA_964394235.1 uncultured Sedimenticola sp. | reverse complement strand
AATCCTAGGTCAGGAATACTCCGGTGTCCAGCCGAGATGTGGGGCATGTTCAGCCACGAGTGGGGAGGGAGCAGTCTGCGCCAACGACCACCACCTGCTGCTCCCTCGCCAGCTGGGGGGGCCGGGAGGGGAATCAGCCATCGAGCCCGGCGAAGATGGCGTCGCGGACTTCCTCGACCCCGCCCAGGCCACTGACCTTGACGTACTTGACGTGGCCGCCCTCGGCCTCCTTGCGATAGAAGTCGATCAGCGGTTCGGTCTGCTCGTGATACACCTTGAGGCGCTGGCGCACGGTTTCTTCCTTGTCGTCGTCGCGCTGGATCAGGTCCTCGCCGGTGACGTCGTCCTTGCCCTCGACCTTCGGCGGATTGAAGATCACGTGGTAGGTACGCCCCGAAGGCAGATGCACCCGGCGCCCGGACATGCGCTTGATGATCTCCTCGTCGGGCACGTCGATTTCGACCACTGCGTCGATGGGGATGCCGGCGTCCTTGAGCGCCTGGGCCTGCGGGATGGTACGCGGGAAGCCGTCGAACAGGTAACCGTTGGCGCAGTCCGGTTCCTTGATGCGCTCTTTCACCATATCGATGATGATGTCGTCGGACACCAACCCGCCCTCGTCCATGATCTTCTTCGCCGCCTTGCCGAGTTCGGTACCGGCCTTGACGTGCGCCCGCAGCATGTCACCGGTGGAGATCTGCGGGATGCCGTAGCGTTCGGTGATGTACTTGGCCTGGGTGCCCTTGCCGGCCCCGGGGCCGCCCAACAGGATGATGCGCATGGTCGTTCCTCCTCCATATAGAAAGCCCGAGCATGCCAGCTCGGGGCCGGCCGACCAATTCGCATATTCCAATGCGTGAATCGAGGTTTTTTATCAGCGCCCGACGAACGCCTCCACCGCGAACGTTCGACCCAGGGAAAGAACCTCCTGCCGAATGCCGGACCAGGAAAAACCACAAAGGACACGAAGTACACCAAGCTTGTTGATTGCCCCAAGGAACTGGCCAATGCCAGTCGCCATGGCGGTACCGTGCAAAAACAGACAATCGGCTACATCACGCATTTGTGCCCTTCGTGTTCTTCGTGGTGAATACCCTGTCAGCGGGCGGACACGGAAAAGCCCGGCCGGGGCCGGGCCTTTCCGGGGCATCGATCGCCTGTCTATCAGACGCCGACGTGCTTGCGGATGGCCTCGACCACCGCGTCGCTGGAGGTGGCGTTCACGTCCAGCAGCAGGCCTTCCTTCTCGTAGAAGCCGACCAGCGGAGCGGTCTGTTCGTTGAACACGTCCAGGCGCTTGGAGATGGCCTCCTCGGTCTCGTCGGCGCGCTGCACCACCTTGCCGCCACACTTGTCACACACGCCTTCGACCTTGGGCGGGTTGCTCTTGACGTTGTAGATGGCACCACAGTCCTCGCAGGTGCGGCGAGTGGTCAGGCGGTCGAGGATGACCTCGCGCGGTACGTTCAGGTTGACCGCAGCCTGCAGCTCGATGCCCAGCTTCACCAGCAGCTCCTTGAGCGCCTCGGCTTGCGGGATAGTGCGCGGGAAGCCGTCGAGCAAGAAACCGGCCTTGCAGTCGTCTTCCAACAGGCGCTCGCCCATGATGTCCATGATGAGTTCATCGGGCACCAGTTCGCCGGCCTTCATGTACGACTCGGCCTTCTTGCCCAGCTCGCTGCCCTCCTTGACCGCGGCGCGCAGGATGTCGCCGGTCGAGATCTGGACCGAACCGTCGATCGCGGTCAGCATCTTGGCAACGGTGCCCTTGCCGGCACCGGGGGCGCCCAGAAGAATCAGTCGCATGGCTAGCTCCTCGAGAATATCTTTGAAATTTTGTAAAACCGAGTTCGCGGCGAGGACGCCGCTCCTACGTAGGAGGCCCGTCCTCGGGCCGAACCGTCGCAGGGGAACGCCGCTCCTAC
>CAYMWJ010000185.1:0-1935 GCA_964394235.1 uncultured Sedimenticola sp. | reverse complement strand
CCCTGCGTGAGGCCATGCGTCGGGTGGCCGGGCTCGGCGGTTTTCTGGGACGCAAATCTGAGTAAGTTTGGAAGAGCGGTCGTTGGATCAATGAAGTCCTGAACAATCCAACACCCAGGGGGCGGCAGGCAGTCATTGGCGCACTGGGCACTGAAGAGTTGGCATTCCTGCGAAAACAGGGAGAATAACCGGCCCGGTCCGATATCAGTATCGAAGACAGGCTGATTGTTGGGAAAAAGGCGCGGAGGCATCAGGAGCAGAAAAACGCGCTGTCGGAAACCGAATGGCGCAATCTTGCCCGTATGCTGGCCTCTCCGGAGGCGGTGCTGTACGACAACGAAACCGGCCATCTGCTCTACGTGTTGCCCAGCCTGGCAGAGCGTCGTGTCAAAGTGGTGGTGGCGCCAGACTTCATGAGCAAGAAGCGACCGATTGAAAACTCGATTCGCTCCGTATTCCGGGTGGGGGTGAGCGCCCTGCGCGATACGCGGCGCTATCGTGTGATACGAGGAAAGCTCGAGGAATAAAGAGCGCCACGGGTGGGAGGCCGGCCGTCCCTCCATCCACGGCCCGTGGTCGGGTCGCGTGCCAGCGCGCCGAAAATTTCTGGCGTCACCCATGGCATCTTGTTCCAGATTATAGGAGGTCGCCCCCATGATCACCATCGAAATCGACGACCGCGAGATCCAGGCCGCCCTGCGCCGTCTCCAGCAACAGATCGGTGACCTCACCCCCGTCATGCAGGAGATCGGCGAATACCTGGTGCAATCCACCAAGGACCGTTTCGCCCGGGGCGAGGCCCCGGACGGCACGCCCTGGGCGCCCAACAGCCCCGTCACCCTGGCCCGCAAGAAGGGCAACCGGCCGCTGATCGGTGAGAGCCGCCGTCTCTCGAGCGAGATCTTCTACGGCGCCGGCCGCGACTTCGTGGAAGTGGGATCGGCCCTGGAATACGCCGCCGTGCAGCAGTTCGGCGCCAGAGCGGGCCAGTTCGGCAAGACCCGCCGGGGCGCCCCCATCCCCTGGGGACCCATCCCCGCCCGGCGCTTCATCGGTCTGTCCGACGATGACCGCCACAATATTCTGACCTTGATCGCCCTGCATCTGCGCGAGTTGCCCGGGGGCTGAGATCAATCTGACAGAGCGCAATGGAGAAGACGATGAACCTCAAGCAAGCGATGCGGAAGCCTGCGGCGCAGACCCACAGCCGCACACTCGTGGAGAAGCAGTTTGAAGCCATCCGGGCGGGTGTTCCCCGCGCCCGCAGGGATGAACCGTGCTCGGCCTGGTAGCCCTTGGCGCGCGCGTACAGATCGGCGGCAGCGACTGCAGGAACTGGCGCCACCCCTCGCTGGTGGCCACCGTCACCTGGGCACCGTTCTCGGCAAAGGCACAGTGGTCTCCTCGGGAATGCTGGCCAGCAAAGCGGCCAGCAGCGGTTGATGAACCGGCGCGATGCCCCCCCTCGGCGGCCAACTGCTCGGCAAAGGCGGCTCGGGTAGCGCGGGGCCGTCGGCGAAGGTCACCGTGCCCTGGCCCTCGCTGAACTCGGCCATCGGCAACCCCATCCAGGCGCTCAAGGAATGGCAGAAAAAACGCCCTGATTTATTCGTAAAGCGCGTATATAACGTCACGGGTCTTAACATTGAATTCGGGATCGAGGAGATCTGGTCATCGGACAGACCCGGTTGCCTATAATGGTCATATCAACCTGACCACTGGAGAGCGCCATGAAAGTCAATGCTACCGAATTCAAGGCCAAGTGCCTGAAACTGATGGACCAGGTGCAAAAGACCCACGAACCCGTCGTCATCACCAAGCGCGGCAAACCCGTGGCCAAGCTGGTGCCGCTGGAACCGGAGGAGCCCCAATCGTGGTTTGGATACATGGCGGACACCATCAAGATCACCGGCGACATCCTCTCTCCGATAGAAG
>CAYMWJ010000184.1:0-1949 GCA_964394235.1 uncultured Sedimenticola sp. | reverse complement strand
ATTAGTGGGTCTTATTGATCCGGCATCGATTCCCTGATTCGTCCGTGATCTGCGTCCAGGCGCCAGATTGGGGCTTTGCGTTGCCGGAAAAACGACACATCTCCAAACCCCGAACGACATTCCCCCAACCGGAGGCCAGACCCGCGATGACCAGCAAGCTCGCCCTGTTCTTCCCCTTCCTGCGCTGGATGCGCCTAGTCAACAAGGAAACGCTGCGAGCAGATTTCTTCGCGGGATTGACCGGGGCGGTAATCGTGCTGCCGCAGGGCGTGGCCTTCGCCACCATCGCCGGCCTGCCCCCGGAATACGGCCTGTACACCGCCATGGTGACACCGATCGTGGCGGCCCTTTTCGGATCGTCGTATCACCTGATCTCCGGACCGACCACAGCGATTTCCATCGTGGTGTTCTCCACCCTGAGCCAGCATGCCGAACCGGGCACGCCCGAGTTCATCAATCTGGCATTGACACTCACTTTCCTGGCCGGGGCCTACCAGTTTGCCTTCGGGGTGGCGCGCCTGGGCTCGCTGGTCAATTTCGTCTCGCACACCGTGGTCATCGGCTTCACCGCCGGTGCGGCCATCCTGATCGCCACCAGTCAAGTCAAGCACATCACCGGCATCCACATAGCCAAGGGTGAATCCTTTCTGCACACCTGGGGAGAGATCTTCAGCAATATCGATCACCTGAACTTCAGCCTGCTGGCCATTGCCCTGGTGACCCTGGTCTCGGCGCTGCTGGCCAAGAAATACCTGCCCAAGCTGCCCAACCTGCTGATCGGCATGGTCGTCGGCAGTCTGCTGGCAATGTACCTGAGCCAGTTCGATCCCAACATCCCGCTGGTCGGCGAGATCCCGGCCCACCTGCCGCCGCTGTCCTCGCCCGACTTCAGTTTCGACACCATGCGTCAGCTCGCACCCCAGGCCTTTGCCGTGGCCCTGCTGGGACTGATCGAGGCGGTATCCATCAGCCGCGCGGTGGCCACCCGCTCGGGTCAGCGTATCGACTCCAACCAGGAGTTCATCGGCCAGGGCCTGTCCAACATGTTCGGCAGTTTCTTCTCCGCCTACGCCGGTTCCGGTTCGTTCACCCGTTCGGGCATCAACTACGCCGCCGGGGCACGCACCCCCATGTCGGCCTTGTTCGCGGCGGTCATCCTGATGGGTATCGTGCTGTTGATCGCGCCGCTGACCGCCTATCTGCCGATCGCGGCCATGGGCGGGGTCATCCTGCTGGTGGCCTATAACCTGATCGACTTCCATCACATCCGCGAGGCACTGACCTTCAGTGGTTCCGAGGCGGCGGTGCTGCTGACCACCTTCTTCGCCACCCTGTTCCTGGAACTGGAGTTCGCCATCTACATGGGCGTGCTACTGTCGCTGGTGTTCTTCCTGGCCAAGACCTCCACGCCAGCCATCCCCACCCTGTCGCTGGATGGTGAGCCGGGCGACGCCAATCGCAAGCTGGTGCCGCTGGACGAGAAGCCGGTCAAGCAGTGCCCGCAGCTCAAGATCATCCGCATCGACATGTCGATCTACTTCGGCTCGGTCAACCACGTGGTCAACCGGCTGTCGGCCATCGCCGAAAACGAGCGTATCTATCGCATCCTGATCGTGGGTACCGGCATCAACTTCATCGACCTCGCAGGCTTCGAGGCCCTGATCGCCGAGAACGAGAAACTGCGCAAGATGGGAGGCGGACTGTATTTCGTGGGGCTCAAGCCCAATGTGTACGAGGCCGCCGCGCGCGCGCATTTCATCCGTCGCATCGGCAACGATCACTTCTTCGACAACAAGGGACAGGCCTTCCACACCCTGTACCATCGCCACTTCGATCACGAGATCTGCAAGACCTGTAACGCGCAGATCTTCGAGGAGTGCCGCTGAGGCGCTTCAGCCCATCACCACCAGGCGGGCGGCGTCCAGGCGCAGCCGGGCGTCGCCCAGGTG
>CAYMWJ010000183.1:0-1954 GCA_964394235.1 uncultured Sedimenticola sp. | reverse complement strand
AGATGGTCTTCACCAGCGGCTACAACCGCAACGCGGTGCGCCTGATCCTCGGCGAAGTCGCCCGCGTGCACGGCGCGGACGCCGTGGCGCAGCTGTTTCGCGAATTCGACCTGGAAGGCCATTTCGAGCTCGACCCGGCTGCCGACTACAGCCGGGTCGGGCGGTAGTCCCGCCACACGGGAACGATCATGCAGAGCCACTTCCCATCCCCCCGGCAGATGAAAGAGGCTGCCGCGTAGCAGCCCTGATTCAGGACAGGCTCGCGGGTCCTGCTGCGCTTCATCCAATCTGCACCGAGGGTTGTTTCATGGCTTGTGGGCCGGGTTTCAAGCCGACATCACCGGCATCGATGTCATTGCCATGGTCGGGCTGAAGCCCGGCCCACGAGACATTGGGGCCACCCCCGACTTCAACGCTCCGTGATCTCTGTGCCCTCTGTGGTGCAGGTGACAACTTCACGGTAAGCGCACCACGCCCATCATCCCTCCTTGACAAAACCGCCAACATCAGCAATTCACCTGATACCGGCATTGGAAACTTTTTCACACCTGAAACAGGGTTATTCCTAAAATCGGGTGACCCCTCTACCGCTTTGCCCGTTGTACATGACCACAACAAAACCATAAGCCCAGTCCGAGGAGACCCGATAATGAATACAGCCCTGCTCTTTGCACTCGTCAGCGCGGCGCTCGCCATCGCCTACGGGATGATGTCGGTCAAGTGGATCCTGTCGCAGCCAGATGGCAACGATCGTATGCGCGAGATCGCTCAGGCCGTCCAGGAAGGCGCCGCCGCCTACCTCAACCGTCAGTACACCACCATCGGCATCGTCGGCGTGGTGCTCACCATCGTGCTGTTCGCCACCCTGGGGACACCCACGGCCTTCGGCTTCGTGATCGGTGCCACCCTCTCGGGCGCAGCCGGTTACATCGGCATGAACATCTCGGTGCGCGCCAACTCGCGCACCGCCGAGGCTGCCAACCAGGGGCTCAACGCCGCATTGCAGGTCGCCTTCCGCGGCGGTGCCATCACCGGCCTGCTGGTCGTCGGCCTGGGCCTGCTGGGCGTGGCCGGCTACTACGCCATCCTCAAGGCCAGCGGGGTCGAGGACCCCCTGCACCCGCTGGTCGGCCTGGCCTTCGGCGGCTCGCTGATCTCCATCTTCGCCCGTCTCGGCGGCGGCATCTTCACCAAGGGCGCCGACGTGGGCGCAGATATCGTGGGCAAGGTCGAGGCCGGCATCCCCGAGGACGACCCGCGCAACCCGGCGGTGATCGCCGACAACGTGGGCGACAACGTCGGCGACTGCGCCGGCATGGCCGCCGACCTGTTCGAGACCTACGCGGTGACCGTGGTCGCCACCATGCTGCTCGGCGGCCTGCTGATCGGCACCGACAGCGCCGTGCTCTACCCGCTGGTGCTCGGCGGCGTGTCCATCATCGCTTCGGTGATCGGCACCTTCTTCGTCAAGGCGAAGGAAGGCGACACCAAGATCATGTCCGCCCTCTACAAGGGCCTGATCGTCTCCGGCGTGATCGCCGCGATCGGCTTCTTCTTCGTCACCCGCAGCATGATGGGCGACATCGAGGGCGTCTCGGCGATGAACCTCTACTACGCGGCACTGATCGGCCTGGCACTGACCGCCGCCATGGTGGTGATCACCGAGTACTACACCGCCACCGAGTTCAGCCCGGTGCGCCACATCGCCGAGGCTTCGACCACCGGCGACGGCACCAACGTGATCGCCGGCCTGGGGGTGTCCATGAAGTCCACCGCCCTGCCGGTGCTGGCAGTGTGCGCCTCGATCTGGGGCGCCTTCGAGCTGGGCGGCCTGTACGGCATCGCCATCGCCGCCACCGCCATGCTGTCGATGACCGGCATCATCGTGGCGCTGGACGCCTACGGCCCCATCACCGACAACGCCGGCGGCATCGCCGAGATGGCCGAGCTGGAC
>CAYMWJ010000182.1:0-2000 GCA_964394235.1 uncultured Sedimenticola sp. | reverse complement strand
GATCGGCCGGTTGTCGTCCCGGCCCACCCAGACCACGGCCACGCGATCGGCACCGAAGCCGGCAAACCAGCTGTCGCGCAGGTCGTCGGTGGTGCCGGTCTTGCCGGCCACCGTGAAGCCCTTTCCCAGCCAGCGTTGCAGGGATTTCGCCGTGCCCTCGCGCACCACCTCCTGCAGGGCCTCGCTCACCAGGAAGGCGGCCACCGGATCGACCGTGCGGCGCACTGCCAGTGGGTAGCGCTGCAGGGGCTGCCCGTCGGCGTCGAGTACCTCGCGGATGGCGCGCAGCGGCGCACGGAAACCGCCGGCGGCGATCGTCTGGTAGACCTGCGCCACCTCGATCGGCGCCAGCGGCACGGCCCCCAGCAGTACCGAGGGATAAGGCGGGATCTCGCGTTCCACGCCCAGGGCATGCAGGGTATCGATCACCCGTTGCACGCCGATGTCCATGCCGACATGCACTGCCGCCAGGTTGTAGGACTGCGCCAGCGCCCGGTACAGCGGCACCCGGCCATGCGCCTGGTGATCGAAGTTGTCGGGTGACCAGCGGTCCCCGTTGGGCAGCTCGATGCGTACCGGGCTGTCGTCCACCAGGGTCGCCAGGGTATAGCGCTGCGGCTCGGACAGCGCCGCCAGGTAGAGCGCGGGCTTGACCAGCGAGCCGATGGGCCGGTGCGCATCCAGCGCCCGGTTGAAACCGGCATAAGCGGCACGGCGCCCGCCGACCAGGACATGCACCTCGCCCTGGTCGGGCGTCACCATCACCATCGCCGCCTGCAGGCTGCCGGCCGGCAGGCGGCGTGTCTTCTCGATGCGTGCCAGCCCCTTGGCCACTGCCTCGGTCGCGACCTTCTGCGCCCAGGGGTCCAGGGTGGTGAAGATGCGCAGCCCCTCGGAGGTCAGGTCCTCCTCGCGGTAGTCGCGCGCCAGCTGCCGGCGCACCAGTTGGATGAAGGCGGGATAGCGGTGCTGCGGCCCATGCCCCCGCCGGCCCACGCCCAGCGGACGCGCCTGGTAGGCACGCAGTTGCCGCGCATCGAGGAACCCCAGCCGGTGCATCTGCTCGAGCACCAGGTTGCGGCGCTTGCGCGCGCGCTCGGGATGGCGTCGCGGATTGTAGTAGGACGCTCCCTTGACCAGCCCCACCAGCAAGGCCGTCTCATGTGGCTGCAACTCGCTGAGCGGGCGATTGAAATAGAACAGTGCCGCCAGGCCGAAGCCGTGGATGGCCCGATCGCCGTCCTGTCCCAGGAAGATCTCGTTGGCATAGGCCTCGAGGATCTCGTCCTTGCTGTAACGTGTCTCGACGATCAGCGCCATCAGCGCCTCGTTGAGCTTGCGCCACAGACTGCGCTCGGGGGTGAGAAAGAAGTTCTTCACCAACTGCTGGGTGAGCGTGCTGCCGCCCTGCACCGTGCGCCCCGCGCGCAGGTTGGCCCACAAGGCCCGGGCGATGCCGCGCGGATCGACCCCGTGGTGTGTGAAGAAGCGCCGGTCTTCCACCGCCAGCAGGGCCTGTACCAGGTGTTCGGGCAGGTCCTCGCGGCGTACCAGCACGCGGTCTTCCTTGTGCGCGGGATAGATGCTTCCGATCTCCACCGGCTCCAGGCGCACCAGGTCCAGCGGCCGACCGGCGGTATCGCTCAGGGCGACCACCCGACCAGAGGCGATGCGCACCCTCAGGCGGCGGGCCGGCTGTTCACCGTCCCAGAACATGAAGCGCCGGGTGTGAATGATGAAGCGCCCACGCGCCTGGCTCCATTCCGCGCCCCTGCGTGGGTGACGTACCTTGCGGTAGCCCAGCACCGTCAGTTCATAGCGCAACTGCGCCACCGACACCGGCGCGCCCTCGTAGAGTTCCAGGGGCCGTGCATAGACCCGTGCCGGCACTGCCCAGCGCTTGCCCTCGAAGGCCACCCGCACCTGTTGCGACAGATACAGCAGGTAGCCACCGAACAGCAATGCGCCCAGCACCAGCCCGCCGAGCAGCCAGCGCCACC
>CAYMWJ010000181.1:0-2045 GCA_964394235.1 uncultured Sedimenticola sp. | reverse complement strand
CCCGGGCCGAACCGTTCGCGGCGGGGACGCCGCTCCTACCGTAGGAGGCCCGTCCCCGGGCCGAACCATTCGCGGCGCGGACGCCGGTTCAGGGCAGTAACATCGGCAAGTCGAGATAACCACCGTCACGCCGTGCCATGGCCGAATCGCGCACCGCCGGCCCGCCCAGGCGCTCGATGACCGCTTCTCCGGCCTCGGCGGCGAGCGCATCGAGCAGGCGCAATTCACGCACCAGTTGCGGCTCGAGGCTCCTGATGCGGTGCATCTCCAGCCCCTCCTCGCGGCTGCGCCGGCGCTGTTCCAGTTGCAGGGCACGCTTGGCCTGCTCGAGCTGTTCACGCAACGGCAGGGCCAGGTCGAAACGCACCAGGGCCTCGCGCCGGGGATCGAGCACGCCGGCCTCGCCCGGCTCGACCAGGCGCGCCACCGACTGTTCGCGTGGCCGCCAGCTCAGTCGTCCCGCGACCACGGCATCGTCGTCGCGCGGGTCGGGCGGAAACTTGTGGAAGCCCCAGCGGGCGCCCAGGGCACACTCGATGAGCACCTTGTCCTGGTCGATGCGACAGTCACCCGCCGTCTCGTCGCTCACCCGCACCCAGGCACGAGGGTCGTTCTTCCAGGCACAGAAGTCACGGTCCGGTGGCCGGCCATAGGCCGCCTCCAGGGCCTCCCAGGTGTGCATGAAGGCCTGCCATTCGCGCTGGTAGTCGGGGTTGCGGCGCAGGAACTCCCAGGCCCAGGCCGCGCCATCGTGGCCGCGCAGCGCCTGGTAGCCGGTCTCGTCACGCCAGTCGGCAATCCGCATCATGCGCCCATACTGGACGAAACCCCGTTACTGGTGCAATCTCGGCACATGCCTTACCCCAACCTGCCAGAGATGATGCGGCGGCTGATCGGCTCGCCCTCGGTGAGCAGCGTCAGCCCCGAGTGGGATCAGTCCAACCGCCAGGTGATCGAACACCTGGCCGAGTGGTGCCGCGATGCCGGCTTCACGGTCGAGATCCTCGAGATACCGGGCCATCCGGGCAAATACAACCTGATCGCCAGTGCCGGCAGCGGCCCCGAGGGCCTGGTGCTCTCGGGGCACACCGACACGGTGCCCTTCGACGAGGGCCGCTGGAACGGCGACCCGCTGCGCCTGCGCGAAGCCGATGGCCGCTGGTACGGCCTGGGCACCGCCGACATGAAGGGCTTCTTCGCGGTGGTGCTCGAGGCGATCCGCGATCTCGACCTGCGCACCCTGAAGCAGCCGCTGGTGCTGCTGGCCACCGCCGACGAGGAGAGCAGCATGTGTGGTGCACGCAGCCTGCGCGACCTGCATCGCCGGCTGGGGCGCCACGCGATGATCGGCGAGCCCACCGGCCTGCGCCCGGTGCGCCTGCACAAGGGCATCACCATGGAGGCGATCCGCGTCACCGGCCGCTCCGGGCATTCCAGCGATCCCGCGCTGGGCAACAACGCACTCGAGGGCATGTACCGGGTGATCGGCGAACTGCTGGCCTGGCGCGACGAACTGCAACGGCATCACCACAACCCGCTGTTCGCGGTCGATGTGCCGACACTCAACCTCGGCCACATCCACGGCGGCGACAACCCCAACCGCATCTGCGGCCAGTGCGAGCTGCACTTCGACATCCGTCCCCTGCCCGGCATGTCGCTCCAGGGGCTGCGCGAGGAACTGGACAGCCGCCTGGCCCGCCTGCAGGAGACGACCGGCCTGAGCATCCACCGCGAGCCCCTGTTCGCGGGCGTGCCCGCCATGGAGACACCCGCCGAGGCCGAGATCGTGCGCGCGGTCGAGGCACTCACCGGGTATACCGCGGGCGCGGTCGCCTTCGCCACCGAGGGTCCCTTCCTCAACGCCATGGGCATGGACACCGTGATCCTCGGGCCCGGTCACATCGACCAGGCCCACCAGCCCGACGAGTACATCGAACTCACCCAGCTCGAACCAGCACAGCACATCGTCCGCCGGCTGATCGAACGGTTCTGTCTGTGAGGCGTCGGGCTGAAGCCCGGCCCCCTCCCGGCCTCCCCCGCAAGCG
>CAYMWJ010000180.1:0-2052 GCA_964394235.1 uncultured Sedimenticola sp. | reverse complement strand
TATGCGAGCATCATCTACAATGGCTACTGGTGGAGTCCCGAGCGCGAGGCCCTGCAGGCGCTGATCGACCAGACCCAGCAGACGGTCAACGGCGAGGTGCGCGTCAAGCTGTACAAGGGCAACGTCAGCGTGGTCGGCCGCCGCTCCGAGAGCGACAGCCTGTTCGACGAGTCCATCGCCACCTTCGAGGATGATGCCGGTGCCTACGACCAGAAGGACGCTGCCGGCTTCATCAAGCTCAATGCGCTGCGCCTGCGCGTGGGTGCGCGCAGACGCAACTGAGGTGTTGCTCGGGAATAAAGCGGGGCTGCTGACGTCAGGCAGTTTCGTACCACGCAACTGCCAAGCCCTCGCTTCTCTGGAGACCGCCATGCACCGTATCGCCCTGATCCTGATCCTCGCCCTCGCGGGCAATGCCCTGGCCGGCGCCGAAGGCCCGCCGTTGCGCACGCACTACCCGCTCGACCGGATCGCGCCCGGGGTGTACGTGGTGCACGGTCCGCGTGAGCTGCCCAATGCCGACAACCAGGGCTTCATGAACAACCCCTCGTTCCTGGTCACCGAGCAGGGCGTGGTGGTGGTCGATCCGGGTGGCACCCTGCAGGCCGGCCGCATGCTGGTCGGCAAGATCCGCGCCACCACCGACAAGCCCGTCGTGGCGGTGTTCAACACCCATGTGCATGGTGACCACTGGCTGGGCAACCAGGCCATCGTCGAGGCCTGGCCACAGGCCGTGATCTATGCACACCCGAAGATGATCGAAGAGGCGAAGGCCGGTGTCGCCGCCGAGTGGGTGGACCTGATGTTGCGCCTCACCGAGGGGGCCTCGGCCGGTACCGAGGCGGTGCTGCCCACCCGTACGGTAGACGAGGGCGACCGCATCACGGTCGGTGGCCTGCACTTCCGCATCCTGCACGAGGGGCCGGCGCACACCGATACCGACATCGTGATCCTGGTCGAGGAGAAGGGCCTGGTCTACCTCGGCGACAATGCCGGTAATGGTCGCATCCTGCGCATGCAGAACGGCAGCTTCCGCGGCAATGTGGCGGCCCTGGAGCGTGCGCTCACCCTGGGGGCGACGGTGTTCGTGCCCGGTCATGGTCCCAGCGGCGGCGCCGAGGTGGCCAGGGGATACCGGGACTTTCTGAAGACCCTCTACGAGACGGTGCAGGCCGGCTACGAGGACGGCAAGGCCGATTTCGAGATCCGTCCCGAGCTGCTGCCGAAGCTGACGGCCTGGCAGGACTGGGCCGGTTTCGAGCACGAACTGGGCGGCTTGCTCAGCGCCGCCTACCTGGAGGCCGAGGCCGCCGACTTCGAGTGACGCCGTGGACGAGCGCCCGCGCCTGCTGCTCAGCGCCTGCCTGCTGGGGCAGGCCGTGCGCTACGATGGCGGCCACAAGCATGCACCGGAGCTGGTCGAGGCCCTCGGACGTTTTGCCGAGCTGATCCCCCTCTGTCCCGAGGCTGGCGCCGGACTGGGCATCCCCCGCCCGCCGGTGGCCCTGCACCAGCAGGCCGACGCTGTGCACATGCGCGGCCTCGACGACCCGGCCTTCGATCCCACGGCCCGAGTCAACGACTGGTGCCGGCAACAGGCCGCCCTGCTCGCGACGGTCGACGGCTGCGTGCTCAAGGCGCGCTCGCCGAGCTGCGGCATCGGCAGCGCCCCGCTGCATCACCCCGACGGTCGCGAGACCCTCACCGACGGCCTGTTCGCCGCCTACGTGCGCGCGCACCGCCCCGAGCTGCCGATGGCCGACGAGGAGACCCTGCGCGATCCCGCGCAGCTTGCGGCGTTCCGTGAGGGGGTTCTCAGCTATACGAGGCGAGAGGAATAACCACAAAGGACACAAAGCACACAAAGTTACCGGGGTTGGCACCGAGCCCTTGTCGGCTTGCGTGGCTGTCATCCCGTTACTCGGAAAACCAACGGAAGTCGAAACGAAAACCAGAAAACAGGTCCCGACGACAGAGAATGGCATTGGCGCCGGCAAGGCCAGGAAACCCGCATCAAAGATACCTGGTGCTCTTTGTGTCCTTTGTGGTTAA
>CAYMWJ010000179.1:0-2055 GCA_964394235.1 uncultured Sedimenticola sp. | reverse complement strand
GCCCCACCACCAGGGCCTCCACCCAGCTCGCGTACCAGAAGGGTTCCTCCTGGATGCGTGGCAAGGCCTCTTCGGCGGCCTGACGGGCGCGTTGGTCGCCGCTCCGCAGACTCAACCGCAGTACCACCGCAGCGGCGGCCGGCAAGGCCCCATCCTGGATCACCGGTAACTCGCCCATGCCCGGCAGGTCGGGATGCTCGGCCAGGCGCCAGCCACGCGGCGCATGAAAGCGTTGCCAGGCCTGGGCGAGCAGCTCGTCGCGCCAGGCCGCCAGTTGCGGATCGGGCCGCACGGTGAGCAGCCGATCCAGCCCCTCGGCCACATAGGCATAGTCGGACAGGCCGGCCGCGCCCACGGGGCGGTCGCCATCACGGGCACGCCACAACGCCTCCTGCCGCCACAGGCGTTCACGCAGGCGATGCGCCAGCGCCACGGCCGCCTCGACCAGATCCTCGCGCTGCAGTCGTTTGCCCGCCATCGCCAGACTGCCGATCATCAGGCCGTTCCAGCCCGCCACCTCCTTGGTGTCGGCCGGCAGGTCGCGCTGGTCGCGTGCAGCCAGCAGGCGCTGGCGGATTCGCTTCAGGCGCTGCTTCAGCTTCGCGGGTGTCTGCTTCATGTCCTTCGCCAAGGCCTCTACCGTTTCCCCCTTTCTCGGCAGCCACCCCCCATCCATCGAAGGAGCACCGCTCATCGCCCAGTAACGTCGCGCCAATTCCAGGTCCTTGCCCTTGAGCAGGCGTTTCAGTTCGTCCTCGTGCCAGAGATAACTACCGCCCTCCTCGCCGGCCTCGTCGGTCGCCGAGAAGCTGACGATGAACAGGCCCTGTGGGCCGCGCATGCGCTCGCGCACGAAGTCCAGGGTCTCGGCAGCGATATCCGCGTAGTCCTGCCGGCCGAAGCGCTCGGCCGCCAGCAGGTAGACCCGTGCCAGCAGCGCCTGGGTATAGAGCATCTTCTCGAAATGCGGCACCTGCCAGGACGGATCGACGGTATAGCGGTAGAAGCCGCCGGCGAGGTGATCGCGCAGGCCCTGATCCTTCATCTGGTCGAGGGTAAGCTGCAACCAGGCATCGAGCGGCCTGTGCTTCCTGCCGTGCAACAGGCGCAGGGTCGCCTCGAGCTGCGGCATCATGGGAAACTTGTTCTGCTCACCGAAGCCACCCTCCAGCGGATCGGCCAGGGCCAGCACCTGGTGCAGGAAACGGGTACGCAGGGTATCCGGGGACACCGGTTCGGGCAGCTTGCCTACCGGGTCGGCGGTCAGTTCCAGCAGGGCCTGACGCGCCAGTTGACGCAGACGGGCTGGATCGTCCCGCCAGGCGCCGGCCAGGCGGGCGATCACCTGCGCGAACTGTTTGGATGGCAGATAGCTCATACCCACCAGGGGATAGCCCTCGGGCGTCAGAAACACGTTCAGCGGCCAGCCGGCACGCCCGGTGGTGCGCTCGGTGTAGTCGATCAGGTAGGCGTCCAGTGCCGGGTGCAGTTCACGGTCCACCTTCACCGGGATGAAGTGCTGGTTGAGAAAGGTCGCGATCTCGGGGTCGCGGTAGCTCTCCTTCTGCATCACGTGGCACCAGTAACAGGAGAAGTAGCCACTGGAGATGAACAGCAGCTTGCCCTCGCGCTGCGCCTGCTCGAGCAACTTCGGGTCCCAGTCCTGCCAGGCGACGGGATCCTCGCCGTGCATGGCCAGGTAAGGCGAGGGGTGACCAGTCAGCCGGTTTTGCAACGCCGCGGCGGGCAACGCCAGGGTCAGCAGCAGAAGAAAGAGGATGCGCATGGAGGACTCCGCGTCGAGGATACCGGATAAGGATACAGCCCCCCCCGAGTAGCGGCGGAGGTTCAGCCGCGCCCTCTCCTGGCCTTCCGCAATTGCCAGGGGGGGAGGAAGAGCAAGAAGGGAACTGCGAGCGGCGGAGCAGAAGGCAGCAACGGCGCCGCAGGCGGTCGCCACTCAGCTGTCGAGCTGCTCAAGGATGTTGCGCGCGACCCTCACCTGCAACTCGTTGCCTTCGGCCAGCACCTCGTAGAGCAGGCTGCGGGCCTCGG
>CAYMWJ010000178.1:0-2072 GCA_964394235.1 uncultured Sedimenticola sp. | reverse complement strand
AGCTGGCGCGCCAGGCCGAAGGCCGACATGCCGTAGATCAGGCCGAAGTTGATCGCCTTGGCCGAGCGCCGCTGATCCTCGCTGACCTTCTCCGGGTCGCCATCACCGAACACCTCGGCGGCGGTGGCGCGGTGGATGTCACGCCCCTCGGCAAAGGCGCGCAGCAGGCCCTCATCCCCCGACAGGTGCGCCATGATGCGCAGCTCGATCTGCGAATAGTCCGCCGCCAGCATCTTCCAGCCCGGCTCGGGCACGAAGGCCTGGCGGATGCGCCGCCCCTCCTCGGTACGCACCGGGATATTCTGCAGGTTGGGATCCGACGAGGACAGGCGACCGGTGGCGGCCACCGCCTGGTGGTAGCTGGTATGCACCCGCCCGGTGCGCGGGTCGATCATCTCCGGCAGCTTGTCGGTATAGGTGGACTTCAGCTTGGCCAGCCCGCGGTGCTCGAGGATCACCTGCGGCAGCTCGAAGCCCTGCTCGGCCAGTTCCTGCAACACCGCCTCCGAGGTGGAGGGCGCGCCCTTGGGCGTCTTGCGGATCACCGGCAGCTCCAGCTCCTCGAAGAAGATCTGCCCGATCTGCTTGGGCGAGCCCATGTTGAATGGCCGTCCAGCGATGGCGTAGGCCTGCTGCTCCAGCGCATGCAGGCGCTCGGCCAGTTCCTGGCTCTGGCGGCCCAGCATCTCGCGATCGACCCGCACCCCGGTGCGCTCCATGCGCGAGAGCACCGGCACCAGCGGCAGCTCGATCTCGTGCAGCACGGCCGCCAGCTTCGGCTCGGCCTCGAGCTTCGGCCACAGCGCCTGATGCAGGCGCAGGGTGATGTCGGCATCCTCGGCGGCATAGGGACCGGCCTGGGCGACCGGGATCTGGTCGAAGCGCAATTGCTTGGCGCCCTTGCCGGCGATCTCCTCGTAGCGGATGGTGCGATGCCCCAGATAGCGCTCAGCCAGCGAATCCATGTCGTGACGCCCGGCAGCAGAATCCAGCACGTAGGACTCGAGCATGGTGTCGAAGGCGACGCCCTCCAGCGCGATGCCGTGGTTGGCCAGTACATTCATGTCGTACTTGATGTGCTGACCGACCAGCCGCGCCCGCCCCGAGGCCAGCAGCGGCTGCAGGCGCGCCAGCACCCGCTTACGATCGAGCTGTTGCGGCGTGTCCGGATCCTTGTGTGCCAGTGGCACATAGGCCGCCTCGCCGGGAGCCACCGCGAAGGACACGCCGACCACCTCGGCCTGCATGTAGTTCAGGCTGGTGGTCTCGGTATCGAAGGCGAACAGTTCGGCCGCCTCCAGCCGTTGCAACCAGTCCTCGAAAGCCGCCTCGTCGGTGACGATCTGGTAGTTCTGCTCGACCGCTGGCGGCGGCGCGTCGTCGGTATCCCCTTCGCCCAGCTCCTCTTCCAGCGCGGCGAGCAGGCGCCGCGCCTCGAGCTCGCGGTAGATCGCTCGCAGGCGCGCCACGTCGGGCTCGCCGGGCACCAGGTCCCGTGGCGCCAGCGGCAGTTCGACATCGCGCTTGATGGTAGCCAGTTGCTTCGACAACGGCAGTTGTTCCAGGCTGGCGCGCAAGTTCTCACCCACCTTGCCACGGATCGCGTCGGCATGCGCCACCAGCTCATCGAGCGAACCGTACTGCTGCAACCACTTGGCCGCAGTCTTGGGACCGACCTTGGGCACCCCGGGAATATTGTCCGAGGTATCACCGACCAGGGTCAGGTAGTCCACGATCTGCTCCGGGGCCACCCCGAACTTGGCGATCACTCCCTCGCGATCGAGCACCGTATCCTGCATGGTATCGACCAGGGTGACATGTTCGTCCACCAGCTGCGCCATGTCCTTGTCACCGGTGGAGATGAGCACATCCATGCCCTGCTCGGCGGCCTGGCGGGCGAGGGTGCCGATCACGTCGTCGGCCTCCACCCCTTCGATCACCAGCAGCGGCAGTCCCATCGCGCGGATGATCTCGTGCAGGTGCTCGATCTGTACCCGCAGCTCCTCCGGCATGGGCGGGCGGTTGGCCTTGTACTCGGCATAGAGTTCGTCGCGGAAGGTCTTGCCCGGGGC
>CAYMWJ010000177.1:0-2114 GCA_964394235.1 uncultured Sedimenticola sp. | reverse complement strand
AGACGCATCGACAGGCCGATGCGCCGGCGCTCGGCATCCACGCTCATCACCTTGACCTTCACCACCTCGCCGGCACGCACCACCTGACGCGGGTCCTTGACGAAGCGCTCGCTCATCGCCGAGATGTGCACCAGGCCGTCCTGGTGCACACCGACATCGACGAAGGCACCGAAGTTGGTGACATTGCTCACCACGCCCTCGAGCACCATGCCGGGCTTCAGGTCCTCGAGCCGCTCCACGCCCTCGGCGAAGCGCGCGGTGCGGAACTCGGGCCGCGGGTCGCGCCCCGGCTTCTCCAGCTCGGCCAGGATGTCGCGTACCGTGGGCTCGCCGAAGCGTTCGTCGGTGAAGGCCGCGGGATCGAGCCCGGAGAGCACCTGGCGGTTGCCGATCAACGCGTCGATGGCGAGCCCGGTCTGCGCCAGGATGCGCTGCACCACGGGGTAGGCCTCGGGGTGTACCGCCGAGGCATCCAGCGGGTCGTCACCGTCGCGGATGCGCAGAAAGCCCGCCGCCTGCTCGAAGGTCTTCTCGCCCAGGCGCGGCACCTCGAGCAGCTGGCGCCGGTTGCGAAAGGCGCCGTGCGCATCGCGGTAGGCGACGATGTTGGCCGCCACCGTCTCGTTGAGCCCCGCCACCCGCCGCAGCAGCGCCGGCGAGGCGGTGTTCACGTCCACACCGACCGCGTTCACGCAGTCCTCGACCACATTGTCCAGCGCGCGCGCCAGCTGCACCTGGCTGACATCGTGCTGGTACTGACCCACGCCAATGGCCTTGGGGTCGATCTTCACCAGCTCGGCCAGGGGATCCTGCAGGCGACGTGCGATGGATACCGCGCCACGCAGTGACACGTCCAGCCCGGGCAGTTCGCGTGCGGCCAGCTCCGAGGCCGAATACACCGAGGCCCCGGCCTCGCTGACCAGCACCTTGTGCAGGCGCAGTTCCGGGTGGCGCGCGATCAGCTCGCCGGCCAGGCGGTCGGTCTCGCGCGAGGCGGTGCCGTTGCCGATGGCGATCAGCTCCACGCCGTGCCTGCGCGCCAGCTCCGCCAGTCGCGACAAGGCCTGATCCCATTGCTTCTGCGGCGGATGCGGATACAGGGTGTCGGTGGCCAGCACCTTGCCGGTGCCGTCCACCACCGCCACCTTGACCCCGGTACGCAGCCCCGGATCCAGCCCCAGGGTGGGACGCGGTCCGGCCGGCGCGGCCAGCAGCAGGTCCTTCAGGTTGGAGGCGAACACGCGGATGGCCTCGGTCTCGGCGGCCTCGCGCAGGCGGTTCTTCAGCTCCAGGTCGAGCCGGGTGAGCAGCTTCACGCGCCAGGCGAAGCGCACACAACCGCGCAGCCAGGGATCGGCCGGTCGTCCCTGGTCGCGCACGCCGAAACGGCGCGCGATCAGGCGCTCGGGATGGGTGCTGCCGTCCTCGGCCTCGTCGATACGCAGATCGAGCTGCACGATGCCCTCGTTGCGCGCGCGAAACAGGGCCAACGCACGGTGCGAGGGGATGGCATGGATCGGCTGGGCGAAATCGAAATAATCGGCGAACTTGGCGCCCTCGCGTTCCTTGCCCGCGATCACCTGGCTGGTGAGCTCGGCGTTGTCCCATAGCCAGTCGCGTACCTCGCCGACCAGTTGCGCATCCTCGGCCCAGTCTTCCATGAGGATCTGGCGTGCACCGTCGAGCACCGCCCGCACATCGGCAAAGCCGGCTTCGGCGTCGATGAAGGCCTCGGCAGCGGCCTCGGGCGACTGTTCAGGGTCTTCGAGCAGGCGCTCGGCCAATGGTGCCAGGCCCGCCTCGCGCGCAATCTGCGCGCGGGTGCGCCTTTTCGGCTTGTAGGGCAGATACAGGTCCTCGAGCGCGGTACGGGTCTCGGCGGCGAGGATGTCGGCGCGCAGTTCCGGGGTGAGCTTGCCCTGCTCGTCAATGGTGCGCAGCACCATCTCGCGCCGTGCCTCCAGCTCGCGCAGATAGCCCAGGCGTTCTTCCAGCAGGCGCAACTGACCGTCGTCCAGCCCACCGGTGGCCTCCTTGCGGTAGCGCGCGATGAAGGGCACGGTCGCCCCCTGATCGAGCAGGGCAATGGCGGCCTCGACCTGGGCCGGGCGGGC
>CAYMWJ010000176.1:0-2150 GCA_964394235.1 uncultured Sedimenticola sp. | reverse complement strand
CGCTGGCAAGCCACCTGCGGCGAGAGTCGGAAATATGACAAAGTAGAATTAATCCAGGTTCTTTCGGTTGATCCGGATCAGGTGACGGGAACTTTCTGCCAATCAGTGCATCAGAAGAGACTAATCTTCTAATGCACGCAATGACAGGAGGTACCGTCATGAACACTGAAGCACTCACCATCGACTGCGGACAGATCCGCGAACTGGCCGAAGAGAACAGCCACGAAATGGAAGTCATCATCGAGATGCTGATCGAGGCCGAAGAAGAACTCTGTGAAGAGCTGGCTGCCTGAACGTTACAGGCGCACGAGGAAGACCCGTCCCGGTCCGTCCGGGGCGGGCCTGATATGATGACGGCATGTCTGCCATCGTTCCCAATCTGTCGATCATCGTCGCGGTCGCCGACAACGGCGTGATCGGTATCGACAACCGCCTGCCCTGGCGCCTGCCCGCCGACCTGGCGCACTTCAAGCGGCTCACCCTGGGCAAGCCCATCCTCATGGGACGCCGCACCTGGGAGTCGCTGCCTGGCCTGTTGCCGCACCGCACGCACGTGGTGATCAGCCGCAATCCCGACTACCGCGCCGAGGGGGCCGAGGTGGTGCATTCGCTGGAACAGGCCATCGAGCAGTTCGGCGATGTCGATGAACTGATGCTCATCGGCGGTGCCCAGCTCTATGCCCAGGCACTGCCGCTGGCCGCGCGACTCTATCTGACCGAGGTCCACGCCGAGCCCGAGGGCGATGCCTTCTTCCCCGCCTTCGATCGCGCCGAGTGGTGTGAGGTCGAGCGCATCGCAGGGCAGGTGGACGAGCGCAACCCCATTCCCCATCACTTCGTGACCTATCAGCGCTTGTCCCAGTAACGCTGCATCTCCACGTACAGGAAGGAGGCCGACCAGGTGATCAGCACCAGGCCGGTGAGCGCCTCCATGCCGGCGGTATAGCGCAACAACCCGATCGGCTCGATGTCGCCGAAGCCGAGGGTGCTGTAGGTGGTGAAAGAGAAATAGGCCGCGTCCAGCAGCGAGCCGTCGAAGTTGCCCTGCAGGTGCCCGAAATCCTCGCCGTGATGCATGAACCAGTAGCCCAGGCCGAAGATCCAGATCTCCACCGAGTGCGCCACCAGCGCCGCCAGCACGCCGAGCAGGATGCGTGGGCGGTGATGCCGGCACAGGCGCGGGATGGCGTCGGAGGCGCGGATCAGGAACTCGTAGTGCACGATCACCACGGTGGTGATCAGGGCCATGTTGAGCAGGGTGGCGGCCAGCAGGGCATTCATCGCCAGCTTGCGACCGCCTCACGGAAGAACTCGGGCTGAGCGAAGGCCGCGCGATGGATCTCCGCGTTGTAGTAGCGGGTGGCGAAGGGCTTGTCGCGGGCGTCGGCCTCGCGGAATCCGGGCAAGGTGTCGGCCTTGCCGCCGATGGTGGCCGACCACCAGCCGGTGGGATAGATGGGCTGCGGGAAGAACAGGGTCTGCACCGCGCGGAAGCCCGCGGTCCGGTAGTTGCGGTACATGCGCTCGAGGATGGGCAGGTGCGCCAGCGGCGACTCGCTCTGCTGCACGATCAGGCCGTCCTCGCCCAGGGCGCGATGACAGGCGGCGTAGAACTCGGTGGAGAACAGTACCTCGCCGGGGCCTATGGGGTCGGTGGAATCGACGATGATCACGTCCAGCGAGTCCGGTTCGGCATCCTTCATCCACTGGATGCCGTCGATGAACAGCAGCTCGGCGCGCGGATCGTCGTTGGCTTCGCACAGCTCGGGAAAGAACTGCTCGGAGACCCGGGTTACCCGCTCGTCGATGTCGATCTGCACGCAATGCTCGACACCGGGGTGACGCAGCACCTCGCGCAGCGAACCGCAGTCGCCGCCGCCGATGATGGCCACCCGTTTGGGATCGGGATGGGTGAACAGCACCGGGTGGGTCATCATCTCGTGGTAGAGGAAATTGTCCCGGGTGCTCACCATGGTGAAGCCGTCGATCACCAGCAGGTGCCCGAAGCCCTCGGTGTCGTAGACCTCGAGCTTCTGGAAGGCGGACTGCTCTTCGTGGAGCTTGTTGCGGACCTTCAGCGAAAAGGCCGATTGGATCTCCTCGTCGACCTCGGTGAACCAGTTCTCGTCGAGCGCCATGAATCTACCTCC
>CAYMWJ010000175.1:0-2151 GCA_964394235.1 uncultured Sedimenticola sp. | reverse complement strand
CCACATGCCTGGCACCCACCTCGCTCCAGCAGAACAGCCAGTTCTTGCGCCCCATGGGGATCACTCGCAGGGCCCGCTCCAGGTGGTTGGTGTCGATGGGGACATCCGGGTCGCTGAGATAGACCTTCAGCTGTGCCTGGTGATTCTCGGCATAGGTGACCGCCTTGGCCAGCGGATCGCTGTTGACCAGGTCCATCCGCTGGCGCTGCTGCCGACACCAGCCGAAGAAGGCATCCACGATCGGCAGGGCGTGGTGGCTGCGATAGTCCAGTTTCTCCTGACCTTCGAGCCCTTTCTGCCGGATCTGTTGCTCCACCCGGTAGAGACCACCGATCAGGGCCAACGCCTCCTGGGCGGTCGGATCGCTGCGACTGGCCCGCTCGAAGTAGCGTCGGGTATGCGCCCAGCACTGCGCCTGGGTGATCCGTGGCTTGTTTTTGGCATAGCGGTCGTAGGCGGCATAGCCGTCGCTGAGCAACACGCCCGCGAAGCCCTCGAGCTGTCGCTCGATGTGCGCGCTGCCGCGACTGGTCGACCAGCTAAAGCAGATCTCGTCGTCCTCCCCATAGATCGGCCAGTACCAGGTGGCTTGCATCTGGCCCTTCTTCTTGCGTCCCGCCTTGATCGGCGTCTCGTCCATCGCCAGCACTTTGCTTTGCAGAATGTGCCGCCATTGGGCGTCGTAGATGGGCCGCAGCAGTTCGATGCTGCGTCGTACGTAGTTCGTCAGGGTGGACCGGCTCAGGGTGATACCGGCGTCCTTCAGCCGCTGGTGCTGGCGATACAACGGCAGGTGATAGCAGAACTTGTCCACCAGCAGACCGGCCAGCAGGCTGACATCGGCCAGGCTGCCCTCGAACACTGCCGAGGGGGCCGGGACTTCCATCAGGCGGCTGCTGGGCTTGTGCCTGAGCACCGGGCGGCGGTACTCCAGCACCACGTAGCTGCCCGGACGCTGCGCCAGGCGGCGGCTGATCTTGTAGTCGATCACCTCGTACTGGTCGGCCTCCGGGCCTTCGAGCTGCGGGGCAGACAGTTCGATCACCTCGATCGGCACATCCGGGCCGAAGCGCAGGCCCGCATCGGTGACATCGTCCTCGCTCCGTTGCTTGGGCTTGCGGCGGCGATAGGTGATCTCTTCGGTGGGCGCCGGCTCGGCCGGTGGCGGGGCATCGCCCAGCAGGGCGCTCAGATCGAGCTGGTCCGGGTGCTCGATGATCCGCTTCTCGGACTTGCGCCCGAACAGCTGGCGCTTGAACCACTCGAGTTGCTGCTTGAGGGAAGCGATTTCGGCCTGCAAGGCACGGATGACAGCGTCTGAATCCGAGGTGTCGGACAAGGAGTTTTTTACTGTGCAATCCGTCACTTGCATGTCCGACATTGTATCTCAAACAGCGCCTGGAAGCCACTTTCTCATCCCTCATTCCGGCGCTTTCGATAGCGCTTGAAGCGGCGAATGGAATTCAGATCGATGCCCTCGATGATCAACTTCAGATCGGTCCAGCTCAACGCCCGCTTGTTGCCGCCCCGGGCACCGAAGTGGAACCGGCCTGCTTCCAGACGCTTGCTCCACAGGCAGTAACCGCCCTGTTCGAAGTAGAGCACCTTCAGCTGGGTGCGCTTGCGGTTGATGAACACGAACAGCTGGCCGCTGGTCGGCTCCTCGGCCAGCTTCTGCCGCACCAGCGCCGAGAGCCCATCGAAGGACTTGCGCATGTCCGTCGGCGGCGTATACAGCCACAGACGGACGCCGGACTCGGGCAACAGCATGGCTATCCCCGGCGCAACCGCAGGCAGAGCCCATTCCCCAGGTCGAGTTCGATGTGCCAACCGGGTGCCGGCCCCGGCGACGGGGGTGTAAGCTCGATCCAGTCGTCCAGCGTTACACGCCGCGGATCTGCTCGCTCATCGGAACGGAGCGCGCCCTCATCCCGCAGCTTGCGCTTCCAATAGCCAAAGGTCGCCACCGCAATACCCGCTTGTGCACAGAAGGCCTTCTGGGTCAGACCGCTGGCCGCCTGCTCCTCGATCAGTCGTCGCCACTCGGTCTTGTTACGTCGCTTGCCCATGATCTGCTCCTGTCAGTGAATGCAGGAGCAGCTTATGGCGCGAGATTCATCGTGAGAAGAACGGTGTGGTTTGACCGGTTAC
>CAYMWJ010000174.1:0-2154 GCA_964394235.1 uncultured Sedimenticola sp. | reverse complement strand
GCATGGCATCTGTCATGTTGCAGCATGGAATATTTTTCTATGTTGCCAGGAACGGCTGCTAGGAGCTGACCCTGCTGATCGCCGAGAGTGCTCCCTTCCGACGCAGGGAATAAACCCGGCGCCCGCTCGTCCTTGCGTACATGACAGAGAAAAACGCTCCTTCCCTGCTGGAACGACTGGGCCGCACCCGCCGCCTGCGCAACGCCATCTGCGGCGAGCGCGAGCGCCTGTACCGGCTGGCCTGGTCCTGGTCACACGATCAACACATGGCCGAAGACCTGGTCCAGGAGACCCTGGCCCGGGCGCTGGACAAGCTGGACAGCCTGCGTGACGAGACACGCCTGGCCGTCTGGCTGACCCGGATCATGGCCAACCTGTTCCGTGACCAGTTCAGACGGCAGCGCGAGGACACCGGTCAGGATGCCGAACCTGTCACCGAGGAGACCCCGGAGGAGGCCGCGGACCGTTCGCAGCTGGTGCAGCACACCCGCGAAGCGATCGCCGCCCTCAACGATGATCACCGCCAGATCATCACCTTGGTGGATCTCGCCGGCTTCAGCTATGCCGATGCCGCACAGATCCTGGATGTCCCGGTCGGGACCGTGATGAGCCGCCTCTCGCGCGCCCGCAAGCGCCTGCGCGAGCTGCTCGCCCAGGTCCATCTCAACGACCGGGTCGTGGTCCCTCTCAGGAAAAGGAACATGTCATGACCAAGAACAGTGACATCGATCTCAACGCCTACGTCGACGGCGAGCTGACCCCGCAGGAACGGGTGCGGGTGCTCGAGGCCATCCAGCAGGATGCGGCACTGGCGCGCGAGGTGTGTGAACTGAACAATCTGAAGAGCCAGCTCCAGCTGGCCTACGCCAACCCGCCGGGGATTGCCGCCTGCAAGGTTGCACGAGTCAGCCGGCACTGGCTGACGCTCGCCGCCAGCCTGCTGATGCTGGCGGTGGGCCTGCTGGGAGGCTGGCTGGCGGGCAACGAGTCCCAGACGCAGGACCGCCTGGTGGTACTCGACCCGGAAGGGCGCGGCCAGGCGCCGGCTGCCGCCAACAGCGAGGAGACACGCATCGTCTTCCACCTGACCACGCCCGACCAGACCGCAGCCGGTGAACTGCTCGACGACGTGGAACAGATGCTGGCCGCCTACGAGGCCGATGGCAAACCGCTGCGGGTCGAGATCGTGAGCAACGGCGAAGGCCTGGCCTTTCTGCGTGAGCGCCTCAGCCACTACAAGGAGCGCATCCACCAGCTGGCCCAGCGTTACAAGAACCTGACCTTCGTCGCCTGCAAGAACACCATCCAGCGCCTGGAGGTCAAGCAGGGCATCGAGGTCGAGATCGTGCCCGAAGCCGAGATCATCGACTCCGGCGTCAGCCACGTGGTCAAGCGGCAGAAAGAAGGCTGGAGCTATATCCGGGTCTGATGCCGATGCCCCAGCTGCCCCGACTGCTGCTCTGGCTGTTGCTGCTGCCGATGCTGAGCACAGTGAACGCGACCGCCGGTGACCGCCTGCGTGTGGTCTATCACATCAACGACAGTGACCCGGCACACCAGGCCTATGCCCTGCACACGGTGCAGAATCACATCGATGCCGAAGGCGCCGATCATCTGGACATCCGTGTGGTGCTGCACGGCGACGGGCTCTCCATGCTCCTGCTGCCCGAGGCACTCGGCCACCTGAAGAGCTTTCCGCGCGCCAATGCCGACGGCCAGATGATCGCCTGGGTAGACATCCTCAAGGATCAGGGCGTGCGTTTCGAGGTCTGCGGGGCCACCCTGCGTCGACGCGGCGTCGATGTCGACAGCGACCTCTATGGCGTCGAGCCAGAAGACATCGTGGACAGCGGCGTGGCCGAACTGGCCCGCCTGCAACAGCGTGGCTATATCTACATCAAGCCCTGAGACTACCGTTTCACCTCCAAGGTCGTGGACCCGCCTCCGGCGGGTCTTTTTTTGGGTGTCTGCGGACACGCCCTCCACCAATGGAACAGACGCGCTGCCGGTGTGCAATGTCCAGAACCCGGCGAATGTTCGGCCCGGGGACGGGCCTCCTACAGGGCAGGAGCGGCGTCCTCGCCGCGAACCTAGCCCCCTCAGAGATCGAAACCGAAGCTCTCGCGGAAGCGCGCCGCGAACTCCTCGCCACTG
>CAYMWJ010000173.1:0-2206 GCA_964394235.1 uncultured Sedimenticola sp. | reverse complement strand
GGCAAGGGAGAGATCACTACCGAGATCCTGCCGGCCCCAACCTTCTACTATGCCGAGGACTATCACCAGCAGTACCTGTCGAAGAACCCGCAGGGCTACTGCGGGCTGGGTGGCTGTGGCGTGAGACTGGAGATTTGAGATTCGGCCCGGGGACGGGCCTCCTACCGGAGGGAACGGGATCCCCGCCGCGAACCCTCGATTCCTAGTGCACTCCCCCAGGGGCCTCGGAAGACCCTGGCTGAAACAGACCGGCCACGTCCACGCTGTCGAAACGGTACTGCTGCCCGCAGAACTCGCAGGCCACCTCGACCTCGCCCATCTCGTCGAGGATCTGCGCCAGTTCACCCTCGCCCATGGCCTTCAGCATGTCGCCCACACGCTCGCGCGAGCAATCGCAGCGGAAAGACACCGGCTCGGGCTCGAACAGGCGCACCGTCTCCTCGTGGAACAACCGATGCAGCAGGGTCTCGACGCCCAGCGACAGCAGTTCCTCGTCACCGAGGGTATCGGCCAGCGCCACCACCCGCTGCCAGTTCTCGGCATCATCGCCATCCCCCGGCATGCGCTGCAGAAACAGGCCGGCAGCGACTTCCTCGTCGGCGGCCAGCCACAGCCGGGTAGGCAGTTGCTCGGACTGCTCGAAATAGCGCGCCAGGGCCTCGGCCACGCCATGCCCCTCCACCGGCACGATACCCTGATAGCGTTCGCCACCGGGCGACTCGGCGGTAAGTACCAGACGCGCCCCCTCGAGCAGGGGCGTCGACGCGTCGGCTGCTTCATCGAAACGCGCCACGCCGCGCAGGGTACGGCGGTCGGTGACCTGCGCCACCAGGGAACGGATCACCCCCTCGCCAAGCAACTGCATGACCAGCGCCCCCTGGAACTTGATGGTGGTGGACAACAGCGCAACCGCTGCCATGGCCTCGCCCAGCGCACGCGACACCGGCGCGGGATAGTCGTGCTTTTCACGGATCGCCCGCCAGCTCGCGCCCAGGCGCACGAAACCACCACGCACGCCGAAAGACTCGAACAGGAAGCGGTACAGATAGTCATTGGTCTTGTCTTTCATCTTCGGAGTATGCTCGATCCATGTCCCAGTATCTGCCCGAGACTCTGGCCGCCTGGCCCGACGGCGAGCTGATCGCCGTCCTGAACGAGGAACTGACCACCGCCGACCCGACCTGGCTGGCGCTGGAGCGCCTGCTCACGCGCGGCAACCACATCGTGGGCCGACCGCGCTTCATGATATTGGGCCGCCGGGCCGATGACAAAAGGGTGACCCTGCATCTGGGCGTCTTCTTCCAGTCGGTGATCGCCGGTTGCGCCTGCACCGACGACCCCACGCCCGCGAATCGCATCGAGGAGTACGGCGAGCTGCGCCTGAGCATCGACCGCCAGGATGCCCACGCCATGATCGAACCCGTCGATACCTGACCAGGCCGAGCCACGAATCCCGGGTGGCAGCCAACCGAGGATCGCGCTTCAGACCGACTGGCCGCTACCCCCGGCGGCTTCCTGCAAGCCACGCCAGGCGGGGTGATGCGCGATCAACGCCAGGGCATGCGCGAGCAGCGTCTTGCCCGGTTCGGCACGGTGCCAGGTCGAGGCCCCCGAAGGATGCGGCAGGGGGATGCAATCCACCGCCCGGCCGAAGCAGTCCACCCGATGCTGCCGGCCGATCACCTCGCTCAAACGGCGGCATTCGATGAACTGGGCGATCGCCAGCTTGCCGACCGGGATCAGCAGTTGCGGAGCCAGCAGCTCGCATTCGCGCTCCAGCCAGTGGCGGCACTGACGAATCTCCTGTGGAGAGGGCACACGATCGCCGCCACGGGGCTTCTTGCCTGGGAAACAACGACACACCGCCGCCATGTACACTCGCTCGCGCACCTGCACCTCGTCCAGCCCGATGCCCGAGAACCACTTGAACAGGGTCTTGCCGGCGGTCCAGGCGAAGGGCCGTTGCAGCTTCGGCTCTTTGTCGCCCGGTGCCTGGCCGAGCAGCAGCACCGGCGAGCGCACGGGCTGCCCCACCACCGGCGGTGGCTGCATGTCGGGACAGCGACGGCAGGCGCGGAGTTCGGCCTGGTGATGCATCAGGGCTTGCAGGGTAGCGGTCAAGATCGGACACTGATGTTGATGTTTTTCATTCACCACAGAGGACACAGAGCGCACAGAGTTCAACAATAGCAAAAGGCGAGGCGCG
>CAYMWJ010000172.1:0-2221 GCA_964394235.1 uncultured Sedimenticola sp. | reverse complement strand
ATCGCCACCACCTGGGTGGTGTTCCGCTGATGAAGCGCCTGCTGGCCATCGTCGAGCTGGGCGGCTATCCCAACCTGGTCCCGCTGTACCAGTCGCTGGGTTTCGCGGTGGATGCGGCCATCGAGTTCCCGGTCACTGAAGAGAAGGTGCGCGCGGCGATCGCGCAACTGATGGAAACGAACGCTCCCGGGGATTGAAAGGTGCTCCGTCCCCGCTTACGGATGAGGCGGGGAGCGTAGGAGCGGCGTCCCCGCCGCGAACGGTTCGGTTCGAGGCCGGACCTCCTACACGCTGGGGACTCAGGCCAGCCGATCGTCGGCCACGTAGTAGCGCGGGTCTTCCAGCAGGTTGACCTCCACCAGGTCGCCGGCCCTCTCCAGCAGGTCGCGGCACTCGGGGCTGAGGTGGCGCAGGTGTAGGGTCTTGCCGTGGCGCTGATAGCGCTCGGCCAGGCTGTCGATGGCCTCGATGCCGGAGTGATCGGCCACCCGCGAGTCGTAGAAGTCGACGATCACCTCGGCCGGATCATTCTTCGGGTCGAACAGGTCGTGGAAGTTCTGCACTGAGCCGAAGAACAGCGGGCCGTGCAGTTCGTAGATCTTGGCGCCGTTCTCGTCGATGTGGGTCTCGGCGCGCATCTGCTTGGCGTGCTCCCAGGCGAATACCAGCGCCGAGACGATCACCCCTACGATCACCGCCACCGCCAGGTCGGAGACCACCGTGATCACCGCCACCAGCACGGTGACGAAGATGTCCGCCTTCGGCACCCTGCCGATCATGCGGAAGGTGGTCCATTCGAAGGTGCCCAGCACCACCACGAACATCACGCCCACCAGCGCAGCCACCGGGATCCGTTCGATCAGCCCCGAGGCAAACAGGATGAAGACCAGCAGGAACAGCGCCGCGCTGATGCCCGAGAGCCGGCCGCGTCCGCCCGAATTGATGTTGATCAGCGACTGGCCGATCATGGCGCAGCCGCCCATGCCGCCGAGCAGGCCGTTGACCGTGTTGGCCACGCCCTGGCCGATGCATTCCCGGTTGCCGCGACCACGGGTTTCGGTCAGCTCGTCGATCAGGGTGAGGGTGAGCAGCGACTCGATCAGGCCCACGCCGGCGAGGATCAGGCTGTAGGGCAGGATGATCTCCAGCGTCTCCCAGGTGAGTGGAATGCTCGGAATATGAAACTCGGGCAGGCCGCCGGCGATGCTGGCGTTCGGGTCGCCGCTCATCTCGCGCAGCACGTCTACCACCGAGCGGGTGTCCAGGTCGAGCCCGATGACCAGCAGGGTGACGGTCACGATGGCCGCCAGCGAGGCCGGCACCGCGCTGGTCAGGCGTGGCAGGAAGTGGATGATCGCCATGGTCAGCGCCACCAGTCCCAGCATCAGCCACAGCGGCTCGCCCGACAGCCAGACCGTCTCGCCGTCGGGGCCGGTGGTCTGGAACTGCTGCAACTGGGCGAGGAAGATCACGATCGCCAGCCCGTTCACGAAGCCCAGCATTACCGGGTAGGGCACCAGGCGGATGAACTTGCCCAGCCGCAGCACGCCGGCCGCTATCTGCAGGGCGCCGGTGAGCAGCAGCGCGGCGAACAGGTATTCCACGCCATGGCTGGACACCAGTGAGACCATCACCACCGCCATGGCCCCGGTGGCGCCCGAGATCATCCCCGGGCGGCCGCCCAGCAGGGCGGTGATCAGTCCCATCAGGAAGGCGCCGTAGAGACCCACCAGCGGTTCGACGCCGGCGACGAAGGCGAAGGCCACGGCCTCGGGGACCAGGGCGAGGGCAACGGTGAGACCGGACAACACGTCGTTCTTGACGCACTGCCCGCCGGGACAGGTGAGTTGGAACATGTGGTGACTGCGGTCGGAAAACGAAGGGCGCGCAGTATACGGGAAATATTAGGAATGTCTAATGCTTCGTTGTCCCGGAAGATGCCGGGGCTATTCCACGGCCAGGATCTGCACCCGGAACACCACCTCGTGGCCAGCCAGGGGGTGATTGAAATCCACGACTACCTCGTCGCCGTCGATCTCGCGGATGATGCCTATGGTCTCGCCGATCTCGCCCAGGGCGAAGCTCATGATCTGCCCGACCTCGGGTGCCAATTCGCCAAAATCGGCCAGGGGCAGGCGTTGCACCAGCCCCGGCTCGGGGTCGCCATAGGCCTGTTCCGGGGTCAGGGTGAGGGTCTGCTCGTCGCCGGCCTTCAGGCCGT
>CAYMWJ010000171.1:0-2232 GCA_964394235.1 uncultured Sedimenticola sp. | reverse complement strand
CCGTCGTCGGCATACCAGGTGGCGAGGTTGGTGGCGAGCGTGGTCTTGCCGCAGCCACCTTTGGCGTTCAGGCAGAGGATCTTGTACATGGCGCAGCTCCCGAAAAGCGGTGTTCGACAGGGGCAAGTCTTGCAGAAACTGTCCCGACTGGGGAGTGTCCTTCGCGGCGGGGACGCCGCTCCTTGCAGGAGGTCCGTCCCCGGGCCGAAGGGCTGGCCTCAGGCCGCGATGCCGGCATGTCGCAACAGCGCGTCGATCTGCGGCTCGCGGCCGCGGAAGGCGCGGAACAGCTCGGCCGCGTCCCGCGAGCCGCCCGGCTCGAGGATGTTGCGCAGGAAGGCCTGCCCGGTCTCGCGGTCGAAGATCCCGCGCTCCTCGAACAGCGAGAAGGCGTCTGCCGACAACACTTCGGCCCACTTGTAGCTGTAGTAGCCTGCCGCATAGCCGCCGGCGAAGATATGCGTGAAGCTGTGGGCGAAGCGATTCCATTCCGGTGGCCGCACCACCGCCACCTCGTCGCGTACCTGCTCGAGGATCTGCTCGAGATGCGCTCCGCGCTCGGGGTCGTATTCCAGATGGATGCGGAAGTCGAACAGCGAGAACTCGAGCTGGCGCACCATCATCATGGCCGACTGGAAGTGCTTGGCGGCGATCATCTTTTCGTAGAGCGCCCGGGGGATGGGCTCGCCGGTCTCGTAGTGACCGGAGATCAGGTCCAGGGCCTCGCGCTCCCAGCAGAAGTTCTCCATGAATTGCGAGGGCAGCTCCACGGCGTCCCAGGCCACACCGTTGATGCCCGAGATCTCGGGATGATCCACGCGGGTGAGCATGTGGTGCAGGCCGTGGCCGAACTCGTGGAACAGGGTTTCGACCTCGTCATGGGTGAGCAGGGCCGGCTTGCCGTCCACCGGGGGTGTGAAATTGCAGGTCATGTAGGCGACCGGGATCTGCGCGCGTTCGCGGGTGACCATGCGCGATTGGCAGGTGTCCATCCAGGCGCCGCCGCGCTTGTTGGGGCGGGCATACAAGTCGAAATAGAACTGGCCGCGCACCGTGCCGTCGGCATCGCGGATCTCGTAGAACTTGACGTCGGGATGCCAGGCCTCCACGCCGTCCATTTCGTGGAAGCTCACCCCGTAGAGCCGGCCGACCACTTCGAACATGCCGGCGATCACCCGGTGTTCGGGGAAGTAGGGCTTGAGCTCTTCCTGGGTGATGGCATAGCGCGCCTGGCGCAGCTTCTCGCTGTAGTAGGGGATGTCCCAGGGCTGCAGATCGTCACAGCCCTGTTCGGCGGCAAAGTCGCGCAATTCGGCCAGTTCGCGCTCGGCCTGTGGACGCGAGCGTGCGGCCAGGTCGCGCAGAAAGCCCATCACCTCGTCGGTGCTGCGTGCCATCTTGGTGGCCAGCGAGCGCTCGGCGTAGTTGGCGAAGCCCAGCAGTTGCGCCAGCTCGTGACGCAGCGCCAGGATCTCCTCCATGAGGGCGCTGTTGTCGTGTGCCGGGTCGTGTGGGCCGCGGTCGGAGGCACGGGTGTTGTAGGCCTCGTAGAAGGTGCGCCGCAGGCTGCGGTCGTCGGCGTAGCTCATCACCGGGTGGTAGGAGGGGAAGTCGAGGGTGAACACCCAGCCCGCCTTGCCGCGTTCGCGCGCGGTCTGCGCGGCCAGGGCGCGTGCCGACTCGGGCAGGCCGGCGAGCCGGGCCTCGTCGGTGATGTGCATCTCCCAGGCGTTGGTGCAGTCGAGCACGTTCTCCGCGAAGCGGCTGGTCAACTGCGACAGGCGCTGGCTGATCTCGCGATAGCGCGCCTGCTGCTCGGGCGGCAGATCGATGCCCGAGAGATGGAAATCGCGCAGCGCATTCTCCAATACCTTGCGCTGCGCTGCATCCAGCGGCTGGTCCGACTCGGCCAGGCGCTTGTAGGCTTGGTACAGGCGCGGATTCTGGCCCTGTTCGGTGCCGTATTGCGACAGTTTGGGCAGGCAGGTGTTGTAGGCAGCACGCAGCGCCTCGCTGTTCATCACCGAATTGAGATGCGAGACCGGCGACCAGGCGCGCTCCAGCTCATCCTCGATGATTTCCAGCGGCTCGATGAAGTGCTCCCAGGTCGGGGTCTCACCCGCCTCGTCGATCAGGCGCTCGATCTCGCGGCGGTTGCGCGCGAGCAGGTAATCGATGGCCGGCTCGACGTGTTCCGGGCGGATCTGCGAGAAGGCCGGCAGGGTGTCGAAG
>CAYMWJ010000170.1:0-2241 GCA_964394235.1 uncultured Sedimenticola sp. | reverse complement strand
GATGCCCCAAGCGGAAGAAGCGCACCCCATGAGGCCGCTAAGGTTCTGCTATGGGCTGGCGGCCAGCACCAGGGCGACAGGGGCGGACCTCATGAGCATGGGGAGGTTCTGGGGAGGTCGCCAGCCGAGCGGACCCCATGAGCAGGGCAAGGTTGCGGCAAGGGTGCGAAGGCCCGTACCGATCACGGGTCCTCCCTGGAGGGTCCGATCTGCGGGTGTGGGAGGCGCGGGGTTTGCGCAGTTTCACCGGCACATAGGGCGTTGACATGACAACCCCCGCCCCGAACACCCGCCCGGCTGCCGGCCGTGGTGTGGGCAGGGGGGGTGTGAAACTTTGGCAGGAAGCCCCCCAGTACCGCGCCCCCAGCCAAATTTCTGCACCTGGGAAATTGCAGATGGAAAACCCACTGACCCCGGCCGCCGTGCCGGGTTTCTTGTGTGGGCAGCGCTCACACATCCGCCCGGCGCGGTTCTGGTGGTGCTGGGGGGCTTGATCCAGATCAACGAAAATCGCCATTGAAGGGGGGTACCGAAGGAAAAAGTGGGGCAATTTTGGGGGCAACTTTGAAACGAAAAATAGAGAAATCCTCCAATATCAATCACTTGGGAAATTTGTTTGGTAGAGCCCCTTGCTACCAAATACCCATCCCATGCAATCCCATATCGTCCCGAAGCCCGCGTAACAGCGGGCTTTTTCGTGGTACGCCCAGTATGGGTGCACCAATAAAAAAAACCCCGCCGTGGTGGCAGGGTTGTTGCGGCTCACGGGTTGCCGGTCTTACTTGGTGCCCGAGGCTTGCGGAGCGCTAGGGGCGGCTGCCGGAGCCGGAGCTGCGGCCGGGGCCACCGGGGCGCCGTAGTAGTAATAGGGTGCGTAGTAGGGTTGGTCGTAACCGTAGCCGGCCCAGTTGCCGTCGGTCGAGCCGTTGCCCTTGAAGTCGCCGGCGGTCTTGCCGCGACCCTTGAAGGTCATGGAGAAGGTGGCCTCGCCCTCGGCATTGCCGTTGCCGACGAAGTCGCCGTTGCCGTTGTAGGCACCATTGGTCGAACCATTGTTGGAATCCCAGAAGGCAGCAGCCTGGGCGGAAGCGATGAGGGCAGCGATAGCGATGATCTTTTTCATGACAACTCTCCTTGTGAATTCGTTGTTTCGGGGTTCGCGAATTCGGCGGTACTGCTGCCGATGCTCGTTCACGATAAGAAGTATATGAGCAAATACTTAAATGTCAATGCGCTGATATTGGCCATGGTGCAAACCGGGGAGTCACGGCGAGGGGGCCACTCTTGCCCTGTTAATGTGGAAGTCAACACCACAACGCACATAGAGATCACAGAGCGGCGGTGGCTCCTTCGGCTTGGCCTCTGCACGGTTTTTGGATATGGTTCGATCTTTCTTCAGGCATTCGGACGACCGCACCGTGGCGTTGGCAGCCCACCACAGAAAGGAAAAGACCACGCGATGGCGCTGAGCGCTGTCGTGTCGCTGTTCTTCGTCTTTGACTGTCTGTGTGGAGTCCCTCATGAATCCTGAGCAATTTGCCGCCCTGCAGGCGCAGGGTTACAACCGCATCCCGGTGGTGCGCGAGGTGCTGGCCGACCTCGACACCCCGCTGAGCGTCTATCTCAAGCTGGTCGACGGCCCCTACGGTTATCTCTTCGAATCGGTGCATGGCGGCGAGAAGTGGGGCCGCTATTCCATTATCGGCTTGCCGTGTCGCACCCGGCTGGAGGTGCGCGGCGAGCAGGTGCGCCTGATCGGTGAGAACGGCGAGGAGGTAGTCGAGACCGATGACCCGTTGGCTTTCGTCGATGCCTTTCGTGTGCATTTCCGGGTGCCGGAGATCGCCGGCCTGCCACGCTTCCACGGCGGGCTGGTGGGCTATTTCGGCTACGACACCGTCGGCCACATCGAGCCGCGCCTGCGCAACTCCGACAAGCCCGACCCGCTGGGCACGCCCGACATCCTGCTGATGGTCTCCGACGAGGTGGTGGTGTTCGACAACCTGGCCGGGCGCATGTACATCGTGGTACATGCCGATGTCGAGGCCGGGCAGACCCTGGCGGATGCCGAGGCGCGCATCGATGCCCTGTACCGGCGCATGCAGACCGGGGCTCCGCGCTCGGCAGCACGGTCGCCGCGTACGGTGCAGGAATCGGACTTCGTCTCCGGCTTCACCGAGGCGGGCTTCAAGGCGGCGGTGGAGCGCATCAAGCAGTACATCCTCGACGGCGACTGCATGC
>CAYMWJ010000169.1:0-2256 GCA_964394235.1 uncultured Sedimenticola sp. | reverse complement strand
CTGCGCGGCTGGCGCTGGCTGCCGGAACTGCGTTTCGTCAACCACTATCACGACGAGCCGGCCTACATCAGCGCGCTGGCCGAGAGCGTGCGCGAACACCGTGCGCAGCACGGCACGGCCGAGCGGCTGCTGCTGTCCTTCCACGGCATCCCGCGGGAATACTTCGACCAGGGCGACCCCTATTTCTGCGAATGTCAGAAGACCGCCCGCCTGCTTGCCGAGGCACTGGAACTGGATGACGAGGACTGGACGCTCAGCTTCCAGTCGCGGCTGGGGCCGAAGCAATGGCTGCAACCCTACACCGAGCAGACCCTGCGCAAACTGGCCGCCGAGCACGTAAAATCGGTACAGGTGCTCTGCCCCGGCTTTTCCGCCGACTGCCTGGAGACCCTGGAAGAGATCGCCATGGAAAACCGCGAGGTCTTCCTGGAGGCCGGCGGGGAGCGCTACGAATACATCCCCTGCCTGAATGATCGGCCGGCACACATCGAGGCGCTGGCTGCCATCATCGAGCGCCACCTCGCGGGCTGGGGCGACGACGAATCCACCGAACACCGGGTGCGCCGAGCCCGCAACATGGGAGCCCCCTGCTGATGCACAAATCCCTCGTCAGTCACCTGCTGGTTGCCCTGCAATTCACCGCCATCGGCATCGGCCTGGTGCCCTGGGCCGGCAGTCCGCAAGGGACGCCGGCCTGGCTGGTGCTGTCCGCGCTCGGCGGCCTGATCGGAATCTACACCCTGGCGCACAACCGCCTGGGCAACTTCGCCATCTACCCCGAACCGCTGGAGCAGGCGCGCCTGATCACCAGTGGCCCTTATCGCTGGGTACGTCATCCCATGTACCTGGCGCTGCTGTTGTTCATGGCGGGCATCGCCGCGTGGCAGGGCACACCGTACAATCTGGCCTCGCTGCCCGCCCTGTCGATCGCCATCTTCGGCAAGATGCAGCGTGAGGAGCGCTACCTGCGCGAAAAATTCACCGACTACGCCGACTACTGTCGCCGCAGCAAGCGCCTGATCCCCTTCATCTACTGATCATCTACTGAACGACCATGACCCAGATCCGTCCCACTGACATCATCCTGCACCAGCAGTCGCACGAACTGGAGATCCGCTTCGACGACGGCCAGACCTATCACTACCCGGCCGAATTCCTGCGCGTGTACTCCCCCTCGGCCGAGGTGCGCGGCCACTGGGGACAGCGGGCAAAACTCGAGGTGGACAAGCAGGATGTGAACATCACCGAGCTGATCCCGGTGGGCCAGTACGGGGTCAAGATCGTGTTCGACGACGGTCACGACTCGGGGATATACGACTGGGACTATCTCTACGACCTGGGCCGCAAGCAGGCGCTATACTGGACCAAATACCTCGAAAAACTGCATGAGGCCGGACACCGGCGCCGCCCACCGGCACATCGACAAGACAAGTAAGGAGACGAACCGGCGCCCTCCCGAACTTCCGCCAGCGAGGGAATAGTCTGTGTCCTCTGTGGTGCAAGCGGCGACTTCCACATTAAAGTTCACCCACCGTCTGCCGACTCCGTGCATGCATTTTGCTCAACTTGCCGACACATGATTCAGCCCCCGCACAACGACCGTCACGATCCAGGAAAACGGCCTGGCCGGGCATTCCTCCCGACAGGGAACCTCGGGGTCATGCTGCTCCTGCTGGTCACGGCCGCCCTCGCCAGTGAACCGAACGACGTCGCCGAGAGATACCGCAACGAACCCATACGCCCGATTCCCGTGGCCGTCGATGTCGACCGCCGCAAGGCAGCACTGGGCCGCCGACTGTTCCACGATCCGCGCCTGTCCCACGACGACACCGTCTCCTGCGCCCATTGCCACCCACTGGAACGCGGCGGGACCGACGGGCTGCCCCGGTCCGTTGGCATCAAGGGCAGACTCGGCGACATCAACACCCCGACCGTGTTCAACAGCAGCCTCAACATCGCGCAATTCTGGGACGGTCGTGCCGCCACCCTGGAGGAGCAGATCAATGGCCCCGTGCACAACCCCAAGGAGATGGGCAGCAACTGGAAAGAGGTCGTCTCCAAGTTGTCCCGGGACCGGGAATATCGCGCACTCTTCGACACACTCTATGACAGTGGCATCAATGAAACGAACATCAAGGATGCCATCGCCACCTTCGAACGCACCCTCCTCACCCCGGACTCGCGGTTCGACCGCTTCCTGCGCGGCGACGAGCAGGCGATCACCGACGAGGAGAAGAAGGGATACCTGCTGTTCAA
>CAYMWJ010000168.1:0-2261 GCA_964394235.1 uncultured Sedimenticola sp. | reverse complement strand
AGCTTCAAACCCTCTGTGATCTCTGTGTACTCTGTGGTGTTGACTTTCACATTAACCTTGAGAGGAAACTGCCCATGCGTGCCGTGCAGATGACCGCCGTCGGCGGCCCCGAGGTGCTCGAGTCCGTCGAGACCCCCGAACCCGAGATCACCTCGCCCACCCAGATCAAGGTGCGGCTGCGGGGCGCGGGGGTGAACCCCATCGACACCAAGATCCGCTCGCGCGGCCTGTTCTACGAGGCCGAACCGCCGGCTGTCCTCGGCTGTGACGGTGCCGGCGAGGTGGTCGAGATCGGCAGCGAGGTCGATCGCTTCACGGTCGGCGACCGCGTCTGGTTCTGCCACGGCGGTCTGGGACGCGAGCCGGGCAACTATGCCGAATACACGGTGCTGGAGCAGGCCGAGGCCGAGCGCATGCCCGCATCGACCGACTTCCATCACGCCGCTGCCGGCCCGCTGGTGCTGATCACCGCCTGGGAGGCGCTGTTCGACCAGGCACGCTTGCGCGCCGGCGAAACGGTGCTGATCCAGGCCGGTGCCGGCGGGGTGGGCCATGTCGCCATCCAGCTGGCGAAGAGCCGCGGCGCGCGCGTGCTCGCCACCGCCGGCAGCGAGGAAGGACTGGCCCTGTGCCGCGAACTGGGCGCCGACGCGGTCATCGACTATCGCGCAGGGCCGGTGAGCGAACAGGTACTGGCACAGACCGGCGGCCAAGGGGTGGACGTCTGCCTGGAGAGCGTCGGCCCCGATGTCTTCCGCGACAGCATCACTGCCATGGCGCCCTATGGCCGGCTGGTCACCCTGCTCGACCCGGGCCGTGAGCTCGATCTGTCGCAGGCGCGCAGCAAGAACCTGATCATCGCCTTCACCCTGATGCTCACCCCCATGCTCATGGACCTGCGCGCGCCGCGCCTGCACCACGGCGAGATCCTGCGCGAGTGTGCCGCGCTGATCGACAGTGACCGTCTGCACCTCCACCTGGCCGACGTGCTGCCACTGGCACAGGCCCGCGAGGCGCACCAGCGCATCCAGCAAGGCCATGTGCACGGCAAGCTGGTGCTCGACCCGACGACATGAAGGAGACTCCCTGGGCACGGCCGCCGAAGGCCCTGCTGCGCAAGGTCGGTCGCGCCATTGCCGACTACGACATGATCCGCGAGGGCGACCGCATCCTGCTCGGCGTCTCCGGCGGCAAGGACTCGCTGTCGCTGTTGCAGGTGCTGCTGCACCTGCGCGCACACGCGCCGGTACGCTTCGCGCTGGGGGTCATCACCGTCGACCCCGAGGTGGAAGGCTTCGACCCCTCCTCGCTGACCGCCTACTACGACCGCCTCGGCGTGCCCTGGTACTACGAGGAGCAACCCATCATGGAAGATGCGAAACAGCGTATGCAGGGCGACTCCTTCTGCGCCTACTGCGCACGCATGAAGCGCGGCATCATGTACAGCACCTGTCGCAGGCACGGCTACAACGTGCTGGCGCTGGCCCAGCACCTGGACGACCTGGCCGAGAGCTTCCTGATGTCGGCCTTCCACCAGGGACGGCTGGGCACCATGAAGGCACATTACGTGAACGATGCCGGCGACATCCGCGTGATCCGCCCGCTGGTCTATGTGCGCGAGACCCAGACCGCGGCCTTTGCCACCGACGCCGGCCTGCCCATCATCCCCGACTCCTGTCCCGCCTGTTTCAGCGCGCCCACCCAGCGCGCGCACTTCAAGCAACTGCTGGCGCGCGAGGAACGCAACAACCCACAATTGTTCGCCAAGCTGCTCTCGGCCATGCGGCCGTTGATGGACGGCCGGCAGACAGACGACGATCGCCAACTCTCACGAGGGGGTAGCCCACACCCTTGATCATGGAAGGCGCGCTTGCACCCCTTGTTTTTCATTCACCACAGAGAACACAGAGCGCACAGAGCTTGACGATGGCAAAAGGCGAGGCGCGGCCCCTCGTGCAGGCGGCCCATCGCCCCGTCGATCGTGGGTGGCAATCCCACCGGGACAGCCCCACCTTTCAAACCCTCTGTGATCTCTGTGCACTCTGTGGTGTCGGCTTCCACACTCAAGTTTTTTCGAACTCTCCCGAAACAGTCAGCAAGACCGGTCGCTCAGGATGAGGCAGCGACCTTCATGATTGACTCAAGGAGAAGCTTGATGAAGAAACAGCCCGGAAGCGTCCTGCTGGCCGGCGTCTCGCCGTCCTCGCGGAGAATACTGTCATGAAACGATGGACCCTCAAGACCCAGCTCCAGGTACTCAG
>CAYMWJ010000167.1:0-2336 GCA_964394235.1 uncultured Sedimenticola sp. | reverse complement strand
CGGTGCATAGGCCGACTTGATGCCGGCGAAGACGTTGCGCTGCTCGCCACCCAGGTCGAGTGTGAGCCGCAGCAGCTTGTCGGCACCCTCGACCTGCTCGGCCTTGGCGATGCGCGCGATGCGCAGGTCCACCTTGGCGAAATCCTCGAAGGCGATCGTCGGTGCGATCGGCTCGATGCCTTTCGCCTCTGGGGTGGTGGCTGGGGCCTTTTGCGGCTCGGCCTTCAGATCTTCCTTCGACGCCTCGATCATGGCGGCGATGCGCTCCTTCTCGACCCGGGTCATCAGCGGCTTGAATTTTTTGATGGTGTGATCGGTGAGCGGCTCGGCCTGGCTGTACCAGTCCATGGGGGCGATGTTCAGGAAGGCCTCGGCGTCGGCCGCCAGTTGCGGCAGGATGGGCTTGAGGTAGCCCACCAGCACCCGGAACAGGTTGATGCCGGTCGAGCAGATCGCCCGCAGCTCGGCTTCGCGGCCTTCCTCCTTTGCGATCACCCAGGGCTTGTGCTCGTCGATGTACTGGTTGGCGCGGTCGGCCAGCGCCATGATCTCGCGTACCGCACGGCCATACTCGCGTGCCTCGTAGAGTGCGGCGATGGACTCGCCGGCGGCGACGAACTCGTCATAGAGGGCGGGTTCGCTGCATGTCGCCGACAGGCGGCCGCCGAAGCGCTTGTGGATGAAGCCGGCGCAGCGGCTGGCGATGTTGACCACCTTGCCCACCAGGTCGCTGTTCACGCGCTGGGCGAAGTCCTCGAGGTTGAGGTCGATGTCGTCGACCCGCGCCCCCAGCTTGGCGGCGAAGTAGTAGCGCAGGTACTCCGGGTTCAGATGCTCCAGGTAGGTGCGCGCCTTGATGAAGGTGCCGCGCGACTTGGACATCTTGGCCCCGTCCACTGTCAGAAAACCGTGCGCCCACACCGCGCTGGGCTTGCGGAAGCCGGCGCCGTGCAACAGCGCTGGCCAGAACAGGGCGTGGAAATAGACGATGTCCTTGCCGATGAAATGATAGACCTCGGCATCGGAATCGGCGGCCCAGAAGGCGTCGAAGTCGATGCCCTCGCGTTCGCACAGGTTGCGGAAGCTGGCCATGTAGCCGATGGGGGCGTCCAGCCAGACGTAGAAGTACTTGCCCGGGGTGTCCGGGATCTCGAAGCCGAAGTAAGGCGCATCGCGGGAGATGTCCCAGTCGTTCAGACCGGCCTCGAACCACTCGTCCAGTTTGTTTGCCACCTCGGGCTGGACATGGCCGGCACGGTGCCAGTCGCGCAGCATCGGCTCGAAGTCGGCCAGGCGGAAGAAGATGTGTTCGGATTCGCGGGTGACCGGGGCGGCACCGGAGACGGCCGAACGCGGGTTCTTCAGCTCGGTCGGGGCATAGGTGGCGCCGCAGGCCTCGCAGGAATCACCGTACTGATCGGCTGCGCCACAGCGCGGGCACTCGCCCTTGATGAAGCGGTCGGGCAGGAACATGCCCGCCTCGGGGTCGTAGGCCTGCTCAATGGTGCGACGCACGATGTGCCCGGCGTCGTGGTTGCGCTCGTAGATCAGGGTCGCCAGCTCGCGGTTCTCGGGCGAGTGGGTCGAGTGATAGTTGTCGAAGCCGATGTGGAAGCCGGCGAAGTCCTCGGTGTGTTCCTTCCAGACCCGCGCGATCAGTTCCTCGGGCTCGATGCCCTCGGCGCGTGCGCGCAGCATGATGGGGGTGCCATGGGCATCGTCCGCGCACACATAGTAGCACTCGTGGCCACGCAGCTTCTGGAAGCGCGCCCAGATATCGGTCTGGATGTACTCGACCAAGTGTCCCAGGTGGATGGACCCGTTGGCGTAGGGGAGGGCGCTGGTGATCAGGATCTTGCGGCGTTGCTCGGACATGAGGTTCGAACCCGGAGTTGGCAGAAGGTGCGAATTATTCCACAAGTGGCGTGCCGGCGGGGGGGCGGGAGGGGGATAAACCCGAGCAATTCGGTTGGGTTTGCCCGAGAGCAGGTGGTAGAATCGGCGACCAGTTCCCAATTCAACCGCATGGCATCGCGTGCAGCGCGGTCCGCAGGAGTATCACACATGGCTGAAGTCACCCGAGAATCCATCGAAGAGGCCCTCAAGGGCTATGTCGAACCCCACCTGGGTACCGACCTGGTCACGGCCAAGTCCATCAAGGACATCGCCATCGATGGCGACAAGGTCAAGGTCAAGGTGGTACTGGGCTTTCCGGCCAAGGGCGTGCAGGACGAGATCGCCGGTGCCGTGAAGCAGGCCTGCGAGTCGGTCGAGGGCGTGAGCCAGTGCGAAGTGGACCTGAGCTGGGAGATCGCTGCCCACTCGGTGCAGAAGGC
>CAYMWJ010000166.1:0-2349 GCA_964394235.1 uncultured Sedimenticola sp. | reverse complement strand
CCGCCGGGCACGATGCCTTCCTCGACCGCCGCGCGGGTGGCGTGCAGGGCGTCGTCCACCAGGTCCTTCTTCTCCTTCATCTCGACCTCGGTGGCGGCACCGACCTTGACCACGGCCACGCCGCCGGCCAGCTTGGCCACGCGCTCCTGGAGCTTCTCGCGATCGTAGTCCGAGGTGGTCTCCTCGATCTGGGCGCGGATCTGCTCCACCCGGGCCTCGATCTCGTCCTTCTTGCCGGCGCCGTCCACGATGGTGGTGGTCTCCTTGGTGATCACCACGCGGGCGGCCTCACCCAGGTCTTGCAGCTTGGCCTTCTCGAGGCTCAGGCCGACCTCCTCGGAGATCACAGTACCGCCGGTGAGGATGGCGATGTCCTGCAGCATGGCCTTGCGGCGATCGCCGAAGCCCGGCGCCTTGACCGCAGCGGCCTTCAGGGTGCCGCGCAGGTTGTTGACCACCAGGGTGGCCAGCGCCTCGCCTTCCACGTCCTCGGCGATGATCAGCAGCGGACGGCCGGCCTTGGCGGCCTCCTCGAGCACCGGCAGCAGGTCGCGGATGTTGGAGATCTTCTTGTCGTGCAGGAGGATGTAGGGCTTCTCCAGCTCGACGTGCATCTTCTCCTGGTTGTTGACGAAGTAGGGCGACAGGTAGCCGCGGTCGAACTGCATGCCCTCGACCACCTCGAGTTCGTTCTCCAGCGACTTGCCCTCCTCGACGGTGATCACGCCGTCGCGACCGACCTTCTCCATGGCCTCGGCCAGGATCTCACCCACATCGGAGTTCCAGTTGGCCGAGACGGTAGCCACCTGGCGGATGCTGTTGCTGTCGTCGCAGGGCTTGGCGATGGACTTCAGCTCCTCGACAGCGGCCTTCACCGCGGCGTCGATACCACGCTTGAGGTCCATGGGGTTCATGCCGGCGGCGATGGCCTTGTGGCCCTCGCGGATCATGGCCTGCGCCAGCACGGTGGCGGTGGTGGTGCCGTCACCGGCCACGTCCGCGGTCTTGGAGGCCACCTCCTTGACCATCTGCGCGCCCATGTTCTCGAACTTGTCCTTGAGCTCGATCTCCTTGGCCACCGACACCCCGTCCTTGGTGATGCGCGGTGCACCGAAGGACTTCTCGAGCACCACGTTGCGGCCCTTGGGGCCGAGCGTCACCTTGACCGCGTCGGCCAGGGTGTTCACACCGGCGAGCATGCGCTCGCGGGCTTCTTCATGAAACTTGACGATCTTCGCGCTCATGCTGCCTTCACCTCCTTATCCGCATCCTCGATCACAGCCATGATGTCGGACTCGCGCATCACCAGCAGCTCCTCGTCGCCCAGCTTGACCTCGGTACCGGAATACTTGCCGAACAGCACCCGGTCACCCACCTTCAGGTCCAGCGGACGGCGGCTGCCGTCTTCCAGGATGGCGCCGTCACCCACGGCGATCACCTCGCCCTGGATGGGCTTCTCCTGCGCGTTGTCGGGAATGATGATGCCTCCGGCCGTCTTGTTCTCGGCGTCGATACGCCGCACGACGACCCGGTCGTGCAAGGGACGAATGTTCATGAACTCGTACTCCTTCAGCTTTGGTGAACTGTGGTCACTAACCGAATCAACAGGAGTCGCGGGCCGATCGGCCCGTCGCAGCAGCCAGATAGGAACGCCCACGGGGTTTTCAAGAGGGGCACAAGCGGCACAAAACCACAAGGTTTTCGAAGGAATTTTCCGGTGTCCTGGCCTATCTGAAGAAGGAGGAAGAAGTCACCAGGAGGCACGATGATCGACGAGACGCGCATCCGTACCGAGACATCCCTGCCCGAGTACTTCCGACGCCGCCTGCACCACCATGCCGAGCGCCTGCGCCCGCCACCCCACGAAGACACCCTCTGGTACCTGGGCGAGCTGCTGCACCGCTTCCGCCGCAGCGAACACTTCTTCGAGATCCACGAAGGCCGCCTCGCCCAGCGCCCACTGGCCCTGCTCTACGGCGAGGCCCAGGCCGCCACCAGCCAGCGCGAGCGCTGCCTGCTGCTGCAGCGGCTGGGCGACCTGGCGCTGTTCCTCGGGGCCTTTTTCCCCGACCGCTACGCGCGCTGGGGCATCCGCCGCGAGTACTTCATCGGCATGGGCAGCGCGGCCTATGACTACCTGGCCGACAGCGCCGCCTCGCACCGCCATATCTACCGCGAGCTCACCGCCGGCTTCGTGCGCATGCTCGAACTGCTCGCCGCCGCCGGATCGCGCCGCCGCGACACCGACCACCAGGAGATCCTGCGCCTGTACGCGCACTGGATGGCCACCGGCGACCCGCGTGCCGAGCAGCAGTTGCGCGCCCTGGGCATGCCCCTGGATACCCCGCC
>CAYMWJ010000165.1:2243-2359 GCA_964394235.1 uncultured Sedimenticola sp. | reverse complement strand
CAATCAGCTCGCTGACTTGAATCTTCATGGCCTGCCGGGGTTGCGACACCTGAGGGCGATTCTATCGCCTTCCGCGCATGCCGCCCATGCCTGTATTCGGCCCGAGGACGAGCCTC
>CAYMWJ010000165.1:0-2143 GCA_964394235.1 uncultured Sedimenticola sp. | reverse complement strand
CTACCGGTGGGAGCGGCGTCCCCGCCGCGAACGGGTTCGGCCCGAGGACGAGCCTCCTACCGGTGGGAGCGGCGTCCCCGCCGCGAACGGGTTCGGCCCGAGGACGAGCCTGCTACTTGAGCGTCACCTCGATATCGGCACGGGCACGCAGGGCCTGCAACACCCCCCGGAACTCGGTACTGCCAAGGAGCTGCCGCAGCCGCACCAGGCGCTGCTCGCGCTGGGCCTTGTCGAGTGCATCGAGATCGCCATCGATCACCTGGTCCACCGCGATCAGGAAATAGTCGCCATTGGCCGAGACCACACCACCATAGGCCGGCTTGCCATCGGCCGAACGCAGTACGTCGAAAGCGGCGCGAGCCACCTCGGCCGGGGCCCCTTCGCCACCTTGCCGACCGACCGTGGCCTGCTTCAGCTCCCAGCCCTTCGCCTTGGCCAGACTATCGAGGTCACCCCCTTCACGCAATTCCGCCAGCCGCTTCTCGCCTTCGGCACGCGCCTTGTCCGAGGCCCTGGCACGGGCGGCGGCCTGGCGCACCTCGTCCTTGACCTCCTCGAAGGGCTTGACCGTGGCCTCCTCGTGCTCCTCGACACGCACGACCACCGCGCGGGTCGGCGCCAGTTCGATCACGTCGCTGTTGTTGCCTTCGCCAAGCACCTCGTCGGAGAAAGCCGCGCCGACCACCTTGGGCGATTCGATCGCCAGCGGCAGGTTACCATGGCGCGTGACCCAGTCGCTGTGTTGGATCTTCAGCCCCAGCGCCTCGGCCGCCGGATCCAGGCTGTCGGGCGTTTCGTAGGCCAGATCCGCCAGACGTTCGAGGCGTTCGTAATAGATCTCCTCGGCCTGGGCGCGACGATAAGCCGCCTCGACCTTGTCACGCACCTGCTCGAAACTCGCCTCCTCACCACCACGCACATCGGTGACCTCGATGATGTGGTAGCCGAACTCGGTCTTGATCGGGCCGGTGATTTCGCCCGGCGTGGCCGCAAACACCGCGTCCTCGAAGGGCTTGACCATCACCCCGCGATTGACCCAGCCCAGGTCACCACCGTCGGCAACCGAACCCGGATCCTTGGAATATTCCTTGGCCAGCGCCGCGAAATCCGCCCCCTGGCGCAGTTGTTCGACCAGTTGCTCGGACAGTTGCTCGGCCAGTTGGCGTGCCTGGTCGTCGTCACCCTCGACGGGGATCAGGATGTGCCTCACCCGGCGCTCCTGCTCGGCCACGAATTCGCCACGGTGGTCTTCGAAATACTGGCGCACCTTCTCATCGTCCACCGGCACCTCATCGGCCAGGTCCTTCACGTCCAGCAGTATCCAGGCCAGCTTGACCCGTTCGGGCACCTGGTAATCACGTTGCGAGCGCGCGTAGTACTGCCGGGCCTCCTCGTCGGTGATCGCCGCGACATCGAGAAAACCCTCGGCGGGAATACGCACATAGCGAATCTGCCGCCGCTGCTCGCCCAGGCGTACCTGCTCGGCCAGGTCGGTGTGGGTGACGATCGCGGTATCCCGAATGCCCGACTGTTGCTGCGCACGGATCATCTCTTCGCGCACCAAGGCCTCGAAGCCGGCCTTGGTCAGCCCTCGGCTGCGCACCGTGGCCTCGTACAGGCGCATATCGAACTTGCCGCCATTCTGCAGGCCCGGCAAGGAGCGGATATAGCTCGCCACCTGCTCGTCGCTCACCCGCATGCCCCAGTCGTCGGCCGCCTGGCGCAGCAGGGTCTCGTCGATCATCGCCTGCAACACCTGCGGCTTGAGCAGCTTGTCGGAGAAGATATCGGCATTGAAGGCCGCCCCCAGGCGCTGACGCATGGAGTCGCGCAACTCGCGTACCCGGCGCTCGAGCTGCCGGACGGTGATGTCGGTGCCATTGACCGAGGCCACCACCGGGTCGGCGCTGACCCCGAGATACTGCTGTATGCCAAACAGCGCAAAGGGAATACTGATGAGGATCACGATTGCCCAGGCGATCCACCCCTGGGCCTTTTCTCTGATTGCCTGCAGCATGGTCTGTGTTCGTCCGGATTGAATTCGATGCAAAAAAAACGGGGTATCGCAATGATACCCCGTCTCTCAGAGTTGGCGGAGTGGACGGGACTCGAACCCGCGACCCCCGGCGTGACAGGCCGGTAT
>CAYMWJ010000164.1:0-2369 GCA_964394235.1 uncultured Sedimenticola sp. | reverse complement strand
TTTCCACGGAATGACCACATGGCCGACAAGAACGAACAGGTGGCCATTGCCGACCTGATGCAGCGCAGCGGGGTCGGCTTCGGCACCAGTGGCGCGCGCGGGCTGGCCGCGTGCATGACCGATCGAGTCTGTTACGCCTATACCACCGCCTTCCTCCAGCATCTCGAAAAGCAGGGCGCCATCCATCCCGGTGACGAGGTGTTGGTTGGCGGCGATTTTCGCCCCAGCACGCCGCGCATCATGGCGGCCTGCCTGCGCGCCGCCGCCGACCTGGGCTATCGTGCCATCCACGGCGGTCCCTTGCCGACCCCCGCGGTTGCCAATCTGGGCCTGCGTCGCGGCATCGCCAGCCTGGTGGTCACCGGCAGTCATATCCCCGACGATCGTAATGGCATCAAGTTCTATCGGCCGGATGGCGAGATCCTCAAGGACGACGAGGCTGCGATCCGCGAACAGCAGGTGATGCTGCCGCGCGGTCTGTTCGATGAGCATGGCATGGCACGTCAGCCCTTCGAACTACCGCCGGTGGATAGCATCGCCTACCGTGAATACCTGGCCCGCTATCTCGATTTCTTTCCGCCCGGTTGCCTGGCCGGCGCGCGGGCGTTGCTGTATGCCCACTCCTCGGTGGCTGCCGAGCCGTTGCGCGAGATCCTCGAGGGCCTGGGAGCCGAGGTCGCGGTGGTCGGCCGCAGCGAGACCTTCGTGCCGGTGGACACCGAGGCGATCCGTGCCGAGGACGTGGCGCTGGCGCGCGAATGGGCCGCCGAGCGCGATTTCGATCTCATCGTCTCGACCGACGGCGATGGCGACCGCCCCCTGGTCGGTGATGAGCGCGGCGAGTGGCTGCGCGGTGACGTACTGGGCGCACTGGTGGCGCGCTGGCTGCATGCCGACGCGGTGGTCACCCCGGTCTCCAGCAATACCCTGCTCGAGCGCAGTGGCTGGTTCGAGCGCACCTTGCGCACGCGCATCGGCTCGCCCTTCGTGATCGCGGGCATGCGCGAACTGGCCGATGAAGGGGCACGCCTGGTGGTGGGTTACGAGGCCAACGGCGGCTTCCTCACCTGGCACGACTTCGAGTGCGAGGGACGGGTGCTGCCCGCCCTGCCGACCCGCGACGCGGCCATCGCCATCATCGCGGTATGGTTGCTGGCACGTCGCCAGGGGCGCCCCCTGTCGGCGCTGACCGCCGACCTGCCGGCACGGTTCACCGCCAGCGACCGCCTGAAGGCCTTCCCCACACAACAGGCGCAGGCGCGCATCGCCGCCCTGGCCACCGGCGGGCGCCAGCACATCGAGGCCGAGCTGGCCCCGCTGAGACTGGGTGAGCTGTCCGAGATCGATCACACCGACGGCCTGCGCCTGACCTTCGCCAACGGCGAGATCGTGCACCTGCGCCCCTCCGGCAACGCCCCGGAGCTGCGCTGTTACAACGAGGCGGACAGCGCGGAGCGCGCGCGGGAGCTCAATGCCGCCTGCATGCGCCTGCTGGCCGACTGGCGATCAGCCGAAGTGGCTTCCTAAGCAGGCCACTTTCATAATTTACTCCTCTCATCTTTCTTGTCGGCTAACGTCCCCAATCAGCCGCGCCGCTTTTTGGCGTCGGCTGGATGGGTTTGTTATGCGATGAACGCTAGTGATCTCCGCGCAGCAATCCGGCCACACTCAGGTCTTCATCTATTTCTGGCCAATGAATACCTTCCCCATCACCAAGAAGCTCGTAGTTCTTTAGCTGCGCTTTCGTCGCTCCGGCCAAACGCGGGAACCAAACCAATGGAACCGCGACCTTTCGACCATCCACCAATGACACGATTAGATCATCGTCTGTGAACTCGACACTCTGTGCCAAAGGATGAGTTTCAACTGCCAATGTGCTCATTCCACGCCTCCAGGAAGATCGCCCTGTTTTCTTCCACTTGTTTCTGTATCATTCTCAGCTCATGCGAAGCAAACCGCCTCGAACCAGCCAATGACACAGGATTTAGCCAAAATTTAGCAAGAAGCCGTTCTCTCTGCACATGAATATGCGGCGGCTCTCCTTTTTCGTTGCTATAGAAAAAGAACCGATAGGGCCCAATTTTGAGAATTGTCGGCATATTAAGTAGTTACCTCATCATCCTTGATCGCATAACGCATCTCATCAGCCGCGCCGCTTTTTGGCGTCGGCTGGATGAGTTGGTTATGTTTCTTTTCTTCCAACCCAGTAATCCGGCTTCCTATGCTGATGCGCCACAGCGATTATAAGAATGTGATCTGATTCCACGGAATACAGAAGTTTATATGGAAACTTATGGAGCAGACATTTTCTCACCTCACCATATTCTACCGACCATGCCTTTGGATAGGCTGCGATCCTTTTTATCGCC
>CAYMWJ010000163.1:0-2427 GCA_964394235.1 uncultured Sedimenticola sp. | reverse complement strand
AAATCCCTTCCATGCCGCAACATGGAATATTTTTCTATGTTGCTAGGAACGGTTTCTCGTGAGCGGCTGCGAATTCCGCCGGTTCTCGGGATGCCGGTGAAATATCCGGGTTGACGCGATTTTCCGCCCGGCACAGGCAGTTTCCGGAACGTTTCACCCGGGGTTTCTTCGGGTGCAGGGGGGCGGTTCGCTTGTGCGGGGGGCTTTGTGGCCTTAGCGCTGTTGTGATTTGCCGGGTGGGCTCAGCGCCCGATGATCGAGCCGAGGATGCCGCGCACGATACGCCGGCCGATGCTCGAGCCGATCGAGCGCGCCACCGATTTGGCCATCGCCTCGAATACGCTCTGGCGGCGGTGCCCGCCACCGCGTCTGCGTTCTGCTGTGGCCTGCAACTCGGCACGGCGTCTCTGTTCGCGTTCCTGTTCGCGCTTTGCCAGCAGCTCGTAGGCCGATTCGCGATCCACGGTCTGTTCGTAGATCCCCTTCAGCGGTGAACGGTTGCGCAAGTCGGCGCGCTCCTGCTCGTCCAGCGGGCCAATGCGTGAGCGCGGCGGGGCAATGAGGGTACGTTCGACCACCGACGGTACGCCCTTCTCGTCCAGGGTGGAGACCAGGGCCTCGCCCACGCCGAGCTGGGTGATGGCTTCGAAGGTGTCGAAGGCGGGGTTGGGGCGAAAGGTGTCGGCGGCCACCTTCACGGCCTTCTTGTCCTTCGGGGTGAAGGCGCGCAGCGCATGCTGGATGCGGTTGCCGAGCTGGCCGATGATCTCGTCGGGCACGTCGTTGGGGTACTGGGTGATGAAGAACACGCCCACGCCCTTGGAACGGATCAGGCGCACGACCTGGGTGATCTTCTCCAGCAGGGCCTTGGGCGCGGTGGAGAACAGCAGGTGCGCCTCGTCGAAGAAGAACACCAGGCGCGGCCGATCGGCGTCGCCGCGCTCGGGCAGTTCTTCCATGAGTTCCGAGAGCAGCCACAACAGGAAGGTGGCGTAGATGCGCGGCGAGTGGTACAGGGTGGTGGCATCGAGCAGGCTGATCACGCCACGGCCGGAGAAGTCGGTCATCATCAGGTGCTCGATGCGCAGGCCGGGTTCACCGAAGAACTGCTCGCCGCCCGACTTCTCGAGCACCAGCAGGCGACGCAGGATGGCGTTCACGCTGGCGCGCGAGATGCTGCCGTATTCACGACTCAGTTCCCTGGCGTTGTCGGCCACCCAGTTGAGCATGGCGCGCAGGTCCTTGAGGTCGAGCAGCAGCAGGCCTTCGTCGTCGGCCACGGCGAAGGCGATGTGCAGGATGCCTTCCTGGGTCTCGTTGAGTTCCAGCAGATTGGCCAGCAGCAATGGCCCCATCTCGGAGACGGTGGTGCGCAGTGGGTGCCCCTTGTCGCCGAACAGGTCCCAGAACAGGGTCGGGCAACCCTCGAAGGCATGGTCCTCGATGCCAATATGGTCGATGCGTTCGTCGATCTTCGGATGTGGCCGGCCGGCGGCGGCCAGTCCGGAGAGGTCGCCCTTGATGTCGGCGGCGAACACCGGTACGCCGATACGCGAAAAGGCCTCGGCCAGTATCTGCAGGGTGAGCGTCTTGCCGGTGCCAGTGGCGCCAGTGATCAGGCCGTGGCGGTTGGCCATGCCGGCATCGAGGGTGATCGGGTGCTTACCGTTGCCGCCGAGCAGCAGAATGTTGTCTTTCATGGCCGATGCTTCTCCAGGGGGTATCGCCGTATGGCGACATGCAGGCCGCTGTCGCAGGGGGGCTCAGTCATCTGGTGGCCAGTGTGAGCCGGCGGAGACAATACCTTGAGCGAGCAGGTGCAACAACTGGTGAGTGGTCCGGGATGGTCGGGGCTGCGGGCCGGGCTGTTCGCCGTCTGTGATACCTTTTGCCGGGAGGTTCGATTCGTGAGAAACCACTTTCCCTTGTACCCTGGGGGCGAGGGAAGGCTTGAACGGAGCAGGCCATGCTCGATTTCCTTGCTGAACTGTCACGCCAGCGCTGGCCCTGGCTGCTGCTTGCCGCCACGGCACTGGGCCTGGAGCTGGTGGCCCTCTACTTCCAGTACGTGCGCGAACTCGACCCCTGTGTGTTGTGCGTCTACGAGCGCACCGCGGTGGCGGGTATCCTGCTCGCCGGGGTGCTGGGGGCCGTGGCTCCGCGGGTGCTGCTGGTGCGCCTGGCGGCCCTGCTCCTGTGGCCAGTATCCGCCGGCTGGGGGCTGCTGTTGGCACTGGAGCATGTGGGGATCCAGTGGGGCGAGGTGGAGATGCGTTGCACTTACCTGGCCGACTTCCCCGCCTGGGCGCCACTGGATGTCTGGTGGCCGGCGGTGTTCCAGCCCACGGGGCTGTGCGGCGACGTGCAATGGACCTTTCTTGGCCTGAGCATGCCGGGCTGGATGGCAGTGATCTACGGCCTCTATCT
>CAYMWJ010000162.1:0-2492 GCA_964394235.1 uncultured Sedimenticola sp. | reverse complement strand
GCTTCACTCATGGTGCTTCCCTTGGATGTCTCTCAGGCACAGGGTCAGACGACCTTCCAGCGGATGGTGAACAGCCGGCTGATCTCGGTGTGCTGGTGCATTCGCTGTTCGAGTGCGTCGATCAGTTGGTCGCGCTTGGCGATGATTTCATCCTCGACGTCGAAGATCTGTTGGCGCTGACGGCGTTGCAGGCGCTCCAGATCCCGTATCTGGCGCTGGATGCCGTGCTGCTGTTCGACCGTCTCCGCCTGCCGGGACTCCCGTTTCAGGCCACGGATTCGGGCCTTGGTGTCATGCAGGGCCTGTTCCGCGGCGAGGATCTTGTCGTCCGCCCATTTTTCCAGTTTCTCGCGCTCGGCCTGGAAGAAGCAGTTGTTCGCCTCGAGGGCACGGCTGATAACGACCTGGCAGTGGCGCTCGGCATTGGCATTCAATGTTTGTGGAACGGGGGCGCCGTTCAGGGGAGTTGGCCGCGATGCCGCGCGGCAGGAAAACAGCTTCTCGCAGGTTTCCTGGTCCAGCGGATTGCCGTCATCCCGGACTCCGGTAAAGACGAGATGCTCTTCCCGCTGGAAAGAGTCGATGGTCAACAGGTCGAGGCAGAGCCAGCCGGCATGGCCTTTCAGGGCTTCGACGACCGAGATCTTGCCGGGGTGGTTGGAGATATCAAAGGCAATTTCGGCTATTGGCGTATCCAGCCTTCTCGCGGTATCCAGGACGTATTCACCCAGCGGGTGCGTCAGGCGGTACAGGTGTTCGGCGGCGATTTCCCCACTTGCCTGCCCCTTGCGAATCAGTTGGTAATGTCCGGGCTGGATGGCTTCCGCGGGGGGCTGCGTGAGCACAAAGTCGTGCTTCTCGTCATTGAAGCGCGCCCGTCCGTTCAGTACGTGGCGCGTGAGATCCCAGAACAGACGCCCCACCTTGTCCAGCCGCTGCTGCGCCTGGTCAAGCTGTATCCTGAGCAGATCCTGAATATCCTCGTCGAAATGCTCGAGCAGCATCTGGCGCGTTTCGCCGAGCCGCTGTGAAATGTCCGCTTCCAGCTCCTTCTGCAAGGCTTCGAAGGCCTGTTGGATGGCTTCCGGGGTGCGGCAGCTCTGGTAGATATCCAGGATGCGCTTTTCGAAGTCGATGCCGCTTTCGATGCGCCCGAGTACATCATCGGAGGCGCCGAACACCCCGTTGAACAGATTGAACTTGTCGGTGAGCAGCTCCAGCACGCGCTGGTCGGCCTGGTTGCGGGTGTTGACGAAGTTGACCACGACCACGTCGTGTTTCTGGCCGTAACGGTGGCAACGACCGATGCGCTGTTCAATGCGTTGCGGGTTCCAGGGAAGGTCGTAGTTGATCACCAGCGAACAGAATTGCAGGTTGACGCCTTCGGCCGCCGCTTCGGTGGCCACCATGATCTCGGCCTGGTCCCTGAACCGGTCGATCAGGGCCGTGCGGCGGTCCACCGGGCGCGAGCCGGTGACCTTGTCACTGTCCCGATTGAGCGTAAGCCATTCCTGGTAGATGGCGGTGGAGTCGGGATCGGTATTGGTGCCGTTGAAGGTGACCAGCTTGCCCCGGTATCCGTTGGCTTCGAGATAGGCCTTCAGGTACTCCTGGGTACGCCGCGATTCCGTGAAGATGATGGCCTTGCGGGGTGCGCCGATCTTTTCCATCTCCCGGAAACCGGTTTCCAGTGCCGTGAGCAGTTGGCGGGTCTTGCTGTCGCTTTCGATGGACTCGGCCCAGGCGATGTACTGTGTCAGCTCCTCGATTTCGGCGTCCAGCTTTTCGGGATCGATGGTTTGCGAGCGGGTTTCAGCCACTGGCGAGTCATCCAGGGCTTCCAGGTATTCTTCTTCCAGTTCTTCGGCGGCGATCAGCTCGTCGATAAAATCATCCGACACGGCCTGCCGATCCCGCAGGCGAATCAAGCGATCACGGATGCGCTTGAGTGTGTCGGTGACCGCGCGGGTGCTGGAAGCGAGCAGCTTGCGCAATATCAGCGTCGTCAGGTGCCGCTGGCTGGCTGGCAGGGCACAGGAATCCTCCCTCAGCATGAACGCGGTCAGGGCGTCATAGAGGCGCTGTTCATCATCACTGGGGGTGAACGGCTGGGTGAAGGTGCGCCGTTCCGTGTAGCGAACGTATTCCAGTACCTGTTTGCGCAGGGTTCGCTTGACGAAGCCCTGCAGGCGTTCGCGCAGTTCCGCCAGGTCGGCACCGGAATTCAGGTACTGCTTGCGAAAGGCCTTGTCGTCACCGAAGATGTGCTCGTCGATGAGCGTGGACAGGCCATACAGCTCCATGAGGCTGTTCTGCAGCGGCGTGGCGGTCAGCAGCAGCTTCTGGCGGCCATCCAGCGCCCGCCGCAGGGTCTGGCCCATGCGGTTGCTCTTCTGGTGGGCGTTGCGCAATTTGTGCGCCTCGTCCAGCACCACCAGGTTCCACGGGACGGCGCGCAGTGCCTCTTCCATGCGGCTGGCGTAGTGGTAGGA
>CAYMWJ010000161.1:0-2540 GCA_964394235.1 uncultured Sedimenticola sp. | reverse complement strand
GTGTCGACCAGGTAGCAGCGCTCGACCGGCAGGCGCAGCAGGAAGCGCCCCTGGGCGCTTTCGTAGCCGAACAGGTACTGGCCGTCTTCTTCCTTGCAGAGATCGGCGCGCGTGGCGATGTAGATGTCGCGCCAGCGCTCGCACCAGTCGGCCTCGAGTTCGGGCGCTCGCTTGCCGTCACGCTCGATGATCAGCCGCGAACGGTGTCCGTGCGCGATGCGCTGGCAGTTGCCGCAGTGGTGCTTGAGGCCGTGGCTGTAGTGGTAGAAGGCGCCGTCGATGATCTCCGGGCGCAGGCGGATGCTCAGCGACTCGACATTGTCCGGCATGCCAGGCAACAGGGCGGCGACGATGGCCTCGGCCACGGTATCGGGGGTGATCGCTTCGGCATCGATGCGGCAGATCGCTTCTTCGGGGCTGCTGTGTTGCAGCATCCAGCCCGCACGGGTGTGGAAGTTGAGGTGCGACATGCCGCGTCGTGGCTGCTCCACCAGTCCCTCGTAGCGCATGGGCAGCAGCAGCCGGTGGTCGAAACGTTCGTCCACCAGCGCCTTGATGGCGCGCTTGACCTCGGCGAAGTCGAGCACCATGCCTTGTGCGTCGAGACCGCCTTCGAGCATCACATCGAGCAGCCAGCTCTCGCCCAGCAGGCCGCGCTCGGCATGCAGATACGAGAAGTCGAGGGTGGTCAGCCGATTGACGAAGAGCTGGGGCATGGGCAGACCGTCGGGAGGGAATGGAGCCACTGGGCGGAAGCGAACCGCCGACCGGCTGATGGCGAATCAGTCATCCGGGCGCAAGCCTAGCAAGAAACGGGGGGGCAGTCTTCCCCACCCGGAACGTGGCTATCGGCACTGTCGCGACCCGGAGGCGAGGGACGGGGGCGCGTGACCTCGACAAGGCCGTGCTGTTGGGCTGCGCGGCTCGAGGAGGGCACGCTCCGGATGCCTGCAGCGTTCTGGTATTGCGGTGGTCTCAGCCTGATGGGTAGCCGTTCCTAGAAACATGGAAAACTATTCCATGCCTCAACATGGCATGAAGCCATGCACGTCACCCGAACAGCGCTGGTGACGATTCGCGTGCGGGAGTCCCACCCGCAGCCGTCGATGGGGTCACTGCCGACGCCTTGCCCGGTGAAGACCGGGCCGGGGGTCGGCAGGATCGAGCCCGACTCTGTTGAGACGTGCTCGACCGACGGCGCGCTGCAAGCGCCGCTTTTTCTTTCCGAGCCACCTGACGCCAGAATGACCACACGTGCTTCTCCCGATTCCTCACGGGCAGGGAGAAGGCGCCATGGTCATCCCCGAGGAAGATCCTCTGGCGATTCGGTCGCTCGGAGAGATTCATTGCCCGCCGCGCAATGCACAGGGCGGCGGCCTGATGATTCGACAATCCGTACCGGCGGGCGAACTTGTGCCGCCCGATGATCGAGGTGAAGGCGGGGTTCACTTCCCGCACCGCCAGCCCGGCGTCATGAGCTCGGGCCTTCAGGGTGGCGAGTATCCGGGAATACGACAGCGATGAGAGCATCCGGCTGTACCGGACGCCTTCGCCTTCGAGCTGCGCTTTCTTCTTGGCGAAATCCAGTTTTTCGATCACCAACGGCTTGCCTTTTCCCTCCGCGAAGGCCATCACCTGCTTGACGGCCTCGCCGATGCGCGCCGCCGCTTGATCCCGGCGGCATCCGTAGGCGACCAACGGGATTTTCAGGCTGCCGATCGGATTGCCATGACGGTCGGTCTCGGTCGCTGTCAGTTGGTCGGCGTTGATGTCGATGCCGATCATGCCGAGCCGGTCGTCGCTGCACACAGCGACCGGCAAGGCTTCGGTGGACATGAACAACCGCCAGCCTTTCTCGTCGCGCACGAAGCGATAGCTGATCGCCTGTCCCCGTGCCAACGCTGCGACGATGTGATCGGTCCCATACGGGAGGTCGGCCTCGAAGTGCAGATATTTCCCCTTGTTGGGTTCCAGGACCAAGGCATCCGGCAGGCGTAGCTGGAAGGCGAAACGGTCATTGCCCAGGTAGCGCGCCACGCATCCCTGACAACCTGCCGTCTCGTCCTTCGATCCCAGCACGAAGAATTGGCTGGCACGGGCGCGTTGCCAGTCTTCGCGCCATTCGTCCAGAGACTCATAGCCGTTCTCTTCCCGATGGAACTGCGCCCGAAACAGCCGCTTGCCGCCGAAGCACAGTCTCACGGTGCCGTTGGCGTGATCGGTTTCCAATCGTTCCAGGCGATGCCGGAGCGTGCCGGCACGGCGCTTTTTCTGATGGATCTGCGCGGCCAGCGCCTTGCGCTCACCTGCATCCTTCGTCTTGCGCTGCCTTCGTTCGAGCTGGCGCAGACGCTCTTCGGCTTTCCGCACACGCGCCCGGGCCTCCTGAATGAGCCCCTTGCGGCGTTCCTTTATCGAGGCGACCTTGCCCTTGAGGTTGCGGCAGATGGCGTTGAACTGCCGGGCGGTCAGGCCGAAACGGATCAGGTATTCCGCCTTCAGGCTTTCCGGCACAATGCCCCGCGCCATGGCGGCGAACA
>CAYMWJ010000160.1:0-2549 GCA_964394235.1 uncultured Sedimenticola sp. | reverse complement strand
ATTCCTCCTCTTTGACCGCCTGCCAGGCGGCTTCCATCTGCTCCAGCGACAAGGCATCCAGGTCCTGGTGACCCGCAGCCGCCAGCCGGCGTTCCATGGCGCGGAAACGGCGCTCGAACTTGTCGTTGGCGCGGCGCAGGGCGTGCTCGGCCTGGAAGCCGTGCAGACGCACCAGGTTGACCACCGCGAACAGCAGGTCACCCAGTTCCTCCTCGAGGTGATCGGCATCACCCGCCTCCGCGGCCCGCGCGACCTCCGCAAGTTCCTCGCGCACCTTGGCGTGCGCACCCGCCGGGTCGGGCCAGTCGAAGCCGGCATCGCGTGCCCGCTTCTGCAACTTGTGGGCGCGCACCAGGGCCGGCAGGGCACGGGCGATGCCCGCCAGGTGGCTGGCATCCTCGGCCTTGTCGGCACGCTCGGCGGCCTTGGCTGCCTCCCAGGCACGGTGCAGGCTGTCGGCATCGCGGGCCGTACTGTCGCCGAACACGTGCGGATGCCGACGCACCATCTTTTCGGTGATGCCGCGCGCCACCCCGGCAAAGTCGAACTGCCCCGCCTCCCGGGCGATCTGCGCGTAGAACACCACCTGGAACAGCAGATCACCCAGCTCCTCGCGCAGGGCCTCCGGGTCGTCCTGCTCGATGGCGTCGGCCACCTCGTAGGCTTCTTCGAGGGTATAGGGGATCAGGCTGCGCCAGTCCTGGGCGCGGTCCCAAGGGCAACCATCCTGCGGGTCGCGCAGGCGTGCCATCAGTTCGAGCAGGGCCTCGACGGCCTCGCCAGCGGCCGCCATCTCAGCCTCCCGGCAGCGAGATGCCGGTGACCTTCTTGTACAGGCTCACCGCGTAGGAATCGGTCATGCCCGAGACGAAATCGGTCAGCAGCAGCAGGCGCAGGTAGGGGTCGGGCGACGGCACCCGGTGGTGACCGATGAACTGCTCGGGGATCAGGCGAATCAGCATCTGACTGTGTGGCGAGGCCTGTTCGCCATGCTCGGCCACATCGTCGAGCACCTGCACGAAGCGCTCGAGCAGGTCGTGGATCACCTGGAAACCCGCCGCCTGGATGCTGACCACCTCGGGCGCGCAATAGATGCGCTGGCGCGCCATCTCGACCAGCACCTCGGTCTGGGCGCGCGCCGGTATCTCGTCGAGCAGCGGCCGGTCGAAGCGACCGGCGAGGATGTCCTGCTCGTTGTCCATGAAGCAGACCAGCGCCTGTTCGATGATCCGGTTGATGACCTTGGCACGCAGGAACTCGATACGGTCCTTGGGCTCGCGGATGCTGCCGAGCCGCGCGGTCTGGCGCTCGCGATCGGGCAGCAGGTCGAGAAAGGCACCGGTCACCTCGTCGTAGCTGAAGTGGCCCAGGCGGTAGCCATCCTCGATGTCGATCACGCGGTAGGCGATGTCGTCTGCCGCCTCCACCAGGAAGGCCAGCGGGTGCCGGTACCAGATGGCGTAGCGCTCGTCCCGGCGGAGCAGCCCGACCTCCTCTGCCACCTGCTCGAAGGACTCGCGATCGGCGGCGGTAAAGCCCTGCTTGCGGGCGCTCACCCCCTCGAAGCGGTTGCCCGCCAGGCAGGACTCGCGCGGGTACTTGGTGAAGGCCGCCAGGGTGGCGCAGGTCAGCTGCAGGCCGCCCGGATTGTCGGGGTTCTGCAGGCGGCTGACGATGCGAAAGCCCTGGGCATTGCCCTCGAAGGCCAGGAAATCCTCGCGCTGGCTGCCGCGCAGCCCGGCGACCCGGCGCCTGCCATAGTCGGCGCTCTCCGCCCAGTGCCGGATGGCGTCCTCCCCGGAATGCCCGAAGGGCGGATTGCCGATGTCGTGCGCCAGGCAGGCTGCGGCGCAGACGTTGCCGAAGTCCGCCGCCTCGAAACCTTGCAGCCGGTGCCGTGCGATCACCTGCTCACCCACCAGGGTGCCCAGCGAACGCCCGATGCACGAGGCCTCGAGACTGTGGGTCAGGCGGGTGCGTACATAGTCCACCTTGGACAGGGGGAACACCTGGGTCTTGTCCTGCATGCGCCGGAACGCCGAGGAAAACACCACACGGTCGAAGTCACGCTGGAAATCGGTGCGCGCAGTGCTCAGCGAGGGCTCGGCATCCGAACCCAGGCGCTTGCGCGAGAGCAGGCGCGGCCACTGCATGGGCATACTCACCGACGGACTGTGGGAACGACAGGATGCATATACGCCGGGACTTTACACCACCCGGCGGCGATTCCCCAGTCCTGAGCCGTGGGCCTTTCGCGGTGGGGACGCCGCTCCCGTAGGAGGTCCGTCCTCCGGCCGAACCGTTCGCGGCGAGAACGCCGTTCCTGCGTACAGGAACTCCGTCTTTGAGCCGTCCAGTCGCGCCTTGCTATTGCCGGGCATTTTCAGTAGTTTCTGGCGCCTCCACGTGTTGCCGGGACCCGACAGGCTGGAAAAGATCGGCTCGGTGTCCAACTTATTGGGGGGTGGCCAGGGATGCCAGAGAGCCCGGCCGTTACCAGGAACCAAAGGCCCGGAGGTCTGCCAAGATGCGTACCCTTTCCCTCCTCG
>CAYMWJ010000159.1:0-2558 GCA_964394235.1 uncultured Sedimenticola sp. | reverse complement strand
CGCTGCGATTCCAAGGACAGATCAAGTCCCTCGTCATCTCCCGAAAGGCGGACCGATGGTTCGCGGCCATCGCCGTCGAGACCGAGACCCTGCCCCATCTGAACGCGGCGATCAATCTGGAGCGATACGCGAGTACGGCAAGCTCTGCCGGAATTGACGCCTGTGGAGAGCACGGCGCTGGCGCGACGGCCTCGGCCACCGCGTGAAACCGGCTCGACGAAGCAGGAATCCAACGTCAGACAGGTTCAATCAGTATCGAACAGGTCTGAGTAAGTTTGGAAGAGCGGCTCAACGATTGTGGAAGGCATGACCATGAAGCGCAAAAGAATCGGCATTGGCGTCAGCGATTTCCGTGAACTTCGCGAAGCCGGTTTTCTGTTCGTGGACAAAAGCCTGCTGATCGAAGAGGTGGCGCAAGCGGGGGCGAAGGTGATTCTGCTTCCGCGCCCGAGGCGTTTCGGCAAGACGCTCAACCTGTCGATGCGGCGCTGTTTTTTCGAGCGCTGCGAAGACGAGGCCGGGCGCCGGTCGCGCGAGGCGCTGTTTCGGGGGCTGGCGATCCACGCCACCGAAACCTTCCGGGCGCACTTCGCCCGCTACCCGGTGATCTTTCTCACCTTCAAGGATGTGAAGGAGCGGGACTATTCCGCGGCGCTGTTCAAGCTCAAGCGGCTGCTGCGGGACGAAGTGGAGCGTCACCTTCAAGGGAAAACAGGCCCGGTTTCTTCATGGTCCGAGCCGCTGGTCCGCCTCATGGAGGGGACGGAAGAGCCGGGTTATTACCAGGAGTCGCTGAAAGCGCTGAGCCGCTGGCTTCACGAGCGTTACGGCGTTCCGCCGGTGATCCTGATCGACGAATACGACACGCCCATTCACGCCGCCTGGCAGCATGGCTATTACGACGAACTGATCGGTTTCATGCGCGGTCTGCTGTCGGCGGTGCTCAAGGACAACCCGCACATTGCCAAGGGGGTGATCTCCGGGATATTGCGCGTGGCGTGGGAGAGCATCTTTTCGGACCTGAACAATCTGGATGTTTACACCATTCTGGAGCGCCCGTTTGCGGACAAGTTCGGGCTGACGCGGCAGGAGGTGGTGGCGCTGCTGGAGGAATACGGGCTGGGCCATCGTCTCGACGAAGTGGACGCCTGGTACAACGGCTACGACTTTGGCGGCCATGTGATGTTCAACCCCTGGTCGATTCTGAACTTTGTCAACCAGAATCCACCGACGCCGCAGCCCTACTGGGCCAACACCTCATCCAACGCGCTGATCCGGGAGCTGATCGTTGGCGGCGGGCTGGAGGTGCGGGAACAGATCGAACGGCTCATGGCCGGGGGCGCCATCGAATCGGTGATCGAGCGGAACATGGTATTTCCCGACCTGCGCAAAAAGCCCCACTACATCTACAGCCTGTTCTTCTTCAGCGGTTACCTCAAATGCGCGGAACAGCGGCTGGAGGGGGAGAATCTGGTCTGCCGCCTGCGGACACCCAACCGGGAGGTTCGCTACATCTTTCACAACATCATCGCCGGCTGGCTGGAAGAGTCGTTCGAGAATGCCAAGCTGACGACGATGCTGAGGTCGCTGGTGGCAGGGGATCTGGAGCGTTTCTCGCGGCTGCTGAACGAATTCGTGATCACCACGCTGTCGTTTTTCGACACCAAGGGGAAGAACCCCGAAGCGGTGTACCAGGCGTTCGTACTGGGCTTGCTGTTGCACCTGGGGAGGGACTACGAAATCAGCTCGAACCGGGAACTGGGTTATGGACGTTACGACATTCTGATCGCGCCGAAGCGGGACAGGAGCCGTCCGGCGGTGCTGATGGAGATGAAGAGCATCACCGGTTTTTACGAAGAGGAGCCGGAGAAAGCGATCCGCGAGGCGGTGGAACAGATCGGGCGGCGCGTCTATGCGAAGGAGCTGGAAACGAGAGGGTTTGAGAACGTTCTGAAGATCGTGGTGGTTTCCGACGGCAAAAAGGTATGGGTGCGGAAGGTGGAGGGATGATGGGTGGAACGCTGCCGCGATACCGGTCTTCCGCCTGGTGCGGAGGACTGGTTCTTTCATTGTTGTGGCGGGCTGGATGAGGGGCACTGGGCCGGCTCAGGTACTTGATTTATCGGCGCCGTGCCGGTAAAAACCCTGCGCCTTGGATCAATCTAGGAGTAGCGTCGCATGGCCGTGGAGCTTCCACCCGACTATCGTCCGAGTCCCGACGAGGAATACATGAATCCCATGCAGCTGGAGTATTTCCGGCGCAAGCTGCTGGCCTGGCGGGACGAGCTGATGCAGGAGGCCCAGGAGACGCTGGACAACCTGCGTGACGAGTCCTACCAGGAGGTTGGCGACGAGGCGGACCGCGCCAGCCGCGAGAGCGAGCACGGTCTCGAGCTGCGCACCCGCGACCGCTACCGCAAGCTGCTGCGCAAGATCGAGCAGGCGCTCGAGCGCATCGACGACGGTTCCTATGGCTACTGCGAGGACACCGGCGAGCCGATCGGCATCAAGCGCCTCGAGGCGCGGCCCATCGCCACCCTGAGCATCGATGCCCAGGA
>CAYMWJ010000158.1:0-2586 GCA_964394235.1 uncultured Sedimenticola sp. | reverse complement strand
CGGATGCGGGTGGCCAGCTCCACCGCGCAGGCCCAGGCCAGCGAGAGGCCGTCGAAGGTGCTGGTGCCGCGCCCGATCTCGTCCATCAACACCAGCGAGTGTTCGGTGGCGTTGTTGAGGATATTGGCGGTCTCTTCCATCTCGACCATGAAGGTCGAGCGTCCCCCGGCCAGGTCGTCGGAGGCGCCGATGCGCGAGAATACCCGGTCGACCGGTCCGATGCGCGCGCTGCGCGCGGGCACGAAGCCGCCGGCCCAGGCGAGGATCACGATCAGCGCGATCTGGCGCATGAAGGTGGATTTGCCGCCCATGTTGGGGCCGGTGATCACCAGCATGCGCCGCCTGCCGTGGAGATGCGCGTCGTTGGCCACGAAGGGCTGATCCGAGACCTGTTCGACCACCGGGTGGCGTCCGCCCTCGATGTGCAGTCCCGGCTTGGCATCGAACTGCGGGCGCACCAGGTCCAGCCGCCGGGCCTGTGCGGCCAGGTTGCTGAGCACGTCGAGCGCGGCCAGGCCCCCGGCGCAGGCCTGCAGGGGGGCGAGCACTTGTTGCAGGGTCTGCACCAGGGCCTCGTAGAGCGCCTTCTCGCGGGCCAGGGCGCGTTCGCGCGCCGAGAGGACCCGGTCTTCGAACTGCTTGAGTTCGGGGGTGATGAAACGCTCGGCCCCCTTCAGCGTCTGCCGTCGTATGTAGTCGTCGGGCGCCTCGGCGGCGCGCGCCTTGCTGATCTCGATGTAGTAGCCGTGTACCCGGTTGTAGCCGACCTTGAGGGTATCGATGCCGGTGCGCTCGCGCTCGCGGGTCTCGAGATCGAGCAGGAACTGGTCGGCGTTGCTCGACAGCGCGCGCAGCTCGTCGAGTTCGGCGTCATAGCCCTCGGCCAGCACGCCGCCGTCGCGCAGCACCACCGGCGGGTTCTCGACGATGGCGCGCACCAGCAGGGCATGGGTGTCGGGGTGTTCGCCGATCTCGCCGGCCAGCTTGCGCAACAGCGGATCGTCCAGTCCGGCCAGCCGCTGTTGCAGGGCCGGCAGCTGGCCGAGCGAGTCACGCAACACCGCCAGGTCGCGCGGCCGTGCCGTGCCCAGCGCCACCCGGGCGAGGATGCGCTCGATGTCGCCCACACCGGCGAGCAGGCCGGCGATGTCGTCCATGGCGTCGTGGGTGATCAGGCAGTCGATGGCCGCGTGCCGCGCCTCGACGGTGGCGCGGTCGCGCAGCGGGCGGTTGATCCAGCGTCGCAGCAACCGGCTGCCCATGGCGGTGGCGCAGTCGTCGAGCAGGCCCGCCAGCGAGTGTCGCTTGTTGCCGGAGACGGCCTGGTCCAGCTCGAGGTTGCGACGGGTCGCCGCGTCGATGATCAGCGCCTCGTCGTGGCGCTCCAGGCGGATGCCGGTGAGATGGGGCAGGGTGCCCTGCTGGGTCTCGTGCAGGTACTGCAGCAGGGCACCGGCGGCACACACCGCCAGCGGGTGTTCATGCAGGCCGAAGCCGGCCAGGTCCTGTACCTGGAACTGGCGGCAGAGCAGGCGCTCGGCGGTCTCGTGATCGAAGTGCCAGGCCGGGCGGCGGGTCAAGTGGGTCGCGCCCGGCGGTACGCTCGCCTCTTCGGCGAGCAGCAGCTCGGCCGGGTGCAGGCGTTCCAGTTCGGCACGCAGGGCAGTCTCGTCGTCCAGCTCGGTGACCGCGAAGCGCCCGCCGGTGAGATCCAGCCAGGCCAGGGCGCAGCGCTCACCCTCGCAGTACAGGGCGGCGAGCAGGTTGTCGCGGCGCTCGTCCATCAACGCCTCGTCGGACACCGTGCCGGGGGTGACGATACGCACCACCTTGCGCTCCACCGGCCCCTTGCTGGTCGCCGGGTCGCCGATCTGCTCGCAGATCGCCACCGATTCGCCCAGTTTCACCAGCTTGGCCAGGTAGCTCTCGGCGGCGTGGTACGGCACCCCGGCCATGGGGATGGGTTGCCCACCCGACTTGCCGCGATGGGTGAGGGTGATGTCGAGCAGGCGCGCGGCCTTCTCGGCGTCCTCGTAGAACAGCTCGTAGAAGTCGCCCATGCGGTAGAACACCAGGCGGTGCGGGTGCTCGGCCTTGATGCGCAGGTATTGCTGCATCACCGGGGTGTGTTGCGCCTTGGTCTTGCTCATGCGGGAAGGGGGGTGCGCAGGTCGATCTGTGGTGGTCGGAAATGGCGTGCTCAGCCGAAGTCGTAGTGTTTCTCGACGTCCTCGAGGATCTCCCACACGCACTTCATGCCAGCGGGAAAGGTGATCAAGTCACCGCGTCGGAACTCCTGTGGCTCGCCGCCTTCGGGGGTGACCCGGAAGCGACCCTTGAGGATGTAGCAGGTCTCGCGATCGGCATAGGTCCAGTCGAAGGTACTGGCCTCCTTGCGCCAGATCGGCCAGTCGTACACCCCCAGCACCTCGAGCTTGGCGGGGGAAGGATTGCGCTCGAGCCGGATTTCGTTGTCGGACATGGTGGCGGTTCCGTTGGTCGATGAAAGGGATGCCGGATTCTAACCGTTTCTAGCAACATAGAAAAATATTCCATGTTGCGGCATGGAAGGGATTTCCATGCACG
>CAYMWJ010000157.1:0-2598 GCA_964394235.1 uncultured Sedimenticola sp. | reverse complement strand
CTTGTAGGCCGGGAAAGGGTTCGGATCGGCTTCCAGCCACAGGCCGGCAGTCACGGGACGCCCGTCGGCCGGCGCGCCGAACAAGTAATCGGCCTGAAGTCGGGCTGTGAAAGGGCGGCCCGGAACCAACACGCCGTCGGTCTGCAAACTGACCTCCATACGCGGCGGATTGAACGCTTCGACCAGAAAAGCGGCTTCACCCAAGGCGGGCGCGTCGGCCTCCAGGTACCAGCTCAGGCGCCACCGACCGGTACGCGACGCCACCGGCAGAGGCAACGTAACGACATAGTCCCCGGCCGCTCCGGGCTTGACCACCCGCTCGAGCACTGGATTGCCCTGAGGATTGGTCAGCCTGAGGGTCAGCGGCAATCCTTGCACGGCGACGCCCTGGCCATCACGCAACAGCGCGACGGCGTGCACCGGCTCGCCGGGCCGATAGACGCCCCGCTCGGTCCAGGTGAAGAGGTTCATCTCTCCCGACACCGGCCGCCCGGAAATCCCCCGGTCGCTCAAGTCGAGGGGCGGATGCTTCAACGAGAGCAGCGACAGCCCCAGCCCCGCGCCACTGGCGACAACCTGCACCGCCTCACGGGCCCCCTTGCCCCGCAGCAATCCGGGCGCAAAACGGACCAGCCCACGCTCGTCGGTCTTCATTGTGGCCAGAGGCAGGTTGCCGCGCGCATACAGCACCAGCTCCACGTCACGCAAGGGACGGCCACTGGAAAGGCTGCGCGCCTCCACCAGCAGGCCGTCCGCGGCGTGGTAAGCCGCGAGGCCGATGTCGGTGACCACCAGCCACTGACTGGCCGTGAACGCATCCCTTTCAAACATCAGCGCTTCGGCCTGGGATATCGCTTCGACATGGTGGTTGGTGGCGCTCAATATGTAGAGCCCCGGTTTTTTCATTTTCTCGCGGGGCAGACTCAGAACCGTTCGGTTGGTCTTGTCGGGCCTGTTTTGCAGCTTGGCCTCCCCTTCCCATACCACCTCCCCCAGCATCTCGGACGCCTCCGCCAGCTCCTCGACGCTCAAGTTCCGCTGAAAGTGACGCTGCACCCACGGAGCGAGCAGATTGCGCTCATGAATGCGCAACAGTTTGAGCTTCACCCTGTCGGTATTGATGCTGTAGAGAAGCAGTTGGGATCTGCCGCCGCCAGGCAGCACATAGGCCGAACGGTCGAACCAGACGGCCGGGGGGCGGTGTGAGATGTCGATTTCCAGGTTTGCATCCTCGGCCAGCCGCTCCCCATTCGCGGCGCGCAGGCCCGCCCGCACCCGGACCTGGTAATGCCGTCCATGATCGAGCCCGTAAACACAGACTTCGTCACTGAAGCGCGTCTTATAAACCACCTCGGCCCTGGGTTCGACAACGATGTAGTCCTCATAATGGATTTCATCGACGCCGGGCATCTTTCGGGAAAAGTCGATGCAGGACCCCGGGGTTCCGCTTTCATGCTCGTAGATCCGGTCCACACTCAGGCGCTTGCTGGACGCCAGCGCGGCCGAGAGCCTTTCAAGCCGTCTTTGGATGGTGGGAGAAGGGGCAATCCGCAGCAGTTGCTCATAGACGGAGGCTGCGGCGGAGAGCCAGGAATCGGCCAATCCGCTCCGATTTTCCAGGGCCTTGCCCAACCGGGCCAGCACCGCCGCTTTCTCGTCAGGCCGTTCGGCAAGCGCCACCGCCAAAGTGGCCGCCAGGCTGGCACGTCGCCACTTCCTGGCGCAAGCGGCATCCTTCGCCAGTGCCCGCCAGCTGGCAAAAGATTGGGGGTATCCCAGCGACAGCGCCTGTTCACGTAGATCGACAGCAAGTCGGCACTGCCCTTTTTTCGACAGTATCTTGGCGGCCCTCATCAGCGTCGCCGCGCTCGCCCGGTCGAACCGCTCGGCCGAGCTGGAAAGTTGCGCCGCGTACGCTCCGGCCTCTTCCTCCAGTTGCTGCCAATCACCCGCCCTCGCCGCGGCCACCACCGCCAGAAAGAGTACCGACGCCAACAGGCCGATCAAATTGCGCATCTCCCTTCCCCCTGAAAATCCATTATGAAGACATTGTGCAAAACAGCTCTGAAGAGAGAAACCCGGATCATCCCTCAGGGCAATCGCATGAATGCAGCTCAGTCCCATCCCAGCAGTTGAGCCCGATAGGCATCGCTGGTGGCAGCGATCAAACGCCTGGCCTGAATGCCGCCTTTGCGTTTGGTGGGATCGAGGCGGAAGAGGTTGAGGACCAGTTTTTTGAGGAGTACCAGATTGTGGGCGGCATGTTGCGTGCGCAGGCGCATCTGGTCATCGGCAAAGGCGACATCCATACACCGTAAGCGCCCACGAATCGGTGCGGCCGAGACGGTGGAGCAGCTCGAGGCGCTGTTGCCGTGGCGGGTTCGGCCAGCCGCCTCGGCGGAGTAGAGCCGGTCGCGACCGGCACCCTCCGCGCCGCCACAACCTGACCTATTTGCCAATGCCCCTGGACTACTCGGAGCAATCAGCTGAAAAAATGGGGAGACGCCAGGGCTATCTCAATCTTGCCAATTTTTGCCAAAAGGTCTAGATAGTGTCGTCACAAGATTCCTGCCCAAATGGCAATACAGCGGATATGGA
>CAYMWJ010000156.1:0-2631 GCA_964394235.1 uncultured Sedimenticola sp. | reverse complement strand
TTACCCAACCGATAGAAGTAGAAATCCAGCGTCCGAAACCAAGACGGCAACGGCCGGGAAGGGACACTGTGACCCGCTTCACACCCACCTCCACGCCGCCCACGGACGACTCACAAGGCATCGAGCAGAATGCGCAGCATGCGCCGCAACGGCTCCGCGGCCCCCCACAGGAGCTGGTCGCCCACGGTGAAGGCGTTGAGATATTCCGGCCCCAGGTTCATCTTGCGCAGCCGGCCGACCGGCACCGAGAGCGTGCCGGTCACCTTTGCCGGCGTGAGTTCCTGCATGGTGGTCTCGCGCTCGTTGGGGATCACCTTCGACCACGCGTTGGCCTCGTCGAGCATCTGCTCGATCTCGTCGATGGGCACATCCTTCTTCAGCTTGATGGTCAACGCCTGGCTGTGGCAGCGCATGGCACCGATACGCACGCAGGTGCCATCGATGGGAATGCGATCCTCCTCGGAGCGACCGAGGATCTTGTTGGTCTCGGCCACCGCCTTCCATTCTTCCTTGCTCTGACCGTTCTCCAGCGCCACGTCGATCCAGGGAATCAGGCTGCCGGCCAGCGGCACGCCGAAGTGTGCCGCGGGAAACTCCGCCGAGCGCATGGCCTCGGTCACGCCACGGTCGATGTCGAGGATGGCCAGGGCCGGGTCCTTGAGCAGCGCATCCACGCTGTCGCGCAGGTAGCCCATCTGTTCGAGCAGTTCGCGCATGTTGCGCGCGCCCGCGCCCGAGGCAGCCTGGTAGGTCATGGCGGTCATCCACTCGACCAGGTCGTTCTGGAACAGGCCGCCCAGGCCCATCAGCATCAGGCTGACAGTGCAGTTGCCGCCGATGAAGTCGCGCTTGCCCGAGGCCAGCGCCTGGTCGATCACCCGGCGGTTGACCGGGTCGAGCACGATCACGCTGTCATCCGCCATGCGCAGCGCCGAGGCCGCGTCGATCCAGTAGCCGGTCCAGCCGGCCTTGCGCAGCTCGCCGTGGACCTGCCGGGTGTAGTCGCCGCCCTGGCAGGTAACGATCACCTCCATCTGCTTGAGCTCGTCGATGTCGGTGGCATCCTTGAGCGCGGGGACATCCTTGCCGATGTCCGGCCCCGGCTGCCCGACCTGCGAGGTGGTGAAGAACACCGGCTCGTCGATCAGATCGAAATCGTTCTCCTCGCGCATGCGGCCCATCAGCACCGAACCGACCATGCCGCGCCAGCCTACGAAACCTATTCTCTTCATTGCTCTATCCCGTATTGGTCCTTAACCACAAAGGACACAAAGATCACAAAGATTTCCTGTTGGATATTCCTAATCCAAGGCAACTTGGAAACCACCGGGCACCCGGCAACGCTCAACCCCGCAAGAAACCAACCACGAAGGGCACAAAGATCACAAAGGTTTTCTGTTGGGCCCCATCCCCAAGGTGAGTCGCAAACCACCTGGGATTCGGCACCTCATGCCAACCCCTTCCTCCAACCGAGGAAAAGAAAACGCTTCTACCGCCGTCCTCTTCGTGTCCTTTGTGCGCTTCGTGGTGAACCCGCGTACCTACTTCGGTGAATTCTCACAATGCCGCGACGACGGCGTCGCCCATGGCCTCGCAGTTCACCTCGGTCATGCCCTCGGAGAGGATGTCCGGGGTGCGCAGGCCGTCGTCGAGCACCTTGTGCACCGCGCGTTCGATGCGCTCGGCCATCACCGCTTCGCCGAGACTGTAGCGCAGCATCATGGCCACCGAAAGGATGGTGGCCAGCGGGTTGGCAATGCCCTTGCCGGCGATGTCGGGTGCCGAGCCGTGGATGGGCTCGTACATGCCCTGCCCTTTCTCGTTGAGCGAGGCCGAGCCCAGCATGCCGATCGAGCCGGTCAGCATGGCCGCGCAGTCCGAGAGGATGTCGCCGAACATGTTGGTGGTGACGATCACATCGAACTGCTTGGGCCACTTCACCAGCTGCATGGCGGCATTGTCCACGTACATGTGGCTGAGTTCGATTTCGGGATATTCCCGCTCCACCACGCGGGTGGCCACCTCGCGCCACAGCTCGGTGCACTCGAGCACATTGGCCTTGTCCACCGAGCAGAGCTTCTTGCCGCGCTTCATGGCGATCTCGCAGGCGCTGCGCACGATGCGCTCGATCTCCGATTCGCGATAGACCAGGGTGTTGAAGCCCTCGCGCTCGCCGTTCTCCAGGGTGCGGATACCGCGCGGCTGGCCGAAGTAGATGCCGCCGGTGAGCTCGCGCACGATCATGATGTCCAGCCCCGAAACCACCTCTGGCTTCAAGGTCGAGGCATCGGCCAGTTGCGGCGCCAGCACCGCCGGCCGCAGGTTGGAGAACAACCCCAGCTCCGAGCGCAGTCCCAGCAGGCCCTTCTCGGGACGCACCGAGATGTCCAGCGACTCCCACTTGGGACCACCCACCGCACCGAGCAGGATGGCGTCCGCCTCGCGCGCCATCGCCAGCGTGCTCTCCGGCAGGGGCACCCCGGTGGCATCGATCGCCGCTCCACCGACCAGCCCCTCGTCCAGCTCGATGTCCAGACCGTCCCCGGCCAGCTTGTCCAACACCTTGACTGCCTCGGCCACGATCTCGGGGCCGATGCCGTCACCCGGCAATACCAGAATACGTTTCGTCAT
>CAYMWJ010000155.1:0-2645 GCA_964394235.1 uncultured Sedimenticola sp. | reverse complement strand
ACAAAGGTCACAAAGGGGACACGAAGGGTTTCTTGTGAGAGGTCAAGGTTTGCCGGGAAGCCGCGGAAATCCCGTCACACAACACACCATGACCTTCGTGTTCCTTGTGCCCTTCGTGGTTCATGTCAATTCCCGAACGTCCACGAAATGCCCCGCGATCGCGGCGGCGGCAGCCATCGCCGGGCTAACCAGGTGAGTGCGCCCGCCCTGGCCCTGTCGGCCCTCGAAGTTGCGGTTGGAGGTCGAGGCGCAGCGCTCGCCCGGTTCGAGTCGGTCGGCGTTCATGGCCAGGCACATGGAGCAACCCGGCTCGCGCCATTCGAAACCGGCCTCGATGAAGATCCGGTCCAGGCCTTCTTCTTCGGCCTGGCGCTTGACCAGCCCCGAACCCGGCACCACCAGCGCCTGGCGGATGTTGTCGGCCACCTTGCGGCCCTTCACCACCTCGGCGGCGGCACGCAGGTCCTCGATACGCGAGTTGGTGCAGGAGCCGATGAACACCTTGTCCAGGCGGATGTCGGTGATCGGCGTGCCGGCCTCCAGCCCCATGTAGGCGAGCGCGCGGCGCATGCCCTCGGCCTTGACCGCATCCGCCTCGTCGGCGGGATCGGGCACCCGGCCAGTCACCGGCACCACCATCTCGGGCGAGGTGCCCCAGGTCACCTGCGGAGCGATGTCGGCGCCGCGGATCACCACTTCCTTGTCGAACACCGCGCCCTCGTCGGAGTGCAGCTCGCGCCAGGCGGCAACGGCCATGTCCCAGAGTTCGCCCTTCGGCGCATAGGGGCGACCACGGACGTATTCGATGGTCTTGTCGTCCACCGCCACGAAACCCGCCCGCGCACCGGCCTCGATGGCCATGTTGCACACCGTCATGCGGCCTTCCATCGACAGGTCCATGATGCCCTGTCCGGCGAACTCGATAGCGTAGCCAGTGCCGCCGGCCGTGCCGATCTCGCCGATGATGGCGAGCACGATGTCCTTGGCGGTCACCTCCGGCCCCACCGGGCCGTCGATGACGATGCGCATCGCCTTCGATTTCTTCTGGATCAGGCACTGGGTGGCCAGCACGTGCTCCACCTCGGAGGTACCGATGCCGTGTGCCAGCGCACCGAAGGCGCCGTGGGTGGAGGTGTGCGAATCACCGCAGACCACGGTCATGCCCGGCAGGGTTGCCCCCTGCTCCGGACCGACCACGTGCACGATGCCCTGGCGCGGGTCGTCCATGCGGAATTCGGTGATACCGAAGGTCTCGCAGTTCTGATCCAGCGTCTCCACCTGGATGCGCGAGATGGGGTCGGCGATGCCTGCGCTGCGGTCGGTAGTGGGCACATTGTGGTCGGGCGTGGCCAGATTGGCGGCGGGTCGCCAAGGCTTGCGTCCGGCCAGACGCAGCCCCTCGAAGGCCTGCGGCGAGGTGACTTCGTGCACCAGGTGGCGGTCGATGTAGAGCAGGCAGGTGCCATCGGGCTCCTCGCGCACCACGTGCGCTTCCCAGAGCTTGTCGTAGAGCGTCTTCGCGGTCATCTCCCGATCCATAAGCAGCAAACTGGAACCGTTGCGAGCATAGCGGCTATGATGAATAACGCAAATTCATCTTTTTCATCTTTTCAATTCTTGAAAGGAATATGGAACTGACCCTGTTGCAGGCCTTCAGCGCGGTGGCAGAACACGGCTCCTTCTCGCTGGCGGCCGAGCACATTCACCTCACCCAGCCGGCGGTGAGCAAGCGGGTGCGCCAACTCGAGGACGACCTGGGCGTGCGCCTGTTCGACCGCATCGGCCGGCGCGTGCGTCTCACCGAGGCCGGGCGCGCCTTGTTGCCCCGTGCGCGTCGCCTGCTCAACGATGCGGCCGAGATCCGCCGCCTGCTCGCCGATCTCTCGGGCGAAGTGCGCGGTCGTCTGGTGATGGGCACCAGCCATCATATCGGCCTGCATCGACTGCCCGAACCACTCAAGCGCTTCACCCGCGCCCATCCCGAGGTGGAACTGGACATCCGCTTCATGGACTCCGAGGCGGCCTGTCACGCGGTGGAGGTCGGCGACCTGGAGCTGGCCATCGTCACCCTGCCCCCCGAGCCCCTGCCCCGCCTGCAGAGCCGGCTCATCTGGGACGACCCGCTGATCTTCATGGTCAGCCGGGAACACCCCCTGGCCGGGCGGCACCAGGTCTCGCTCGAAGAGCTGCTGAAACACAAGGCCGTGCTGCCGGGCAGCAACACCTATACGCGGGAGATACTGGAACGCGCGGTGCACGCCGCGGGACTGCGCCTGCGCACCGGCATGGAGACCAACTACCTGGAGACCCTGCGTATGCTCACCGAGGCCAATCTGGGCTGGAGCCTGCTGCCGGCGACCCAGCTCACCCCGCAATTGGCTGCACTGAACGTTGCCGGCATGCGCCTGTCACGCCGCCTGGGTGCGGTCACCCACGAAGGGCGCAGCCTGAGCAATGCCGCCCGGGCCATGATCGCTGCCTGTGTCGAAAACCGGCACCCGGTCGGAGAATGAAAATGCGGAATCCCGACCGGCATCCGCTCCTTGATGTTTGGAAATCGATCGCTGCAGGAGGACAATTCGCCGGCATGGGGGTTGCAACAGTTGCCGTAATTCATAGAAGAACATGCCGTTATATGCTACAAC
>CAYMWJ010000154.1:0-2665 GCA_964394235.1 uncultured Sedimenticola sp. | reverse complement strand
CCCTGACCTTGTCGCCCCGCTGCAAATTGCCGTCCAGCTCATGAATCCCCTCGGGCCCTTCATGGGCGCGCAACCCCTGGACACAGGCATCGGGCACCCGCGCCGGCACCGATCCGAAACGCACCAGACGGCTCACCCCGGGCGTAGAGCGAATCGGCGCCCAGTTGTCGTTGGTCGTATCCAGGCGAATGAACAGGTAACCCGGAAACAGCGGCTCGGTCACCTCGACGCGACGGGTGCGCCGGACGCGGTGCTGGCGGCAAAGTGGCAGGTAGGTTTCGAAATGCTGCTGGCGCAAGTGCTGCTGCGCCTTGTGTTCCTGACGTGGCTTGGTGAAAACCAGATACCAATTCCTTTGGGAGTCCATGATATGCACCCTGCAATTCCCTGATGTCCTCTGGGAACCTTTCATCCATCCCTCCCCCGCCAGCAAGGGAACCTCTGAAATTTAAGTTCCTCCTCCGTTTGCGGGGGAGCCTCCGATATAAGTCCCTCCCCCGCTTGCGGGGGAGGTCAGGAGGGGGTCTTTCCCAAGGCAACCCAGCACCTCACCCACTGAACCATTTTCCCAGAACATCGCAACAAACGCACGCGTGGAAAACGGCATCCCGCATCCAACGTCGAATGCCCAGCCGTCAAGACATTTGTCAGATCTGCGCTTGAAAACCGGCCGAAAAGTGTGATCCAATTTCGCGGCGTTCAATGGTTGAACGCATCCTTCCGCCCACGCGGAACACAACAGGGAAGAAGCTGTTCCCATGCTGGTCGAGGCAGGGCGGTAGCGTGCCCGAACCCCGGCGCCCCTTACAACCGAATGAACGACGAGATCACCTACCGACTCATCAAGACACTGGAAGCCAACCCCAACCTGTCACAGCGTGAGCTGGCCCGTGAGATGGGCATCAGCTTGGGCAAGGTAAACTACTGCCTGAAGGGACTCATCGAAAAGGGCCTGCTCAAGGCCCGCAACTTTCGCAACAGTGACAGCAAGTTGCAATACGCTTATGTGCTCACCCCCAAGGGCCTGCGCGAGAAGGTCCGTATCACCCAGCGTTACCTGGCGCGGCGCATGGCCGAGTACGAGGCCCTGAAGGAAGAGATCGAGCGGTTGCGGGCAGAGGTCGAAGAATAACTATCCCAAGGCACTTCTGGGGCATTTTAAGAGGAATATCGCAAGGCCATGATCATCGTCACCGGCGGTGCCGGCTTCATCGGTGCAAATTTCGTTCTGGACTGGCTCGAAGCGACCGGCGAGCCGGTAGTCAATCTGGACAAGCTCACCTACGCGGGCAATCCCGATAACCTGGCCTCCGTGGTCGGCGATGATCGCTATACCTTCGTCCAGGGCGATATCGGTGATGCCGAATTGGTCTCCGGGCTGCTTTCAAAGTACAAGCCCCGCGCGGTGATCAATTTTGCCGCCGAATCGCATGTCGATCGTTCCATTCACGGCCCGGAGGCCTTCATCCAGGCCAACGTGGTGGGCACCTGCGCCCTGCTGGATGCGGCCCGGCGGTACTGGGAAACGCTGCCCGAGCCCGAGCGCTCGGCGTTTCGTTTTCTGCACGTCTCGACCGACGAGGTGTACGGTTCGCTGGAACCCGACGATCCGCCCTTTGCCGAGACCAACCCCTATGCGCCCAACAGCCCCTATTCGGCCTCCAAGGCGGCGTCGGATCACTTCGTACGCGCCTGGCATCATACCTATGGCCTGCCGGTGCTCACCACCAACTGCTCCAACAACTACGGTCCCTACCAGTTTCCGGAAAAGCTCATCCCGCTGATCATCCACAACGCCCTGGCCGGCAAGCCGCTGCCCATCTACGGCGATGGCCTGAACGTGCGCGACTGGCTCTACGTCAGCGACCATTGCACGGCCATCCGGCGGGTACTCGAAGACGGTCGGTTGGGCGAGACCTACAACATCGGCGGTTGGAACGAGCTGTCCAATCTCGATGTGGTGCATACCGTCTGTGCGCTGCTCGATGAGATGCGCCCGGACCCCGCCGGCCCCTATTCACGCCTGATCACCTTCGTCGAAGACCGCGCAGGGCACGACCGGCGCTATGCCATCGATGCCCGCAAGATCGAGCGTGAGCTGGGCTGGAAGCCGGCCGAGAGCTTCGAGACCGGCATCCGCAAGACGGTGCGCTGGTACCTGGACAATGCCGACTGGGTGGCGCGGGTCACCAGCGGGGAGTACCGGCAGTGGATCGACCAGCACTACCAGGTCGAGGCATGACCCAGTCCCGCCTTCTGCTGTTCGGCATCCTGCAGGACTCCCCGCGCTCCCGAGACCTGCTGGGCGATGGCGGCTGGCTCATGGCAAGCTTCAACGAACAGCACTTTCATGAAGGCCTGCGCGCCCTGGGCCTGACCCCGCCGCGCCCCTTCGTGCAGGACAACCACTCCTGCTCGCATAAGGGCGTGTTGCGCGAGCTGCATTTTCAACGAGCCCCTTGGCAGCAGGGCAAGCTGGTGCGCGTGGTGCGTGGGGCAGGGCAGGTGGGGGCGCCCCCTCCCAGCTTCCCCCCATACATGGGGGAGGAGAAAGTGCACTTTTTCAGCACTTCCCAGGGGAATTCTTGGGCAAGTCCCTCCCTCGCTTGCGCTGATCTTTACCCATAAGTTCGCTGGACACCGGGCGGGCTGCGACCGGTGAACA
>CAYMWJ010000153.1:0-2687 GCA_964394235.1 uncultured Sedimenticola sp. | reverse complement strand
GCTAGGCGCGCCAGAACTCGGGGGTCATCAGCACCAGGATGGTGAAGATCTCCAGTCTTCCCAGCAGCATGGCGAACACCGCGATCAGCTTGCCCGGTTCGGACACCGAGCTGAAGCTGGTGGCCACTTCGCCCAGGCCGGGGCCCAGGTTGTTCATGGTGGCGGCAATGGCCGAGAAGGCGGAGACCTGGTCCAGCCCGGTGGCCATCATCAGCAGCATCAGGATCACGAAGCTCACCACATAGGCGGCCATGAAGCCCCACACCGCCTGTACCGTCTGCACCGAGACCACCTGATCGCCCACGCGGATCGGCAGTTGCGCCCGCGGGTGGATCAGGCGGCGTACCTCGCGCCAACCCTGGTGGGTGAGCAGCACGATGCGCATCACCTTCATGCCGCCGGCGGTGGAGCCACCGCAACCGCCGATGAAGCTGATGAAGATCAGCAGTACCGGCACGAAGCTGGGCCAGTGCGAGAAGTCCACGGTACCGAAACCGGTGCTGGTGATCACCGAGACCACCTCGAAGATGCTGTTGCGCAGGGCGCTGCCGTAGTCGGGGTAGGTGCCGGCGAAGTGCAGGAAGCCGCCGATCACCAGCACCACCGCAAGGATGATCAGCAGGAAGGTGCGCACCTCCTCGTTATTCAGGTAGGTGAGCAGGTTGCGTCGCCGCCACGCCAGGTAGTGCACGCTGAAGTTGATCGCGCCCAGGGTCATGAACAGGATGGCGATGCCCTCGATCAGCGGGCTGTCGAAGAAGCCCAGACTGGCGTCATGCGTGGAGAAGCCGCCGGTGGAGACGGTGGAGAAGGCATGTGCCAGGGCGTCGAAGGCGCTCATGCCCGCGACCCAGTAGGCCAGGGCGCAGGCGCCGGTCATGCCCACGTAGAAGCCCCAGAGGTAACGGGCGGTCTGGCTCAGGCGTGGGGTGAGTTTCTCTTCCTTGAATGGCCCCGGGGCCTCGGCCTTGTACAACTGCATGCCGCCGATGCCCAGCATGGGCAGTACCGCGATGGCGAGCACGATCATGCCCATGCCGCCCAGCCATTGCAGCAGCTGGCGGTAGAACAGGAGGGAGTGCGGCAGCTCGTCGAGGCCGCTGATCACCGTGGCACCGGTGGTGGTGAAGGCCGAGACGGCCTCGAACAGGGCGTCTACCGGTCCGAGATGGGCGCTGAGCACAAAGGGCAGCGAGGCCAGGCTGCCCACGCCGGCCCAGAACAGGGCGACCACCAGAAAGCCGTCGCGGTTGTTCAGGTCGTGACGCGCGCGCCCACCGGCCAGCAGGAATGCCAGGCCCGTCCCCAGGCTGGCGCCGATGGCCTCGAGAAAATGCCCGATCTCGTCCTCGCCATAGAGGGCCGCGACGGCCAGCGGCACGAGCAGGATCAGGCCGAAGCCGAGGGCGAAGAAGCCGATGATGCGGGCGATGGTGCGGATGTGCATGAGAGGCTCGTGCTGTCAGGGCCAGATACCGCGTTCCATGGTGGCACAGCCCACCCGTTCGATGGCCAGGGTCAGGGCGGCGGTGCGCAACAGGCTGGCGTGCGGGTCGTCGGGATGGGCCTGGCGCATGGCCTCCTCGCGTTCGAGCACCGAGCGCACCACTTTCTGTATCTTGTTGCGGAGTCTGTGGTTGACCTCGTCCTCGGCCCACTGCTGGTTCTGGATGTTCTGCACCCATTCGAAATAGCTCACGCAGACCCCACCGGCATTGGCGAGGATGTCGGGCAGTACCGGGATGCCGCGTTCCTGCAGGATCAGGTCGGCCTGTGGGGTGACCGGATCGTTGGCCGCCTCGACCACCAGCCGCGCCTGGATGGCGTCGGCATTTTCTGCGTGTATCTGGCTGGCGGTGGCCGCCGGCACCAGGATGTCGCAGGGGCAGGTGAGCAAGGCGGCGTTGTCGATGCTGGTGGTGCCGGGCATGCCGGCCAGGCGGCCCTCGGCGCGCTTGAAGGCGAGGGCCTGTTCCGGGTCGATGCCCTCCTCGCGGTAGATGGCGCCATGCGAATCACTCAGCGCCACCACGCGCGCCCCGGCGGCGGCAAAGGCGCGGGCCGCTGCCAGTCCCACGTTGCCGAAACCCTGGATGGCCACGCGCAGGTCTTGCAGATGGTGCTGGCCGTCGATACCGCGCAGGCGCACGAAGTGCTCGGTGGCGAAGACCACGCCGTTGCCGGTGGCGTCACGTCGCCCCAGCGAGCCCCCCTGGTCCACGGGCTTGCCGGTGACCACCGGGCGGTTGTTGCGGCCGGGGTGCATGGTGTCGTAGGTGTCGTACACCCAGGCCATGGTCTGGGCGTTGGTGTACATGTCGGGGGCGGGGATGTCGGTGTGCGGACCGATGTTGTCGCCCAGCTCGGCGATGAAGCGCCGGGTGATACGCCGCAGCTCGCTTTCCGAGAGTTGCTTGGTGTCACAGGCCACCCCCCCCTTGGCGCCGCCGAAGGGGATGTCGATCAGGGCACACTTCCAGGTCATCAGCGCGGCCAGCGAGGATACCTCTTCCAGGGTCAGACTCGGATGGAAGCGCAGTCCGCCCTTGCCGGGGCCGAGCACATTGTTGTGCAGCACGCGGTAGCCGAAGAAGCTGCGCACCGAGCCGTCGTCCATCTCCACCGGGAAGCAGATGGCGATGGCGCGCTTGGGGTTGGCCAGATGCGCGAGCAGGCCCTTCTTGAAG
>CAYMWJ010000152.1:0-2728 GCA_964394235.1 uncultured Sedimenticola sp. | reverse complement strand
CGACTGCGACACAAGCCGTGTCACAGCCCGCGCGACAGCCCCAGGTGCAGGAGGCTTCCATGTCCACCCGACGCCTGCTGCTGCGTAACGGCACCTGGTACTGCCGTCGACGCGTCCCGGCCGTGTGCAAGAACGGCTCGGCTGCAAGACAGATACCTCCAGGGCCCGAACCCTTTCGACGACCTGCGACGCAAGGCCGATCACATTGAAAAGGCCAAAGAATTGGTATCAGTAAAACCCTATACGAGCGGCTGCATCGATTTGAAGAATTTGGCGTCCGCGACACCGGCCCCTTGACTGCACGCGACGACGCGCTAAATTTCTTACCCCGAATTCAACCAATAAGTGCAACACCACCTGGTTTGGTGTCCTGCCACTGTGCTCCATCACAGAACACCTCAATGGCCGCCAGCAGCCAGAAGACGATCTGCGCCTTCATGAAGGCCACGCGGTCTTCATACGGGGCCACCGCACCATTGAGAAGTGCCATTACGTCCGTGATGCCCGGCCCACCATCGCTCTGATATTTTCGTATCGGTGATACCCCCAGGGCCTGACAGAGATCTTCCTGGGGTAGCCGATACAGCACGCCGTCTCGCCAGGTCCGATCGAAACGTTCCGCGATGATGACGGGTTTACCGTCAAACAACCGCACTTCGGCATTGGCGGTTTCAAGCCCAAGGGCACGGCACAGCTCCAGGCACAGCCATTCATTCCAGGGGGTGGCGCACTCGGGTTAGCAGGGAGGATATTTGGCGAGCACCCAGTCATTATCTCGAGCTCCCGCATATTCCCCGATGCGCCACTGCTTCATCTCGAAGAGATCTGCGGCAATTTCCGTGATGACCTCGCGCAGCTCCAGCGGTTCCAGCCAGCGGCGCGGGATTTGCGCCGTACCGCCGGACGCCCCCAGAAGGTTGCCGGTGACAGCGCCGGTGGAATCGGTATCACCGTCGTGGTTGATGGCAAGAAGCACACCTGTCTCGAAACTGTCGGCGACCAGGGCACAGTAGAGCGATATCGCCAGCGCCTCCTCGGCCACCCAGCCCTCGCCCAACTGCCGGATCGCATCCGCAGGCCCGACGTCTTCCGAGGCCAGTTGCTCGGCCTGTTCGATGGCCTGCAGCGTCTCTTCGTGATGCGCGTGACGCGTCAGGCAGGCTTTTGCCGTCATCAGACTGTCACGGAGGCTGGCAGCATCCAGCAGACCCAGGATCACAACCGCCAGTACCCCCGCTGCCAGATAACCGGTCGGGTGGCCATGCGTCAGTCGGGCCAGCTCGCAGCCCAGGCGGAATGTTTCCTCCACCGAAATTCCAGGATGCCAATGCCAGGCGAAGAGCCCCACGGGGGCAATACGCATGACACCGCCACACCCCTTGCTGTTGTTGCGTGCGAAATCGCCCAAATGGTTTTTTTGCCGCAGGGCGTCGAGGCAGGTGTTGCCGGGGGCCCTGCGATTGTGTAGTGCCTGCTGTTTGAACAGCCAACCTTCCATGCCCTCGAACAGTTCGCAGGCGGGTGTCTCGCCCTGAGTCCTCAGCCAGCGCAGGTAGGCGTGATCCGTCACTCCTGGATGGGTTGTGATGCCGCGCATGCAACTGCGCACCCACCCCCGAATGAGACCTTCCGCAGTGAACAACGTCATCTGGGTATCATCGGTGATGGCACCGAGCCGGCCATAGGCCGGCACGTAGTCGGCAATGCCGTGCGGACCGAACTGCGCCAGAATCTGGGCACGCTTCATGAACTCGACCGGCGCCCCCAGGGCATCGCCGACGGCACCGCCCAGCAGACAGCCGAGGAAACGATCGCGCACGGTATCGGCCTCCTCCTCCCGAGATCTCCATAGTGGAATCGGTGGTGGGATGATGCGCGCCAGCGGTCTCTGCCGCCGCACATAGGCCGCCTGCTCCCGCGTCTCGATCGCGCCAGGCCGCGCTCTGCGCACCTGGCGGATCGCCGTCTCGGGATCCGCACCGAGCTCGACCAGCAGGCGGGCGGCCATCATACCGGTGCGCCCCAGACCGCCCTTGCAGTGAACAAGAATCCTTTCGCCTTCCTCCAGACGCCGGCGCAGGCGGCGACTGATGGCCTGCCACTCCGCTTCGCTGTCCGTCGGGGGGACACCGCCGTCAGGAATGGGAAACCGCTCATAGTGAAGCCCATAGGAGGCGACCATCCTGCCGATATCGGCGACCTGCAGGGCCTGCAGCTCGTGGTCCTCCAGCAGGTTGAGGATTGTGGTTGCACCCCAACGCCGAATCGTCTCCAGATCGGCGGCAAGATCGCGCGACCACTCACCCGACAATGCGCCCCGCTGGACCTTGCCCGGGCACAAGGTCAACCCGATCTGCCCCGGCACGCCCTCGGGCTGCACGGTGTCGATACGCAGAGGATGCGTGTGACTCGTTCTCAGTACCATCGCTTCCTGCCCTGATCTTGCAGACACCTGGCTGGGAAGACTGCCAGACCTCTTCTCGTCCGCATACCCCCGAAACATCCGTCTCATCAAAGGGCTGAGCAGAGTGAGACAGCCTTGTTTCGCGCACCAGGCAGTGCGCATGAAATCAGACAGCAAACCACTCGGGAACGGCACCTTCACGAAACCGCTGTGTGAACCAGTCCAACGCCTTGCCCGGGTTGCGGCTTGGCCAGGCATAGAAAAGCGCGTGCCGGGTGGACCGGCCGTCTTCCGTCGCCTTGATGACGAGTTCACCGGCAGCGA
>CAYMWJ010000151.1:0-2735 GCA_964394235.1 uncultured Sedimenticola sp. | reverse complement strand
GTGCTGATCCTCAACCACTACGGCAAGGACATGGTCAACTCGCTGACCCAGGCCGTGCAGTTCGGTCTGCGCGACAAGATGGTCAACGGCAAGAAGTTCGAGATCGTGGTGCCGCTGTTCTCGCGCCTGATGGCGCAGGGTGCGGGCGATGCGATCAAGGGCATCCTGGGTTCCACCAACTGGAACTGGTCGCTGACCGACGAGGGTTCCAAGGCCTTCGTGAAATCCTTCGGCGCCGAGTACGGCTTCCCGCCGTCGCAGGCTGCGCACACCTGTTACGTGCAGACCCTGCTGTATGCCAACGCCTGCGAGATGGCCGGCACCTTCAATCCCTGCGGCGTGATCGAGGCGCTCGAGGGCTTCAAGTTCGACGGCATGGGCAACGGTCCCACTGAGTACCGCGCGGCCGATCACCAGTGCTTCAAGAGCGTGCTGGTGGTGCGTGGCAACCAGAACCCCTCGTCGCAGTTTGATCTGCTCGAGGTGGTGAAGGAAGTGCCGCGTTCCCAGGTCGAGTATGACCCGAAGATCTTCGGTGGCGAACTGGGCAGCTGCAACGCCTGATCCCGCGTCCGGGGCCGGTCGCCTGTCGGCCGGCCCCTCGTCTGAGTGACGCACGAGTTTGCGATGGCCTGATGTCCTTCAGGTCATCTTTTTCTGAAGAAGACGATATCTATGGAAGCGATCCTGCTGCAGATCCTCAATGGCCTGGACAAGGGAGCGGCCTACGCGTTGATCGCGCTGGGGCTCACCCTGGTGTTCGGCACCCTGGGCGTGGTGAACTTCGCGCACGGTGCCCTGTTCATGATGGGCGCCTTCGTGGCGGTGGGGGTGCAGAACCTGCTGACCATCTCGGCGCGGGTGCGCGATACCAGCATCACCTTCTTCGAGGCCTACAAGGAGACGCCCTACCTGGAATTGTGGTGGGGCGATGTCGGGCGCACCATCATCGACTATGCGGTGCCCATCTCGGTGATCGTGGCCATCCCGGTCATGCTGCTGGTCGGCCTGGCCATGGAGCGCGGTCTGATCCGCCACTTCTACAAGCGTGACCATGCCGATCAGATCCTGGTCACCTTCGGGCTGGCCATCGTGTTGCAGGAGATCGTCAAGGGCTTCTTCGGCGCCAATCCCATCCCGGTCAATGCGCCGCAGGTGGTGGCCACCAGCGTGGATGTCGGGGCGCTGTTCGGCCTGGAAGGCATCACCTATCCCTGGTGGCGCCTGATCTACCTGGGCTTCTCGCTGACGATCATCGGCGGGGTGTTCGCCTTTCTGCATTTCACCACCTTCGGCATGGTGGTACGCGCCGGCATGCATGACCGCGAGATGGTCGGCCTGCTGGGTATCAATATCCAGAAGCGTTTTACCATCGTGTTCGGCCTGGCGGCGGTGGTGGCCGGCCTGGCGGGCACCATGTACACGCCCATCCTGTCGCCCGACTATCACATGGGCATGGAGTTCCTGGTGCTGTCCTTCGTGGTGGTGGTGGTCGGCGGCATGGGCTCGCTGCCTGGCGCGGTGGCCGCCGGTTTCCTGCTGGGCATATTGCAATCGTTCTTCTCGATGAACGAGATCAAGGCCTACCTGCCGGGCATCGACCAGATCATCGTCTACCTGGTAGCGGTCATCATCCTGCTGGTGCGCCCCAAGGGTCTGCTGGGCAAGGACTGAGGTATCGATATGCAAACCATCGTCGCATCTTCGCGAACACGAGACATCCTGCTGCTGGCACTGTTCTCGGTCGTGGTGCTGAGTGCGCCCCTGTGGGCGAAGACCATCGGCGCCGGTTACCCGGATCTGCTGCAGAAGTTCGCCATCTTCGGCCTGTTTGCCATCGGCTACAATCTGCTGTTCGGGCTCACCGGCTACCTGTCCTTTGGTCACGCGGCCTTTCTCGGTGTCGGCTCCTACGCCACCGTCTGGTCGTTCAAGCTGCTGACCATGAACGTGATCCCGGCGGTGCTGATAGCGGTGGCCATCTCGGCCCTGTTTGCGCTGGTGATCGGCTTTCTGAGCCTGCGCCGTACCGGCATCTATTTTTCGATTCTCACCCTGGCCTTTGCGCAGATGTCGTACAACCTGGCCTATTCGGTGCTCACCCCGATCACCAATGGCGAGACCGGCCTGCGCGTGCTGCGCAACGATCCGCGCGTGCTCGATGCGGCCCTGGGCGTGCAGGTTGACGGTTCGCCACTGGCCGACCTGTTCGGCGTCACGCTCACCGGCTACAGCGGCTTCTATTTCTGCGCGGCCCTGTTGATCCTCGGCTTCTGGGTGTCGCTGCGCATCTTCCGTTCGCCCTTCGGCATGAAGCTGGTGGCGATCAAGAGCAACCAGACGCGCATGGAGTACACCGGCTTCAACCCGCGGCCCTACCTGCTGAGCGCCTTCGTGATCTCGGGCATGTATGCGGGCCTGGCCGGTTCGCTGATGGCCATCGTCGATCCGCTGGCCGGCGCCGAGCGCATGCAGTGGACCGCCTCGGGCGAGGTGGTGCTGATGACCATCCTCGGCGGGGTGGGGACCCTGATCGGCCCCATCATCGGCGCGGCCACCATCAAGTACTTCGAGAACATCTTCTCGTCGTTCAACGACCAGGTGCTGCAACAGGCCTTCGATTTCCTGCCCGGCTGGCTGGCGGACATCATGGTCACCGTCACCTCGCCCTTCGTGGGTGACGGTTGGCACCTGACTCTGGGTGTGCTCTTCATGGTCATCATCATCTTCCTGCC
>CAYMWJ010000150.1:0-2744 GCA_964394235.1 uncultured Sedimenticola sp. | reverse complement strand
TGAAAACCTGCCAGCCATATCTTTCCCCGTCCGATTCGCCTGGCTGAAATGGATTTCATACTGGCAATCACGCAGGACAACGGTCTCCGCTCTCCCAGTTGAAGCAGCCAATGCACGTGATCCGGCATCACCACAAAGGCCAGGGTATCGGCAAGCTCGTGTGACTGGATCTCCATCAGCACCTGTATTACTCGCCTGGCCGAGTTCAAGTCCTGAAAGACGGGTTCTCGTGCACGAGTGACAGTGGTCACGTGATAAATCTGGCCGGGGATCGAGACACGACCTTTACGGAGATCTTTTCCGTGATATACAGGAACCATCCTTGGTCCTCCTCTGCGAATTGTTCGGCTCGGTAGGGTCCGGCCCGGACGGTTCGGCCCGGGGACGGACCTCCTACGGTAGGAGCGGCGTCCTCGCCGCGAACATTCGGCCCACCACCTGCGGGCACGTCGTGCGCGGTCAAAGCGGCTTGATGAACACCTTGCTGCGACGCTGCCAGTTGTAGAGGTCGCGCCGGCGACCGGGCAGGCGTTCCACGCCGGCCGGCTGGAAGCCGCGTTCGCGGAACCAGTGCGCGGTGCGGGTGCTGAGCACGAACAGCTCGCGCAGGCCCTGGGTGCGTGCCTGCCACTCGATGCGTTCCAGCAGTTGCGCGGCGCGGCCCTCGCCCCGGTAGTCGGGGTGTACGGCCAGGCAGGCCAGCTCGCCCATGGCCTCCCTCTCGAAGGGGTAGAGCGCGGCACAGCCGATGATGCCGCCGTCGCGTTCGATCACCACGAAGCGGTCGATCTCCTGTTCCAGGCGTTCGCGCGAGCGCCGTGCCAGTGTGCCGGCCTGTTCCAGTGGTTCGATCAGTTCGAGGATGCCGGCCACGTCGTCGATGTTGGCCGAACGGATCTGTTCGTAGGGCTCCTGGGTGATCAGCAGGCCGGCACCGTCGCGGGTGAACAGCTCGCGCAGCAGCACGCCGTCGCGCTGGCGGTCGAGTACATGTACCCGGCGCACCCCGGCCCGGCTGGCAGCGGCCGCGCGCTCGAGCACCCGACGCAGGCCCTCGCGCAGGCTGCGCCGGCGACGGACCAGGGCCTCGACCTCGCTGGGGATCAGGCTGCTGGCGACGCTCTTGCCGCGTCCCAGTGGCGGTCCCTCGGTGAGGTAGACCAGCTTGTCGGCGGACAGGGCCTCGGCCACCGCGGCGGCCACGTCGGTGGCGTTGAGGTTGAATACCTCGCCGGTCGGTGAATAGCCCAGCGGCGGCAGCAGTACGATCTGCTCGTTGTCCAGGTGGCGGCGGATGGCCTCGGCATCGATGCGCCGCACCTCGCCGGTGTGCTGGTAGTCGATGCCGTCGAGCACGCCGATGGGACGCGCGGTGACGTGATTGCCCGAGGCCACGCGGATGCGTGTGCCGGCCATGGGTGAGTTGGCCAGACCCATCGACAGCAGGGCCTCGATCTCGACGCGTACCGCACCGGCCGCATCCTTCACGCATTGCAGCGCGGTCTCGTCGGTCACCCGCAGGCCGTTGACGATCTGCATGTCGGCGCCGCGCAGGCGCAGGCGCTCCTCGATCTGCGGGCGCGCACCGGGTACCAGCACCAGCTTCATGCCCAGGCCGTCGAGCAGGGCGATGTCGTGGATCAGGTGCGGAAAGCGCTCGTCCTGCAGTGCCTCGCCGGCGAACGACAGCACCAGGACCTTGCCGCGGTGGGCGTGGATATAGGGCGAAGACTGGCGGAACCAGTGCACGAAGTCCGGGTTGTCGCTTTGTGCAGGCATGCGATGGGTCCATTAGAATGCCGTTTGCAAACAAGCATATCGGCCGCACGCCGCCAGGGAAAGCATCCGGCCGGCCGTCTTCCCCCAAGTGCAAAGGGAGTCAGAGCCATGGATATCTTCGTCGTTGCGCTGGTTGTCCTTGCCGTCATGCTGGTGGCACTGGGCGTCAAGCGGGTGCCGCAGGGCATGGAATACACGGTCGAGCGTTTCGGGCGCTACACGCGCACTCTGCGGCCCGGTCTGAACCTGATCGTGCCGATCGTCGATCAGATCGGGCATCGTCAGAACATGACGGAACAGGTGCTCGATGTGCCCTCGCAGGAGGTCATCACCCGCGACAACGCCATGGTCACGGTCGATGGCGTGGTGTTCTTCCAGGTGCTGGACGCGGCCAGGGCCTCTTACGAGGTGAACGACCTGTACCGTGCCATTCTCAATCTCACCATGACCAACATCCGTACCGTCATGGGCTCGATGGATCTGGACGAACTGCTCTCCCAGCGCGATCACATCAATGCGCGCCTGCTCAGCGTGGTGGACGATGCCACCACCCCCTGGGGGGTGAAGGTGACGCGCATCGAGATCAAGGACATCACACCGCCCAAGGATCTGGTGGACGCCATGGCCCGGCAGATGAAGGCCGAGCGTGACAAGCGTGCCGCCATCCTCGAGGCCGAAGGCCAGCGCCAGGCCGAGATCCTCAAGGCCGAGGGCGAGAAGCAGTCGGCCATCCTCACCGCCGAGGGTGAGAAGGAGGCCGCCTTCCGCGAGGCCGAAGCGCGCGAACGCCTGGCCGAGGCCGAGGCACGCGCCACCGCCATGGTGTCGAAGGCCATCGCCCAGGGCGACGTCAATGCCATCAACTATTTCGTCGCGCAGAAATACACCGAGGCCCTGCAGGCCATCGCCTCGGCCGAGAACCAGAAGGTCATCATGATGCCGCTGGAGGCGGCCAGCCTGATCGG
>CAYMWJ010000149.1:0-2760 GCA_964394235.1 uncultured Sedimenticola sp. | reverse complement strand
TCGACATGTTCAAGACTTCCTCGGTCATTGCACGTGCCCACGGCCTGCTCATGGTGATGGCCGGACACACGAAGATCTCCCATCCCGTTCGGGATGGCGTTATCGGCAGTAGAGGGAATCAGGCCCGAGGAGGACGATAGAGAACGGAAGGATGACAGGGGACCGCGGTTGGCAGTTCAGCCGCACCGACACATGCCGGCGCATGCACTGCCACCCCGACGATACCGGGTAGAATGCCAGCCACACAGGCGCCACAGCTGATACCGCTGCACACGCCCTGCTCGCAGCACTGATCCGTGCACTGCTGGCAATCACCCGTCATACCGCCCGCCTTGTCGGTCTGCATCCCTGCGGCATGCTGCAGCGTCGAGGGCATGGCACCCGCAACGCCACTGGCCGCAAGGGCCGCAGTCAACGGCATCAGCCCCAGTATCAGGGCCAGTAGCAGACAAACAGACTGTCGAAGGGGATACACCATGGCATCAGATTAACAGCTCGAGATCGCGGAGGCAAAGCAGAGACAAAACCGTTGTCCAGGCCGACACCGAGGCCACCCGTCCGCGCCCGTTCGGCCCGGGGACGGCCTCCTACGTGTGAAGCGGCCTCCTCATCGTGAATCCGCGGTCCAGGACGGTTCGGCCCGGGGGACGGCCCCCGGCAACCGGAATGGTAAGACCAGACATCACACACCAGGTTCCCGAATGCCGGGAATCAGCCCCCCTGCCCACGCACCGGCACCACCGGCTTGAGATAACGCACGGCGGCATAACCAATCTGGCCATCACGGGTGCGCACACGGCACCAGCCAGGCCGCTTGGCATGATCGATGATCGAGACCTCTTCAGAGCCGCGCAACACCTTGCGCACCTTGTAGTGGATACCGGGTCCCTCGCGCAGGTTGAGGCTTGCGGCCACCACCCGGTAAAGGCGATCGAACCCCTGCTCGAAATTGGAGGCCACGTGCGAAGCCATGTTGGCTGCCAACAGGAAGGGATTGTCCGCCTCCAGCGGCATGGTGCGTACCAGCCGACGTGCCAGGTCCGCCGCCACACGCTCGAGCCGGTCCGGCTCGAGGTTGCTGACCGCCTTGACCGCCCCTACCGCAAGATCGAGCGGCGTCAAGGGTACCGAGCCGGCCCGGCCCTGGGCCACATGTTGGCCCGTCCAGACCACTTTCCCGGTACTGACGCGTACCAGTTTCAGATCGGCACCGATACGGATATTGGAATACACACCCAGAAAATCGACATTGAAATCGGTAATGCGCCCGGTGAGTACCCAATCACACCTCACCCGCCGGGCCACCCGGCGCAGAGTGAGCGCATCGGTCACCGGCTTGCCCTCGGTAGCCCGGTCGATCAGGGTCAACTCCACATCTTTCGGCGCATGGGTACTGATGAAGCCATACAGCATGTTACGCACCAGCCGCTGCTTGTCGGCCGCCTCGAAGCGCATGCGGTAAGGCCGGGGAGCCCCCTCCTGCCGCGTATCCACCTCCCCGTTGTCCGCATCACCGTCATCCACCGCATCCGGCACATCCAGCGCGGGCTCGTCATCATCCCTGGTGGCCTCCGCGGGGGCCAGGTATTCGAAAGACAGTTCGGCGCTGGCCGCGGGAGCCACCTCGAAGGGCAGGACGGCAACACATTCCGGGGGACGGAAATCGGGACCGGGGTAGATGCGATAGTTCACCTGCTCGAAAACACCGGCCGTCCGGGCCTCGTCTCCATCCTTGACCAGCGAATACTGCGGTGTATTGACGCAGCCGCCCAGCAAGGGGACTGCCGACAACGCCAAACCGCCGACCATGCGAATGTTCATCTTTCGACCGTGCTCTCAGGGGGTTCCGTCTGACGGTGAATCCTAGTGAAGACCAGGCCATCCATGAGTGACTGCGATCACGAAGACAGGCTTTTTCCGGCAAGCCGCGGCAGCCCCCCGCAAAAGCGTGAAGCAGTCGGCGACGGGGGAGACGCAAGCGCTTGCGCCAGAAAAGAAAAGACCCGGCAGTGTCAGCACTGCCGGGTCCTGTTGGCGTCCCGTAGGGGAGTCGAACCCCTGTAACCAGCGTGAAAGGCTGGGATCCTAGGCCTCTAGATGAACGGGACGGAAACCTTCTACGAATTGTTTTTGGTGGAGCCAGGCGGGATCGAACCGCCGACCTCAACACTGCCAGTGTTGCGCTCTCCCAGCTGAGCTATGGCCCCGTCGAGCGAGGCGCGTATCCTAGTACAGAAACCTGTACTTGTCCAGCCCCCCGAGAGCGGATTTACCGGCTCCTCTCCGAGGCGACCTGCGCCTTGAACGGCCGCGCATGATACCCAAGTTTTTTTCCATTGCAAGAGGCAATCGGGAAAACCACAAAGACCCCAGGGGTGAAAACCCCTCCCCTCCGCAAACGGGACAACCACAAAGGGCGCGAAGGACACAAAGGTTATCGAGGCAAGGATGTTTCCGGGCCTTCCGCCGGCTCGCCCAGCAACGCCAGCAGCCGTATCTCGTCGATCACGCTCACGCCGAGTGATTGCGCCTTGTCGAGTTTGCTGCCGGGATCTTCGCCGGCGACGACATAGTCGGTCTTCTTCGACACGCTGCCGGAGACCTTGGCACCCAGCGCCAGCAGGCGTTGCTTGTAGTGATCGCGGGGACGGCCCAGCTTGCCGGTGAGCACGAAGGTGAGTCCGGCCAGCGGCTGCTCGGCGGCGCGTTCGCCGGCGGGGTCGGGCCAGTGCACCCCCGCTTCGAGCAGGGCGTCGATGA
>CAYMWJ010000148.1:0-2773 GCA_964394235.1 uncultured Sedimenticola sp. | reverse complement strand
CCGCGATCGGGCGACTGCTGGTGGAACTGCGCAACGTGTTTCCCGGCGAGGCCACGCCCAGCGACCGCCTGCTCGCGGTACTGCGCGAGGCCGTGGGAAGCGACTGGCGTTACGGCTGGGCGGCGATGAGCACCGCGCCCTGATGCAGACGCATCCCGCCCTCGAGCGAGGCAGCGTGGCTGCTCACGTCATGCGGCCTGATCGCTCAGGAGGATCTCAGGCAGCCAAGTGGATACGTTCGGGGAGCAGCAGCTCCACGCACACAGGGAGGTGGTCACTGAGCGGATAGTCGAGCACCCGGGCATCGAGCACCTGCAGGGAAGCGGAGACCAGGATGTGGTCGATACGCCGCACCGGACGCCAGCTGGGGAAGGTCGGCTTGCTGCAACCCGGTTCACGCAGACCGTTGTGCTCGACGAAATGCCGGAACTCGGTGGTGTCGCAACTGGTGTTGAGATCACCCATCACCACCACGTGTTCGGCATGACGCAGGCGTTCGGCGATGAAGTCGAGCTGGCGGCGCCGGTGGCGCCGCGACAGTGCCAGGTGCAGGGTGCAGACGTGCAGGGCGTCCTCACCCTCGCCGAACTCCAGCACCATGGCGCCACGGCCGTTACCGGGAGGCAGGCGATACTTGCTGACCCGGGTCGGTGCGAGACGGCTCAGAAAGCCGTTGCTGTTCTGCGCGATCATGCCGATGTCGCGATTGACCTGCCGGTACCAGTAGGGATAGCCGGCACGCTGCGCCAGATACTCGGTCATGTCGAGAAACCCGCTGCGCAGGCTGCCGGCATCGACCTCCTGCAGTCCCACCAGATCGTAACCACGCAGCACCTGCGCGATACGGTCCAGGTTGTGGATACGATGCCGGCTGGGCAGTACGTGCCGCCAGCCCTTGGTGAAATAGTCCCGAAACTGGCTGGTATCGATCCCTGCCTGGATGTTGTAACTCAGCAGACGCAGGCGCTGGCCGGCGCTCGGACTGAAAGGAGTGGCGATACTCGCGGTTTCCGACCTGTCCATCTATCTCATTCACTTTCTTCCTGGCGTTCCCTGCGAACGCGCTCCACCAGGAAATCGGCCAGTTCGACCATTCCTTTAAAGTCCAGTCCGCGCCCGCTGCGGTAACGGCCGTCGATCACCAGCGAAGGCACGGCTCGCACCCCGTAACGACGCATCAGCGCGGCCGCCCGGTTGGTGCGCGTAGCCACCGCAAAGGAGTTCATGGCTTGGCGGAACTTGTCGATGTCCACCCCCTGTCCGCGCAGGAAGGCCTCGATGGCATCCTGGTCCTTGAGGCGGTTGCGCTTCTCGTGGATCTCGTTGAAGAAGGCCGCATGCACCCGGTCCAGTTCACCCATGGCCTGCAGGGCATAGTAGACCTTGGCATGCAGATTGGCGACACCACCGAACATGGCGGGCACACGCACGAACTCCACGTCGTCCGGCTTGTTGGCCAACCAGTTCTTGACGAAGGGCTCGAAGTGATAGCAGTGGGGGCAGGTCCACATGAAGAACTCGATGACCTCGATCTTGTCGCCGGGCTTGCCCACGGGCGGTTCGGGCAGCAGCACCTCGTAGTGGGTGTTCTCCTCGAACTCGACTGCCACGGCAAGCGATGCCAGAGACAATAGCGCGGATGCGAACAGAAGCTTTGCCAGATGTTTCACGTTTTCGACTCCCTGATAGGTTCTTGTTGTCCGATCCAGGGCAACCCCTGGTTGCCAGTTTAGCCGTCTCACCGGGTCGGATCATCCCTTGGAACCGGAATCCAGGCTCCGAGTTCCGGGTTCCGCTCCCCCGTTGCCCCGACCAAAAAAGGCGGCCCAGCGGCCGCCTCCTTACTCACGCGATGTATGCGGATCGCCGGATCACTGCAGACCCTGGACGTACTGGGCAACCGCCTCGATCTCGGCATCGGTCAGCTTGCTGGCCACGCCACGCATCATGGAACCCGCATCGTTGCCGCGCGCACCGCTGCGGAAGGCCTTGAGCTGCTTGACCACATACTCGGCATGCTGGCCCTTCAGCGCGGGGAACTTCGCCTGCGGATTGCCGCTGCCGGTGGGCGAGTGGCAGGCCGCACAGGCTGCCACGCCCGACGTGGCGTTGCCGGCACGATAGATCGTCTGTCCCAGTTCCAGCTTGTCCTCGGCCGTCTTGCCGGGCTTGACCTTCTGGCTGGAGAAATAGGCGGCCAGGTTGGCCATATCCTGCTCGCTCAACGGCGCCACCATGGCGGTCATGGTGGGATCCTTGCGCTTGCCGCTCTTGAAGTCCTGCAGCTGCTTGAGCAGATAGCTCTCGTGCTGACCGGCCAGCTTGGGGAAATTGGCAGCCACACTGTTGCCATCCGCGCCGTGACAACCGGCACAGGTGCCGGACTTTGCCTGACCGGCAGCGGCATCACCCGCGGACATGGCCGGCGCGGCGACCACACAAGAGATCATGGATACGGCAAACAGTATTTTTTTCATGGCTTTCCCCACAGATCAAAAAAACCGAGTTGGCAAATCAGCGCGTAATTATAAGGAAATTCTGATGTAACTGCCAATCCACACGCGATTTCGCGCGCGCCATCCCGTCTGTTCGGCCCGAGGACGGGCCTCCTACGGTAGGAGCGGCGTCCTCGTCGCGAATGGTTCGGCCCGGGGACAGGCCTCCTACTGGAGGGTCGCGACATAGGCCGCCACGTTATCGATGTCGTCATCGTTCAGCCCGCTGACCATGGCACGCATGGTGGCATTGTCACGCTTGCCGGACTTGAAGGCCC
>CAYMWJ010000147.1:0-2939 GCA_964394235.1 uncultured Sedimenticola sp. | reverse complement strand
CCCTTGCCGGCGAGGCGCAATGCCCGCTGGTAGGCCGCGCGGCTGGCGTGTGCCAGGGTGTCCTGCTCGGTGTCGAAGGTGTAGATGCCTGAACGGTACTGGGTGCCGATGTCGTTGCCTTGGCGCATACCCTGGGTGGGGTCGTGCGATTCCCAGAAGGTGCGCAGCAGCTCCAGGTAGGTGATGCGCTGCGGGTCCCAGATCACCAGTACCACTTCATTGTGGCCGGTCAGCCCGCTGCAGACCTCCTCGTAGGTGGGGTTGGGGGTGAGGCCGCCGGCATAGCCCACCGCCGTGCTCCAGACCCCCTCGAGCTGCCAGAAGCATCGTTCGGCACCCCAGAAGCAGCCCATGCCGAACATCGCCTGACACAAGCCCTCGGGAAAGGGCGGCTGGATGGGATGGCCGTTGACGTGATGCCGGTTGCTCACCGGCATCGGGGCATCGCGTCCCGGCAGGGCCTGTTCCGGGGTGGGCATCTCGGTCTTGCGCTGGCCGAACAGGGGCACGGTCATCAGCGGATGGTCAGGCGGCGCAGCAGGGGCAGCACGAGCAGTCCGTAGGTGGCGAGGCCCGCGACGTCGGCCAGCAAGTCGAGACCACTGAGTTCACGGCCGGGGACGAAGTATTGCAGTCCCTCGGTCAGCGCACCGTACAGGGCCAGCGGCAGGTACTTGCGGGCATCGAAGCCGCGCTGTGGCCAGCTGAAGTCGCTGAGCAGTGCCAGTCCGAAGAAGGTCAGCAGGTGCCACAGCTTGTCCATGTGGCTGAGCACCGGGGGCTGTGGGGGATGCGAGCTGAGCAGGGCCCAGGTGGCGAACAGTAGTGCCAGTGCCAGCAGCAGGCGGGCACCGGTGGCGTTGCAGCGGCTGATGGCCATGCTCAATTCCCTGCGCCCGTGTCACGCTGGACGGCACGGAAGCCGATGTCCTTGCGATAGAACAGGCCGTCCCAGTGGATCTGCGAGGCCAGCGCGTAGGCCGCCTGCTGAGCGGTGCGCACCGTCTCGCCCAGTGCGGTCGCACAGAGCACCCTGCCGCCGTTGGTGATCACCACGCCATCGGGGTCGAGCGCAGTGCCGGCATGGAATACCTTGCGGTCGGCGGCCTCGGTCTCGGGCAGACCGCTGATCGGCAGGCCCTTGGCGTAGTGGCCGGGATAGCCGTCGGCAGCGAGCACCACGCCGAGGGCGGCGCGTGCATCCCAGGCGGCCTGCTCCTGGTCGAGCCGCCCCTCGAGCGCGGCCAGGCAGTGCGCCACCAGGTCGGACTGCATGCGCAGCATGATCGGCTGGGTTTCAGGGTCGCCGAAGCGGCAGTTGAACTCGATCACCTTGGGCGCGCCTTCGGGGGTGATCATGAGTCCCGCATAGAGGAAGCCCACGTAGGGGTGGCCGTCCTGCTGCATGCCGGCGATGGTGGGCAGAATCACCTCGTGCATGATGCGCTCATGGACCTCGGGGGTCACCACGGGCGCCGGCGAGTAGGCGCCCATGCCGCCGGTGTTGGGCCCGGTGTCGCCGTCGCCGACCCGCTTGTGGTCCTGGCTGGTGGCCATGGGTAGCACGTGTTCGCCGTCGGCCATGACGATGAAGCTGGCCTCCTCGCCCTCGAGGTATTCCTCGATCACCACGCGGTGTCCGGCCTTGCCGAAGGCGTTGCCGGCAAGCATGTCGCGGATCGCATTCTCGGCAGTATCGCGATCCATGGCCACGATCACACCCTTGCCGGCGGCCAGGCCGTCGGCCTTGACGACGATGGGCACGCCCTTCTCGTCCAGGTAGGCCAGCGCCTCGTCGATCTCGCTGAACACGGCGTACTCGGCGGTGGGGATGCCGTGACGGGCCATGAAGTTCTTGGCAAAGGACTTGGAGCCCTCGAGCTGCGCGGCCTGCTTGCCGGGCCCGAAGCAGGGCAGGCCGGCGGCGATGAAGGCATCGACCAGGCCAGCCACCAGCGGGGCCTCGGGGCCGACGATGGTCAGGCCGATTTCCTTCTCGAGCGCGAAACGCTTGAGGTTCTCGATGTCGTCGGCGGCGATGTCGATGTTCTCCATGCCGGGCTCGAGCGCGGTGCCGGCATTGCCGGGGGCCACGTAGACGGTATCAGCCAGTGCGGATTGGGCCGCCTTCCAGGCCAGTGCGTGTTCGCGACCGCCGCTGCCGATGATCAGGATGTCCATGGGTGCTTCCTTCAACAAAGCATGATGATGGCAGGAATTGTACCTGTCTCAGGCACGTTCGCGGGTACCGATCAGACCGCGTTCGCTGCCCTCGACAAAGCGCAGGATCTCGGCCACCTCGGCGCTCTCGCCGGCCGGTTCCCGCAGGGCCTCGATGGCCGATTTCAGCGACAGGCCCGAATGGAACAGCAGCCGGTGCGCCTGCTGGATGGCGCTGCGCTGTGCGGCATTGAAGCCGTTGCGACGCAGGCCGACCCGATTGAGGCCCACGTAGCGCGCATACTGGCCGTTGGCCATGCTGAACGGCGGGATGTCCTGGCGTACCCCGCTCACGCCGCCGACCATCACCAAGCTGCCGATGCGGCAGAACTGGTGCACCGCCACCAGCCCCGAGAGAAAACAGTGGTCGTGCAGGGTGACGTGCCCGGCCAGGGTGGCGTTGGAGGCGAGGATGTTGTGATCCCCCACCAGGCAGTCGTGGCCCACGTGCGCGCCGTTCATGAAGTAGTTGTGATCGCCGATGCGGGTGCCCGCTGCCTCTTTCACCCCGCAGCTGATCACGACGTGCTCCTTGAAGTGATTGTGATCGCCGATCACCAGCGGCCGGGCCTTGTCGGGGGAGAAGCCCAGGTCCTGCGGCTCGGCGCCCAGTACCACGCCGTGGCAGGCCCGGTTGCCGCGCCCCAGGCGTACCGTGGGGCCGATGCGCACCTGGCTGTCGAGCACGCAGTCCGGGCCGATCACCGCGCCGTCCTCGA
>CAYMWJ010000146.1:0-2951 GCA_964394235.1 uncultured Sedimenticola sp. | reverse complement strand
AGACGCATGAGTACTGACAACGAATACAAGTTTGCGGACCGCTACGCGGACTTCATGCTGAGAAACCGCTGGGCGCTGATCATCGGCCTGGTCGTGGTCACGGTGCTCGCGGCGCTGCAGATTCCCAATCTGGACATCCGCAACGACCCCGACACCCTGTTGCCGCCGAGCAACCGCTATGTCGCCACCAACGCCTACGCCGAGGAGAAGTTCGGCATGGGCAACCTGATGGTGTTCGCCCTCAAGGTGAAGGAAGGCGACATCTGGCAGCCCTGGTTCATCAACAAGATCCAGGAGATCCACAACAGGCTGGAGGCCCTGCCGACCTCGCGCCCGGCCAACTTCATCGACATCGCGGCGCAGAAGATCAAGTACATGAGCACCGACGAGAACGGTCTGGTGTTCAAGCGCCTGATCCCGGTGGAGGGCATCAGCGACGATCCCGAGGTAGCGAAGGAACAACTTGCCTTCCTGCGCGAGGGCGTCAAGACCAACCCGGTGATGGCGCCCATGCTGGTCTCCATGTGGGGACCGGACGGCAAGCGTTGCGCCTACGAGGACTACCACAAGGACGAGTGCGTGGCCAAGGCGGCCTATGTGATCGCCGACTACACCGACGAGGTGAAGGAGATGTACCTGCCCTGGGTACGTCAGGTACGCGCCATCATGGACGAGGTCGCGCAGGACGACCGCATCGAGCTGTACGTGGCCGGCGAGCCCTACTTCCTCGCCTGGATGCTGCAGAACCTGGTGGACAAGTGGTGGCTGTTCGTACTGTCCATCCTGATCGTGGTCGCGGTGTTGTGGATCGAGTTCCGCAACTGGCGCGGCGCGGTGTTCCCGCTGATCGGCGTGTTCATGACCATCATCATGACGCTGGGCCTGATGGGCCTGTCCGCCTTCAAGCTCACCACCATGATGGTGCTCACCCCCATGCTGCTGCTGGCCATCGGCATCGGCCACTCGGTACAGGTCACACGGCGCTTCCTGCTCGAACACGGCAAGAGCGGCGACTGTGACGCAGCAGCGCGCATCGCCATCGGGCACACCATCATCCCGGCGACCCTGGCCATCGTCACCGACATGGTCGGCTTCGCCACCCTGGCCACGGTGGACATCTCCTTCTACAAGGCCTACGCCTACTTCGGGATGTTCGGCATGCTCACCCTGCTGCTGACCACCACCACCCTGATCCCGCTGCTGCTCACCCAGTTCCCGCCCTCGCAGGAGGAATGCAAGAACCTCGAAGGCCACAGCTGGGAGAAATCGGTGGGCGGCTTCATCACCCGCCTGATCAGCGGCCCCGGCAAGTGGATCCCCATCGGCGCGGTGGCCGCCATCATGCTGGTCTCGACCTACTACACCAACCTGTTCAACTGGAGGGGCATCCCCGAAGACCAGGTCAAGCTGGAACAGGAAGGCGACATCATGCCGGGGGTGGAGAAGGGCATCAACTATGCCCGCGCCGCCTTCAAGGGCAGTTCGCAGACCTGGAAGGACCTGGTGGTGCTCAACAGCATCATGCCCGGGGTGATCTCGGTGTCCATCCCCATCCGCGGCAAGGAGCCCGTCGCCCCCGGCTGCGTGGACAACTACTTCCCGGACGAGATCTACGACATCGAGGACCCGCAGGAGAAGGCCCGGCAATGCGCCCTGTACAAGAAGAAGCTGGGCTGCTGGGACGAAGAGGCCTGCGGCCAGCAGGGCGTGTTCAACAAGGCCGCCCTGCACACCGATATCGAGAAGTTCGACAACTGGCTGCGTGCCCACAAGTTCGTCGGCTATACCGGCTCGTACACCCAGTACATCCGCCTGATCAACATGCTGCTGGCGGCCGAGCCGGGTGAGAAGCCCGACATCAAGGACCTGCGCGTGCCCAACGAGGCCTACCTGAAGGCCATCGACCCGGATGACGACCGCAATCCCGACGAGATCATCGAGATGTACAACGGCCTGCTGGAATCCATGACCGGCGCGGGCGAGATGGACTCCTTCGTCAACACCCAGACCTGGAACGAGGGTGTGGTACTGGGCTTCATCAACACCATGGACCCACGGGAGACCCACGAGGTCACCATGGACATCCAGAACTACATCGAGGAGCACAAGAACGACCCGGGCTTCCGCCTGGTGAACTTCGGCCTGCGGTGTGGCCCAGCCAGCGAGCCCTCGCGCTACGAGGACTGTGACAAGACACTGGCCCAGGAAGGGGCGAACTATGTGAAGCCGGGTATCGGGGGCTTCCTCGGCGCCACCGAGGCGACCCGCGAAGTGGCCATGGACAACTGGCTGATCAGCCCGCTGCAGACCGCGCTGGCGGTGTTCGTCATCACCACCCTGATGTTCCGCTCGATGCCCGTGGCCGCCATTCTGGTCGCCACCCTGATGGTGACGCTGTATGCACAGTACGGGCTGGGCGGTTACTTCACCTCGGTGGAGGAATGGTCGGGCAACCTCGCCTTCCACCTGCTGGTGACCCTGTCGATCGCCATGGGCCTGGGCGTGGACTACGGGATCTACATGATCTCGCGCCTGCGTGAAGAGATGGTCGCCACCGGAGGACGCTGGGCCGACGCCCTGAGCAACACGCTCAACACCACCGGCTCGGCGGTCATCCTATCGGTGGTGGTGCTGCTGGGCAGCTTCATCCCGCTGGTCGGCACCGACCTGGCCAACACCTGGGGGCTGGCGGTCTACATCAGCGAGGCGCTGGTGATCGACGTGATCACCGCCCTGATGGTGCTGCCGCTGCTGGTGAAGTGGCTCAAGCCGCGATACGTGTTCCAGGGATAACAAGAGCGCCCCGGCCCTGCCGGGGCCCCGCGACTGTTCGGCCCGCCTCGGCGGGCCTTTTTGCTGTCTACGGTTCGGCCCGAGGACGGGCCTCCTACATCACCAAGGAGCAGCATCCCGTGGTAGCGGCATCCTCGTCGCGAACAACTCGGCCGCGC
>CAYMWJ010000145.1:0-2960 GCA_964394235.1 uncultured Sedimenticola sp. | reverse complement strand
CGCGACTATGCGCGCCAACGCCTGGAGGACCGCCCATGACCATGCAGGCACCGATCACCACCAGCCCCCTGCGCAAGATGCGCCTGGGCGACCTGCTGGTGCGCCACGGCATCATCACCGAGGAACAACTGCGGGACGCACTGAAAGCGCAGAAGCGTAGCGGGCGCAAGCTGGGAGCCACCCTCATCGAGCTGGGCTACCTGACCGAGCAACGTCTGCTCGAGTTCCTCGCGCGCCAGTTGCAGATCCCCCTGCTCGACCTCTCGAAGCTGCGGGTCGATCCCGAGGTCGCGCGCAAGATTCCCGAGGCCATGGCCCGCCGCCACCGGGTGCTGCTGCTCGAGGAAGGCGACAGCGAACCCCTGCTGGCCATGGCCGACCCCACCGACCTGTTCGCCCAGGACGAGGTGGCACGTCTGCTGCGCCGGCGGGTGCGCCAGGCCGTGGTCCGCGAATCCCAGCTTCTCGAGGCACTGGACCGGCTGTACCGGGGCGAGGGCGATCTGAGCGACCTGGCCGGCGAGCTGCACGAAGAGCTGAGCCAGGCCGATGTCGATCTCGACGAGATGCTGCAAACGTCCGATGTGGACGAGGCCCCGGTGTTCCGCCTGTTGCAGCGCCTGTTCGAGGACGCCCTGCACGCCAAGGCCTCGGATATCCACATCGAGCCCGAAGAGACATTGTTGCGTATCCGCATGCGCATCGACGGCGTACTCCAGGAACAGGTGATGAACGAGGTACGCATCGCCCCGGCACTGGTGCAGCGCCTGAAACTATTGGCCGACCTGGACATCTCGGAGAAGCGCCTGCCACAGGATGGTCGCTTCCAGGTACGTGTCGGCCAGCGGCACCTGGATGTCCGCCTCTCGACCATGCCGGTGGCCGGAGGCGAGGCGGTGGTGATGCGCCTGCTCGACCAGAACGGCGGCGCCCTCTCGCTGGAGCAGTTGGGCATGCCGGCCGAGATGGCCGAACGGGTACGCATGCTGATCCACAAGCCGTACGGCCTGTTGCTGGTCACCGGCCCCACCGGCAGCGGCAAGACCACCACCCTGTACGCCGCGCTCAACGAACTGAACACCCCGCAGGCCAAGATCATCACCGTCGAGGACCCCATCGAATACCGTCTGCCGCGCATCAACCAGGTACAGGTAAACGAGCAGATCGGCCTGACCTTCGCGCGCGTGCTGCGCACCGCCCTGCGCCAGGACCCGGACGTGATCCTGGTCGGTGAGATGCGCGACCTCGAGACCGCCCAGATCGGCCTGCGCGCGGCCATCACCGGGCACTTCGTACTCTCCACCCTGCATACCAACAGCTCGGTGGACACCATCAGCCGCCTGCTCGACATGGGGGCACCGGGCTACCTGATGGCCACCGCCCTGCAGGCGGTGCTGGCACAGCGCCTGGTACGCCGGATCTGTCCGGACTGCGCCGTGCCCTGCACGCCCGACGAGCACGAACAGGCCTGGCTGGCGGCCAATCATCCGCAGGCGGAGCTTGCCGGCCTGCGTCGCGGCGAAGGCTGCAACCATTGCAACCACACTGGCTATCGCGGGCGCATCGGTGTCTACGAGCTGCTGGAGATCCACGGCAGCCTGGTCGAGGCCCTGCGTCGCGAGGATATCGACGGCTTTACGCGCGCCGCGCAAGAGACCGCGGATTTCGTCTCCCTGTCGCAACGCGCCCTGCAACTGGCCACGCGGGGCATCACCAGCCTGTCCGAGGTGATGCGTATCAGCGGCGGCCTGGAGCAATGAGATGCCGCTGTTCGACTATCAGGCACGCGACCGCCACGGCGGGAAGGTCCGCGGCAGCCTCGAGGCGGACTCGGCCGGCGAGGTCGCTGCCCTGCTCAGTGATCGCGGCCTGATCCCCATTCGTATCGAACCCGGCAACGGCCCCCGCGTCGACGTACTGCAACAGCTCCGCAGGCTGCTCGAGCCACCCGTGCGCGCCGAGGAGATCGTCATGTTCTGTCGCCAGCTGCGCACCCTGCTCAAGGCCGGTGTCCCCATCCTGCGCGCGCTCAAGGGGCTGGCCGAGAACGCACGCAACCCGCGTCTCAAACAGGCACTCTCGCGCGTGCTGGCGCAGTTGCAGGAAGGCCTGGAACTGAACATGGCACTGGCCCAGCATCCTGCCCTGTTCAGCCCACTGTTCGTTGCCATGGTGCGCGTGGGCGAGAGCACCGGGCGCCTGGAAGAGGCCTTCGCCCACCTGGCCGATCATCTGGAGATGGAAAAGCAGACCCGCGAGCGGGTGCGCACCGCCCTGCGCTATCCGTTGATCGTGCTCGGTGCCATTGCCGTGGCGGTGGCGATCATCAATATCTGGGTGATCCCGGCCTTCGCCAATGCCTTTGCGCGCTACGATGCCGAGCTGCCGCTGATGACCCGGATATTGATCGCCACTTCGGACTTCTTCCGCACCCAGTGGCCGCTGCTGCTGTTCGGCGGCCTTGGTGCCCTGGTGGCGGTGCGCCAGTGGCTGAGCACCACACAAGGCCGCCGCCTCGGCGCACGCTGGCTGTTGCGCATGCCGCTGATCGGCCCCGTCGTGCACAAGGCGGTGATGGGCCGCTTCGCACAGGCACTGAGCATGACCCTGAGCGCCGGGGTGCCGCTGGTGCAGGCACTGAAGGTAGTCGCCGGGGTGGTGGACAATGTGTACGTCGCCGAGCGCATCCACGAGATGCGCAAGGGCATCGAAAAGGGTGAGAGCATCACCCGCACCGCCGCGGCCACCGGCCTGTTCACTCCCCTGGTGTTGCAGATGCTGGCGGTGGGCGAGGAGTCCGGCGCGCTGGACGAGCTGCTCGCCGAGACCGCACACCACTACCAGGCCGAGGTCGAGTTCGATCTCAAACGCCTGGCCGATGCCATCGAACCCATCGTGATCGTCATCATCGGCATCATGGTCACGGTGCTGGCACTGGGGGTGTTCCTGCCCCTGTGGGA
>CAYMWJ010000144.1:0-2975 GCA_964394235.1 uncultured Sedimenticola sp. | reverse complement strand
TGTTGTAGCATATAACGGCATGTTCTTCTATGAACTATGGCAACTGTTGCAACCCATGCGCCACCGCGCGCAATGCCGGTGTGGGACTTGTCTGACGGGATTATTGAGCCAGGAAGGTGGAGAGCATGGACGACTCCTTTTTCGATCATCCGATCCTCAACTCGCCTTACGAGTACCCCACGCGGCATTGGGAGTTGGATGCAGCCGGGCAGCCGACCCAACGCATCATCGAATCTCGCCGCCGCGCCGAGTTCATCACTCCCATTCCCAAGCCGAAGAGGCGCAGGGGCACCTTCCAGCAGGGTGCCTTGTTGTTCGATGAAGGCAAGGGTCTGACATCGGAAGTCCAGCAGTATGACCATACCGCCATAGGCTGTCCCTGCGTTTTCGGGGGCCTGGGGCATGAACCAGGCCCGCATCGCCATCCTCATCGACGGTGGTTTTTTCCTGAAGCGTCTGCCCAGACTGGTAGAGACCTGACACCTACGAATAAGCAGCGCACCTTCTTCGCTCGTGCCTGCGGCGTGGCGCGCTTCGCCTGGAACTGGGCACTGGACGAGTGGAAGCACCAGTACGAGGCGGACGAGAAGCCGAACGAAGCCGCCTTGCGCCGTCAGCTCAACGCCATCGAGGCCGATGCGTTCCCCTGGATGCTGGAAGTGCCCAAGTCGGCCCCGCAACAAGCCATCAAGGATCTTGGGGCTGCCTTCGGCCACTTCTTCCGCCGGGTCAAGGCCGGCCAGAAGCCGGGCTATCCCCGCTTCAAGAAGCGCGGCCTCCACGACAGCTTCCGGGCCGACAACGGCCCGCCGGCCAAGGGGCAGGATGCCGTGGCGGTGGGCGGCAGGCGGGTCCGTATCCCGAAGCTGGGCTGGGTGCGGATGCGGCCTGGAGATCGACCGCGACTTGAACGCGGCGATCAATCTGGAGTGATACGCGAGTACGGCCAGCTCTGCCGGAATCGACGCCTGTGGAGAGCACGGCGCTGGCGCGATGGCCTCGGCCACCGCGTGAAACCGGCTCGACGAAGCAGGAACGCAACGGCAATCAGGATCGGAGAGGTCCGGTCAGGATTGTGTAAGTTTGTGAGAGCGGATGAGGTGATGAAGGTGTTTCGGGTATGAATTCGATAAAAGTTAGCGAGTTTATAAAATTTTCATAAACTCGCTAACTTAGCTATACTTCATGCCATGGATCCCATAAGAAACCCCTATACCCCCGGCGCCGGCACGCCACCCCCAGAACTGGCGGGACGGGATGAGCTGCGTGAGCAGGTGCGTATTGCCCTGGAGAGGAACCGGATTGGCCGCCCGGCCAAGAGTGTGATGATGGTGGGGTTGCGCGGTGTGGGCAAAACCGTGCTGTTGGACCGCATGCGTGACGATGCCGAGGGCGCCGGCCTCCAGACATTGAGAATAGAAGCCCCCGAGGGGCGTTCGCTGCCCGCCATTCTGGCGCCGGCGTTGCGCCAGGCCTTGCTTCGCCTGTCGCGTAATGCGCGGGCGGCCGATCTGGCGCGGCGGGCGCTGCGCGGTCTGGCCGGCTTTGCCCGCGCCCTCAAGGTCAAATATGACGATATCGAAGTGGGCATCGACCTGGAGCCGGAGCCGGGGCTGGCCGACAACGGTGATCTGGAGCTGGATCTCCAGGACCTGCTGGAGGCCTCCGGCCAGGCAGCCCGGGAAGGCGGCACGGCCCTGGCGCTCTTTATCGATGAGTTGCAGTATGTCAAGGAAGCGGAACTGGCGGCCTTGATCGTTGCGCTGCACCGGGCGGCGCAACGCCGTCTCCCCGTGGTGTTGGTGGGGGCAGGTTTGCCCCAGCTTCGCGGGCGCATGGGCAAGGCCAAATCCTATGCCGAGCGCTTGTTCGATTTCCCCGAGGTGGGGCCATTGACGCCCGAGGCGGCGCGGGTTGCCATCGCCAAGCCCGCACGGGAAGAAGGCGTGGCGATCGATGATGACGCGTTGCAGCGGATTATCGACGAGACGCAGTGCTATCCCTATTTTCTTCAGGAATGGGGCAAGCATGCCTGGGATATGGCCTCGGCCTCTCCAATCACGTGGGACGATGTGGCGCAGGGTGCGGAAATCGCGATTGCCGATCTGGACGCCAGTTTCTTTCGTGTGCGCTTCGACCGGTTGACACCAGCGGAGAAGCGCTATTTGCGTGCCATGGCCGAGCTGGGCCCCGGACCGCATCGTTCTGGTGCCATTGCCAAGGCGCTTGGCCGTGAAGTGCAATCCCTGGCGCCGACCCGCAGTCAGTTGATATCCAAGGGCATGATCTGGAGCCCCAGCCATGGCGATACGGCCTTTACCGTGCCGTTGTTCGATGAATTCATGTTGCGGGTCATGCCGGACAAGGACTGGATGCAACCATGATGGACGGCCTCACGAGACGGAATAGCATTTCGTGAATTTCCTCATCGCCGACACCTTCACCGACAGCCTCGCCAGGCTCAGCGGTGATGAACAGAAGGCCGTCAAGACCACGGCCTTCGATCTGCAAATGAACCCGGCCAATCCCCTTCTCCTGGAAATCACTGGGCGTCGATATCCGCGGACGCTCCCGAACACTGCGTATCAATTACCGAACCAGCCACCAGATCCGCATGCAGGCCGATCGCCTGCTGGGTCCGCAGGTGTCCGATGTGGATGGCAATGTCGAGGATCGGCGCGGCACCCTATCGGTCTTCAATGGGCCGAGCCCCCATATCGTTGTTCTGGATAGCGTCGAAGAGGAGATCGGCGAAGTGGTGGCTTGGCTCTCTGCCTTGTCGAAGGAGGGATTTCTTCCACACGAGATCGGTATCTTCGTGCGTTCGTGGCGCAACACCACCGCCCCCTGCTCCAGCCGGGGGCAGGGGGCGAGGGGGAACACCGGTCGGCCAGGATCCTCAGAGCCGCCGCTTGGCGTATTCGCGGTAGATGGCCTTGTGCACGTCGCCGAGGCTGAGCATGCCGACCAGGCGT
>CAYMWJ010000143.1:0-3023 GCA_964394235.1 uncultured Sedimenticola sp. | reverse complement strand
GCTGTCGATCCTTCCACCCTGGGGGCCTGGCAGGGCGAGAGTGGTGTGCGGGCCGACGGCAGGGTGCGTGGACGCGAGGTCCTGATCACGGCACGCATGGCGCACCAGGCAGTGACCGATGTCGTCAATCTTGATGGTGTGATCGATGCCACCACCATCGAGGTGCAGTCGGCCGGCCATGTCCGCCTGCACGATGCGCAACTCACGGCGCGGGCCAGCCGGCAATCGGGCGATGCGGAGGCCAGTATCCGCGTTCGTGCGGATCGTCGGATCTGGTCCAGGGGCAGTACCTTGCAGGCGATGGCGAATCGCAATGGCGGCACGGGCCGGGCGAAGATCGTGCTCGACAGTGCCGGACATGCGAGTCTGAACGACTCGCAACTCAGTGCCCAGGCGGAAAACAACGGTGGTGCGGCGCGGGCGGTGGTCCGTGTCGGGTCCCACGGTGCCGGTCTGGAAACGCAAGGGACGCAGGTGACCGCGACTACCCGCAATAACGCTGGGCAGGGGGAGGCACGGGTGCGCATGAGTGCGGCCGAAGACCTCCTGCTGCGCGGCACCGAGACGGCGGCGCGTTCCCGGCAGGACACTCAGCGTGGCATCGTCGGGATCGGCCTGGATGCCGGTCGTGACATCGCCCTGGATGGTGCGCACATCATCGCCTCCTCGCGTCAGCAGGGGGCACGCAGCGATGTGGATGTGCAGCTCCAGGCCGGGCGCAGTGTGCGCCTTCCGGGAGGCGCCTCGGCCTCGGTGATCGAGGCCAGCGCCCAGGGGACAGATCAGAGCGGACGGGTAGCGGTCGCCGTGCAGGCGGCCAGGCACATTCGCCTGCTGGCCGACCTCGAGGTGCGTTCGCAGCAGCAGGGTGATGCCGGCAACCGGCGTGCCACCGCGCAACTGACGATGCGTGCCGGCGAAGACGGGCGGGGCAACCTGTTTTTCGAGGGTGATATCGATGTCCACAGCCTGGCCCGGGTGGAAGAGGGGAGCACGGGCTCGGCGCATGCCCTTGCTTCCGCACAGTTGTTCGGTGCGGGCGGCGAGACGGAGGTGACCGGTACCCTGGCCGTGACATCGGATGCCAGAGGGCAGGGCGCCAATACCCGGTTCAGTCGCAAGCACCTGGTCGAGGCCGTCTCCGAGGCGCTGATCGGCAGTGATGCGGGCATGGGTGTGCCGACCGACGGTGTGAGCAGCAGCCGCGACACACTGATGGCCGGCAGCCTGTCGGTACGCTCGCATGCCTTCGCCGAGGGCAACGCCTCGGCGGTGGCCAACAGCCTCGGCGGCATTGTCGGCGGGCTGGTGACTGTGGTCTCCACCGGTACCACGATCACCAGCCAGGCCGTCTCCGATCTCGAGGCCAATGCCGTCTCCCTGTTGGGTGTGGTCGGCCTGGGAGGGGTCGGTAGTCTGCCCGGTGTGCTGTTTGGCGGCGATCTGGCGCTACACAGCCAGGCGCTCAGCTATGCCCTGGCCACGGGCGAGGCATTGTCGCTGGGCCTGTTCGCCTCACCGGCGGACATGCGCATCGGCAATGCTGGCAATCAGGTGATGATTCAGGCCGAAGCAGATGGCGTGGCCTTGAGTGGGCTGGTGATGGGGGGAGATATCGCGGCTTATGGCGCAAGCCTCGGCGGTGCTCTCACCTCGGCCGACTTGAGCGCTGCCGTGCGTGCGGCGACCGGTCAGGGCGATCTCGCGCTGGCCGGTAACTTCGGGGTGAATGCCGGGGCCAATGGCCGCAACGCGCCACAGGCCGATACCTTGATGGCCGGCATCGGGCGCGATGTGACAGTAGCGCCTGGCAGCGGGCTCGCTGTGCACAGTCAGGCCGCTGGAGAGGGCCTGGCCTCGGCTCACACACTGGGTGGATTCCGCGCCGATGGCACACTGAGTTTCTACGGTGACTGGGATATCACCGCGCGGGCCGATACGGCCCCGGGCGGCAACGGCAGCGAAGCCGCGGCCGCGGGTGTCCTGCAGGCCGCCGGCGACCTGGTGATCGATGCCGGGCACCTGGGTGTGCGTGCGGCCAGTAACCAGTCCCCGGGGGCAGGTGGCCGGATCGGCATCGCCGATGCCACCCTGGCGCTGGCGAGCGAAGGGCCGTTGTCACTGACGCTTCCGCAAGGTCTGCGTGTCGAGGCGTTCGGCACGGGCGCGAGCGAAGGGTATGCCTTGGCAGACCTGGGGATCGAAGGCGATCGTCTGAGGATCGATGTCACTGGTCGCGGGCTGGATGTGGTCGCCGATGCCGAGGCGACGTGGAGCGACGCCCAGGCAACGGCCGATCTCCTCGCTTACGGGCCTGACGGTAACGGGCCGGCCCTCTCGGTCGACGGACGCATGGGCGTGCTGGCCCAGGCAGGGTTCCCGGGCTCCACAGGCGACGGTGAGCAGGCCCTGGCGGTGGCCGACCTGCTGCTGGCCGCCGACAGCGGCCGCGTCCAGACCGGTGCCGGCAGTGATCTGCTGGCCAGCGCCCGTGGCCAGGTGATGGACACTGCAAGCGGATCCACGCCTTTTCAGGCCCCGATCCGCGCCGGGTTGGAAGTGGCCGGGCAGCGTCTCGACCTGCAAGGACGCATCGGCAGCGAAGTGCACAACACCGCAGGGGGCGACCAGGCCGAGGCGCGCACCCGCCTGATTGCGGGTGCGCCGGGCGTGCCCGGCCAGTTGCAACTGCGCAGCAGCGAGCTGCCACGCGCACAAGCGCTGGGCTCCGGCACTGCCCTGGCACAGGGCAGCGACAGCCGGTATCAGCCGTGTGATGACGGCGCCTGTGCTCCGGTGACCCATGGTGAGCGGCCCTGGCAGCCGGGGACCCTGTTGGCACAACTGGTGATCGAAGATCATCAGCCCAGCCCCCCAGTGCCCGATCCTGCTCCGATCCCTGAACCGGCTCCGGCCCCTGAACTGGTCCCGGCACCTGAACCAGCTCCGCTCCTTAAACCGGCTCCGATCTCTGAACCTGTTCCGAACCCTGAACCTGTTCCGGACCCTGAACCTGTTCCGGC
>CAYMWJ010000142.1:0-3024 GCA_964394235.1 uncultured Sedimenticola sp. | reverse complement strand
GATCTCCTCGGCCCCGCGCCGGATCAGTTCCAGAGACTCTTCCAGCATGCCCATCACAAGCTCCCCGAAATCACCGAAAGGCGAGGAATGTAACAGATTTCACGCCACCAGTGCCCACCCCCGCGAAACGTGAACCGCACCCTTACAGGGCGGGGCTTTTCTGCCATAATCCGCCAAAACTTTAAGTTAGGTTAAGAAAATGATCCGCGACGTCAGGTTTCGTGCCAGAATCCCGGTTTTTTCTCGCAAAAGTCGCGGAATCAGGCCGTCTATCCTGAAGGTGTTGCCCCTGCTGCTGGCATTGCCGGGAGTACCTCGTGCCGACACGGCACCTGCCGAGCGGCTGGTCATGCCACTCGCACTGCCCACGCCTTCCACGGCCACTGCCGCGCCGACACCCTCTGCAGCTGACGACAGCCCCAGTCTGCTTATCCCCGAGACCAAAGCGCCCGCCACCGAGGCCAGCGCCCAGGAGATCCGTCACGAGGTAGCCCGCGGGGATACCCTCGCCGCCATCTTCTCGCGCCACGGCCTGCCCGATGCCACCCTGATGGCCCTGCTGGAGACCACCCCGGAGGCACGCATGCTGGCCCGCCTGCAACCGGGCGACACTCTGACACTGCGTCTGTCGCCGGACGGCCGACGACTCGAACACGTCGCGCTCGAACGTCGCCAGGGAACGGCACTGGTATTCGATCTGCCAGCCACGACGCCGGTCACGGCGGAGCAACACAAACATCCCGCTGCCACCACTTCTCCCGCAACGAGGACGCGGGAGATCGTGCATCGCATCCGTCGGGGCGAAACCCTAGCTGGTATCTTCAAGAAGTATGGCCTGGCCCCCTCGGTGGTCCACCAGGTACTGCACTCGGGCAAGCCGGCCAAGGCGCTGTCGCACATCCGCCCGGGTCAGGAACTGCGTTTTGAGCTGGGCTCCGACGGCCAGTTGCAGCGCCTGACCTTCACGCGCAGCCCGATCGAGCGCCTCCTGGTGACACAGGCGGATACGGGCTATCGGGTCCGAGTCGACAAGAAAAAGGTGGAACACCGGATCGCCACGGTCGCGGGCACCATCCACTCCTCGCTGTTCGCGGACGGCCAGAAGGCCGGTTTGAGCGACAGCCAGATCATGGAACTGGCCGAGATCTTCGGCTGGGACATCGACTTTGCCCTCGAGATCCGCGCTGGTGACCAGTTCCGTGTGGTCTTCGACGAACAACTGGTGGACGGCAAGAAATACGCCAATGGCCCCATCCTGGCCGCGGAATTCGTCAACCGCGGCAAGACCTATACCGCCTTCCGCTTCGAACACGATGGCGAGGTGGGCTATTACGACGCCCAGGGCCACAGCAAGCGACGCGCTTTCATCCGCACCCCCATCCGCTTCGCCCGCATCAGCTCGCGCTTCACCCTCAAGCGCTGGCACCCGGTGCTCAAGAAATGGCGCTCGCACAAGGGCGTGGACTACGCGGCCCCGCGCGGCACACCGGTCAAGGCCACGGGCGACGGCAAGGTGGTGTTCCGCGGCTGGAAAGGCGGCTATGGCCGGGTCGTGGTGATCCAGCACGGACGCAAATACCAGACCGTCTATGCCCACATGTCACGTTTCCGCCGCGGCGTACGTACCGGTAGTGTTGTCCGCCAGGGCCAGGTCATCGGCTATGTCGGACAGAGCGGCCTGGCCACCGGCCCGCACCTGCACTACGAATTCCGGGTCAACGGCCGGCACCGCAACCCGCTCACCGTGAAGCTGCCACGTTCGCTGTCGCTACCGCGGCGCCAGCTGGCAGCCTTCAAGCGACAGACCGCCCCCCTGGCGCAACAGCTGGCCTCGTTGCGCGCCAAGAGCATGGTGGCCAAGAACGACCTCTGAGATGCCGACCAGCACAATCCATGTCGGCCTGATGTCGGGCACCAGCATGGATGGCATCGACGCGGTGGCCGCGACCTTTGCGGATGGCGGCGTCGAACTCCTGCGCAATCACCATCATCCCTGGCCCTCCGGGCTGCGTGAACGCCTGCGGGAGGCCGCCGCCCAGGTACCCTTGAGCACCGGTGAACTCGCCGAACTGGACAGTGCCGCCGGCGAAGTGCTGGCCGAGGCCGCCCTGGTCGTGCTCGACGGCTTGGACGGCGAGGTCCAGGCCATCGGCAGCCATGGACAGACCCTGGCCCACCGCCCCGCTGGCAGACCACCATCGACCTTGCAGATCGGCAATCCCGCCATCATCGCCGAGCGTACCGGCATCACCACGGTAGCCGACTTCCGACGCCGTGACCTGGCCGCCGGCGGCCAGGGCGCCCCCCTGGTTCCGGCCTTTCACGAGGCCCTGTTCCGTTCGACGGAACGCCATCGTGTCGTCCTCAACATCGGTGGCATCGCCAATATCACCTGCCTGCCGAGCCACCTCGAGGAACCGGTTACCGGTTTCGACACCGGTCCCGGCAACTGCCTGATGGACGCCTGGGTTCGGCAACAGACGGGCCAGGCAATGGACGAAAACGGGCGCTTCGCCGCCAGCGGAGAGGTCAGCCCGACCCTGCTCGAGTACCTGCTGGCCGACGCCTACTTCCGCCAACCTCCACCCAAGAGCACGGGAACCGAGTATTTCTCGCTCGACTGGCTCAGCGCCCGACTGCCCGCCGAGCCCATCGCAGCCGCAGACGTCCAGGCCACCCTGCTGGAACTGACCGCCCGCAGTATCGCTGCCGCCATCGACCAGCGTACCGAGCAGGTGCTGGTCTGTGGGGGAGGCGCCCACAACCCCCTGCTGATGCAACGCCTGGACGCGCTGCTGCCCTGCCCCGTGGTCTCCACTGCCGTGGTGGGACTGCCCCCCGACTGGGTGGAGGCAGCGGCCTTTGCCTGGCTGGCCCGCCAGACCCTGGCCGGACGAGCCGGCAACCTGCCAGCAGTCACTGGCGCGACCGGTCCGCGCATCCTCGGCGCCATCTACCCGGCCTGAAAAATCGGGATAGGGGCGGTCAGCCTGGCTGACCGAGCCCCTCCCACACCACCCGGCA
>CAYMWJ010000141.1:0-3056 GCA_964394235.1 uncultured Sedimenticola sp. | reverse complement strand
GCTGGAATTGCCTCTCCGGAGCAGGGTTGTAACCGGCGATTCCCCCAAAACCCAGGGCGCCCGATGCGTTATAGAGCTCGTTGAACAGATTGTTCACTCGTGCCTCCAGTTTCCAGTCATCCACAGCGTACTGGATGTTGATGTTGGTTGTCAGGTAGGCATCGAGTCTGGGGCCCGTATTGGCAAAATCCGAGGCGAGTACCCGGTCGCCCATGTATTCCACGTCGGTACGCAGCAGCAGGTTTGGCGTGGCCTGCCATTCGGCGAACAGGGTGGCATGCTGCTCTGCAACCAGGGGAACCTGGCTTCCGATGTGAGGCCCGCTTGTGATCTCGCTGTCGGTGAACTCGTAACCGCCACCGATACGCAGATCGTCTGTGAGGTCTACATCACCAGAGAACGTCAGGCCAATGCGGCGGGTTCGATCGAGGTTGATGTTTGCCAGAAAGTTGCTCGCATCGTTGCTGATCTCGTTCTTCAGGTTCAGCCGGTAGGCACGAACCTTGAGGCTGTAGCCGGGCTGAAGATAGTCCAGGCCAGCTTCATAGGATACGCCTCTCTGGGTCTTGAGCCCCACGGGTTGACCGAAGACCACGTTGGTATGTTCATCCACCTTTGCGAACCGGTAGTTCTGATCTGCCCGGGCATACAGGCGCAGGGCTGGGCTTGCATGGTAGACCGCGCCCAGGGAACCCACGGTAACCGAGTCATTGATATCGACCTGGGTGCCGCCGTTGTTGATGTCGTTATTGACACGTGCATGCCGCAGGCCGGCTGTGACATTCAGTGTGGGAGAAAACCGGTAGTTGAGCTGGCCGTAGAGTGCCCTGATCCTCTGATCGTCCCCCTGAGGACCAAAGCTGGTGAGCAGGAGGTAATCGGTTGTCTGGAAATCTGCACCGAGTGTGAGTGTGGAGGATGCCAGACGTCCGATCAGGCGGGGGTTGAACTCGACCGTGTCACGATCCTGGGTGCTGCGGCTTCCCGGGCCAAAAGCGCGGAAGCTCTGCACAAAGTCACGTCGGTCGCGCTTGAAGGCCAGGTTGATCTCGCTTCGCCAGGCGTCGTCCAGGTGCAGTACATTGTCGATGCGTAGGGTGGTGCTGCGGGTATGGATGTAGTCGTTGACGAAAACAGCCGTGACCTGCCGACGGTCAGTGGCCACCTCGGCAGCCAGCAGGGCGCCCGGCGTATCCAGGCGATCATCGAGATGGTTGAAGGAGAAGCGGGTGGTGCCGGCCCCGTGGGACAGGTCGAGACCAAGGCCAAGCTGCCGCACCGTCGATCCGTTGTGGCGGCGATAATTGTCACTGTGATGTGTGCGGGCGTGGAGCTGCAGCTTCGTGTTGTCGGAAGGCTGCAAGTTGAGGTCGGCCATCAGTTCCCGATCGTCTTGATTGCCGGTGCCAATGCGAACCCGCCGGGAGGGGGACGTCTGTTTGCGGGTAATGATGTTGATCAGGCCGCCAACCGCCTGGTTGCCGTACAGCGTGCCTGCACTCCCTTCGATGATCTCGATGCGTTGGATTTGATCGATGTCGATAGTATTCAGGTACAGCGTCGCTGCATCGGTGGCAGGGTTGATCTTGTGGCCGTCGATCAGGATGGCCGTGTTGGATCCGGCGGCGCCGCCAAAGCCGCGCATGTCGATGTTTGCAGAACCACCGCCTCCCAGGCCATCGGACACCTGGATGGCCGGAACTGAACGTAGCAGTTGCGCAAGCGTCTTGGCGCCACTGCGTTCGATTTCCGTGCGATCGATAATGGTGTAGCCGGCGGGTATATCGATACCTGGCTCATCAGAGCGTGTGGCGCTGATCAGAATATCTGGCAGCGCAGTTGCGGCGAGAAGGTTGTTGGCAGGAAGCAGGCCGGCCAGGACAAGTGAAATCAAAGGTTTTTTCATTGTACGTTCTCCCGAATGCGCACCCGCATTCGTCTGGGGCCGGGAGAGCGGACAGGCAGGGGCGACCGGGCGGCCAGGCCGCCGGCGACGATGCCCGTCGGCCGCCCTCCGCGACCGGGTTATGGGGACGATCTCGTGGCCGGTATCCGGACTGACACGTTGCCGGCACGAGGCCGGCGGATGCCGACGCCTTCCCGGGCCGAGGCCCAGTGGCTGTCAGTCGGCATCACGACGTGATCACCGTTGCGGGGGCAGTGCCGGAATGGTCGCGGGGACGCACCGGCTTCCCGTTTAACCCGTCAGAGACGGGCACCACGAAGGGCGGGCAGGTTAGGAGGAGTGGCGGATGGCGTCAAGGCTATCTACGGTGTTGGGTGCGTTGAACAATGGGTACGGTGGACAAAGGCGCATCGCGCCGTGCCCATCAATGGCCTGTTGCAGGAGCGGCGTCCCCGCCGCGAAGGAAATTCAGCGCAAAAGTTCCTGGGTGACGAAAAGATAACCCAGCACGCCGGAGAGGGTGGTGACGAGGATGATCTGCAACACGATGCAGGCGCCGGGGATGTCGTTGCAGATCCGTCCGAAGGCATTACAGATCAGGGCTTTCATAGTGGTTATGTCTCCCGATGTGCTGGCCCCTTGCCCGAACTCGAGGTGCCGCCAGGACCCCGGTCGCTTTCGGGGGGTTCCAAGGGATAACCCCAAGTGCTCCCGAGTCTGTCACGGGGAAAACCCCCTGACAAGCCCCCCTTTTTTATGGGGTAAAGAATGACCTTATGGGCATTCATCGATTGGTCGAAGCAGCAGATCGACTGTCCGGCTGGTGACGACTTCAGGAGGTTTTGCACAAGCTCCTACCTCGCGTGCGGGGAGGACCGTTTCGCAGGCGGACCCCGTACGCTCTGTCCATGACCCTGTCAGGGGGAAATATCCGGGCCAAGAGTCGATACCTTCATCATCCCGCTGGCGCCACCTGACCGCGCGACACCTCCACCGGCTTCAAACCGCCCAACACGTGCAACAGGATCATCACCCGTTCGCTGCCCCGTGGTTCGAGAAACACCGCTTCCAGGTCACGGAAAGGCCCATCCAGAACCCTGACCTTGTCGCCCCGCTGCAAATTGCCGTCCAGCTCATGAATCCCCTCGGG
>CAYMWJ010000140.1:0-3082 GCA_964394235.1 uncultured Sedimenticola sp. | reverse complement strand
TCCCGAGGGGGTATCCTCTTGGCCCCCGTCCCCAACCGGTCCTGTCCCCGATCATGAGCCAGTCCTTTGTCCATTTGCACGTCCATTCCGAGTTCTCGCTGGTGGACGGTACCGCGCGTATCAAGCCGCTGGTGCAGGCGGTGGCGGACAAGGGCATGCCGGCGGTGGCGCTCACCGACCAGTCGAACATGTTCGCGCTGGTGCGCTTCTACAAGGCGGCGATGGCCGCGGGGGTCAAGCCGATCTGCGGGGTGGATCTGCTGCTGCGCAACCCCGAGGACGTCAACCAGCCGTTCCGACTGGTCCTGCTGGTGCAGTCGGATATCGGCTACCGGCGGCTCACCGAGCTGGTTTCGCGCACTTACCAGGAGGGCCAGCACCTGGGCCGGCCCATGGCCGATGTCGACTGGCTCACCGCCGAGTCCTGCGAGGGCCTGATCGCGCTGTCGGGCGCGCGTGACGGCGACGTGGGGCGTGCCCTGCTGGCCGGCAATCGGGCGCTGGCCGAGACGCGTTTGCGCCACTGGCTGGCGGTGTTCGGCGACCGCTACTACCTGCAACTGGTGCGCACCGGCCGCCCCGAGGAGGAGGATTGTCTGCACGCCAGCGTGGAGCTGGCCGCGGCCATGGAGGTCCCGGTGGTGGCGACCAACGCGGTGTGCTTCCTGGAGGCCGACGAGTTCCCGGCGCACGAGGTGCGGGTGTGCATCAACGAAGGGCGCACCCTCGACGATCCGCGCCGGGTGCGCCGCTACAGCGAGCAGCAATACCTGCGCAGCCCGGAGGAGATGGCCGAGCTGTTCGCCGACATCCCCGAGGCGCTGGAGAACACGGTCGAGATCGCGCGTCGCTGCAACCTGGAACTCACCCTGGGCAAGAACTTCCTGCCGGACTACCCGGTGCCCGAGGGCATGAGCATCGAGGAATTCCTCACCGCCGAGGCGCGCCGGGGGCTGGAAGAGCGCCTGGAACACATCATCGGCCGCGACGATCCCGATTTCGAACAGAAGCGCAAGCCCTACGACGAGCGTCTGCAGATCGAGCTGGACGTGATCAACAGCATGGGCTTCCCCGGTTACTTCCTGATCGTGGCCGACTTCATCCAGTGGGCCAAGGACAACGGTGTGCCGGTGGGGCCGGGGCGGGGTTCGGGCGCCGGCTCGCTGGTGGCCTATGCGCTCAAGATCACCGACCTGGACCCGCTGGCGCTGGACCTGCTGTTCGAGCGCTTCCTCAACCCCGAGCGGGTGTCCATGCCCGACTTCGACGTGGACTTCTGCATGGACAAGCGCGACCGGGTGATCGACTACGTGGCGCGCAAGTACGGGCGCGACGCGGTCTCGCAGATCATCACCTTCGGCTCCATGGCGGCCAAGGCGGTGGTGCGCGATGTGGGCCGGGTGCTGGGCCATCCCTACGGCTTCACCGACCGGGTGGCGAAGATGATCCCGCCCGATCTGGGCATGACGCTGGACAAGGCGCTGGAGGAATCGGAAGACCTGGCCAATGCCTACCGCGACGACGAGGAGGTCACTCAGCTGATCGACATGGCGCGCAAGCTCGAGGGCTTGGCGCGCAACCCCGGCAAGCACGCCGGCGGGGTGGTGATCGCGCCCGGCAAGCTCACCGACTTCGCGCCGCTGTACTGCGAGGCCGATGGCTCCAACCTGGTCACCCAGTACGACAAGGACGACGTGGAACAGGCCGGCCTGGTGAAGTTCGACTTCCTCGGCCTGCGCACCCTGACCATCATCGACTGGGCCCTGGAGACCATCAACGCCCAGCGCCGAGAGCGTGGCGAGAAGCCCATCGACATCAGCGCCATCCCGCTGGACGACAAGGCCTCGTTCGACCTGCTCAAGAGCGGCAAAACCACCGCGGTGTTCCAGCTCGAATCCGAGGGCATGCAGAAGCTCATCGTCAAGCTCGCGCCCGACAACTTCGACGACATCACCGCGCTGGTGGCGCTGTACCGGCCGGGCCCGCTGCAGTCGGGCATGGTGGACAACTTCATCAACCGCAAGCACGGGCGCGAGAAGGTCAGCTACCCCGACCCGCACTATCAGCACGAGAGCCTCAAGCCCATCCTCGAATCGACCTACGGCGTCATCCTCTACCAGGAGCAGGTGATGCAGATCGCGCAGGTGATGGCCGGCTACTCGCTGGGTGGCGCCGACCTGCTGCGCCGCGCCATGGGCAAGAAGAAGCCCGAGGAGATGGAAAAGCAGCGCGCGGTGTTCAAGGCGGGCGCGGAGAAGAACGGCATCGACCCCGAGCTGGCGATGAAGATCTTCGACCTGGTGGAGAAGTTCGCCGGCTACGGCTTCAACAAGTCGCACTCGGCGGCCTATGCGCTGGTCTCCTACCAGACGCTGTGGCTCAAGACCCACTATCCGGCGGCCTTCATGGCGGCGGTGCTGTCGTCCGACATGGACAACACCGACAAGGTGGTCACCTTTATCGAGGAATGCCGCAAGATGGACCTGAAGGTCGAGCCGCCGGACGTGAACCGCTCGCAGTACCGTTTCACCGTGGATGGCGACGACACCATCGTCTACGGCCTGGGCGCGATCAAGGGCGTGGGCGAGTCCGCCATCGAGGGCATCCTGGCCGCGCGCGGGCAGGGCGGGGCCTTCCGCGACCTGTTCGACTTCTGCTCGCGCATCGACCTCAAGAAGGCCAACCGGCGGGTGCTCGAATCGCTGATCCGCGCCGGTGCGCTCGATCGCCTCGGCCCCAACCGCGCCACCCTGATGATCCAGCTTCCGCTGGCGCTGAAGGTGGCCGAGAAGCAGGCACAGGATCGTTCCGCCGGCATGATGGACCTGTTCGGCGATCCGGTGGCCGCGGACACCGCGCCAGCGCTGGGCGTGATCCCCGACGAGACCGAGGAATGGGACGATCAGCTGCGCCTGCAGGGCGAAAAGGAAACCCTCGGCCTGTTCCTCACCGGACACCCCATCGACCGCTACCTGCCGCAGATCGAGCAGATGCTGGGCACGCGCATCGCCCGGCTCGCCCTCGACGACGAGGGGCAGGGCGACCGCGTCCGGCGTTCGGGCAAGAAGGTGCGGGTGGCCGG
>CAYMWJ010000139.1:0-3083 GCA_964394235.1 uncultured Sedimenticola sp. | reverse complement strand
CCCGGAGGCCAACCGTTACGCCTTTGCCTACACTATCACCATCAGCAACCTGGGGCAGGAGGCTGCCCGGCTGCTGCGCCGTCACTGGGTGATCACCGACTCGAACGGCAAGGTACAGGAAGTACGCGGTGACGGGGTGGTCGGCGAGCAGCCGCACATCCAGCCCGGAGAGTATTTCCAGTACACCAGCGGGGCAGTGATCGAGACGCCGGTGGGCACCATGGAAGGGGAATACGAGATGGTCACCGACGACGGCCGCGACTTTCTCGCCCCCATCCCACGCTTCACCCTCTCCATCCCGCGCACCCTGCACTGAGCCCATGGCGGTCTACGCCGTCGGTGATGTCCAGGGCTGCCACGACGAGCTGCGCGCCGCCCTCGATGGCGTACGGTTCGACCCCGTGCACGACCGCCTCTGGTTCGTCGGCGACCTGGTCAACCGTGGCCCCCGGTCACTCGAGGTACTGCGCTTCGTACACGGACTGGGCGAGGCCGCAACGGTGGTCCTGGGCAACCACGACCTGCATCTGCTGGCGCTGGCCGCCGGGCGCGGCCTGCCGGGCGACAAGGACCATCTCGACGACGTCCTTGGCGCACCCGACCGTGACGAGCTGATCGACTGGCTGCGCCACCGGCCGCTGCTGCATCACGAACCGACCCTGGACTTCACTCTGGTCCACGCCGGACTGCCACCGCAATGGACACTGACCCAAGCGATGGCGCATGCGCAGGAGGTGGAATCGGTGCTGCGCAGCGACGACCACCCTGCCTTTTTTGCCCAAATGTATGGCAATCAGCCGGACCGCTGGTCGGATGAACTCACCGGCATGGACCGTCTGCGCTTCATCACCAACTGCTTCACGCGGCTGCGCTTCGTGACCCCCGACGGCCGGCTGCTGCTCAAGGAGAAGGGGCCGCCGGGCTCGGCGCAGGACCCGCAGGCCCGCCCCTGGTTCGATCATCCCGGGCGTGCCAGCCGCGAGGGGCGCATCGTCTGCGGCCACTGGTCCACCCTGGGCTATGTGACGCGTCACAACGTCTGGGCCATCGACACCGGCTGCCTCTGGGGTGGCCGCCTGACCCTGCTGCGCATCGACGGGACCGAACCTCGCCCCTTTGCCCACGACTGCCCCGGCGCGCAAGACCCGGCGCGCTTTGCCTGAAACCGCTCAGCGCAGGCGACCACGGGCGATGTTGCGCCCATAGAAGATCTCCAGCATCTCGCGGCGCAACTTGTCGGTGATCTCGCGCTGCTCGCGTGGCGGGATATCCTCGGCATCGATGCCGAACAGGTAGCTGTCCAGGTCGAAGTCCTTGAGCATCATCTTGGTGTGGAACAGGTTCTCCTGGTACACATTGACATCGATGATCTGGTAACGCTCGCGGGTGTCCCGCGCCAGGAAGTTCTGGATCGAGTTGATCTTGTGATCGATGTAGTGCTTCTTGCCGTTGACGTCCCGAGTGAAGCCGCGCACCCGATAGTCCATGGTGACGATATCGGAATCGAAACTGTGGATCAGGTAGTTGAGCGCCTTGAGCGGCGAGATGCGCCCGCAGGTGGACACGTCGATGTCCACGCGGAAGGTCGAGATCCCGTTGTCGGGGTGACTCTCGGGATAGGTGTGCACCGTGAGGTGGCTCTTGTCCAGGTGCCCCACGATGGCCTCCGGCAGGGGCCCCGGGGCCTCGGTATTGGATATCTCGCGCGCCGCCACCGGCTCCTCGGAGATCAGCATGGTCACGCTGGCACCCTGAGGATCGTAGTCCTGGCGCGCGATGTTGAGGATATTGGCGCCGATGATCTCGGCCACATCCTGCAGGATGTGGGTCAATCGCTCGGCGTTGTAGACCTCGTCGATGTACTCGATGTACTCCTTCACCTGCGCCGGCGTGGCGGCATAGCAGATATCGTAGATGTTGAAACTGAGCGTCTTGGTCAGGTTGTTGAACCCGTGCAGTTTCATGCGCGAGGCACGCATTGGCCCACCCCCGGTCTGCCGCTGGAAAAGACGGCGAAAATTACCCCAAAAAACCCGACTCGCCTAGCCCCGAATCAATCGACATCCACCAGTTCGAAGCTGTGGGTGATCTCGGCCATGGCGCCGAGCATGATGGAGGCCGAGCAATACTTCTCGGCACTCAGTTTCACCGCGCGCTCGACCGCCTTGTCGCTCAGCCCGGCCCCACCGACCCGGAAATGCGCATGGATGCGGGTGAACACCTTCGGCTCGGTCTCGGCGCGCTCGGCGGTCAGCTCCACCTCGCAGAAGCGCACGTCCTGGCGGGACTTCTTCAGGATGTGCACCACATCGAACTCGCTGCATCCGCCCATACCCAGCAGCAGCATCTCCATCGGCCGCACCCCGAGGTTGCGTCCACCGTGTTCCTCGGGGCCATCCATCACCACCGCATGCCCGCTGGGCGACTCACCCAGCATCAGGGCGCCTTCGATCCACTTTACTCGTGCTTTCATCAGACTTGGCTCACAAAACGGAAAAATGGGAAAATTTCTGCCAGACTTTATTCGACAGCCTCCAGGGACATTGCCTAGAATCTGTTTGCAACCCGACTACTATGACACTTATGACGCGACCCAGCACCACCAGCAGCATCATCAAGCCGCCCCCCCGGGATCCTGACTGGCTGGAACCCTTCCTGGCACACTGCCACCGCAGAAAATACCCGGCCAAGACGGACTTCATCCACCCAGGCGATCCGGCCGACAGCATCTTCTACCTGGTCTCCGGCCAGGTGACGGTACTGATGGAGGACGACGACGGCCGCGAAATCATCCTCACCTATCTCAACAAGGGGGAATTCATCGGCGAGATGGGCCTGTTCATCCCGCAGCCCACCCGCTCGGTGACGGTACGCACCCGCGCGCCCTGCGAGCTGGCCGAGATCTCCTACACCAAGCTCGAGAACCTGTTCGAGAGCGACCTGAAAGAACATACCAAGGACATCCTGTATGCCATCGGTCGCCAGCTCACCGAGCGCCTGGTGGCCACCAGCCAGAAAGTGAGTCACCTCGCCTTCCTGGATGTCACCGGACGTATCGCCGGCACCCTGCTCGACCTGTGCAA
>CAYMWJ010000138.1:0-3097 GCA_964394235.1 uncultured Sedimenticola sp. | reverse complement strand
TGGCGGTGTTCATGTCGTGGGTGCGGCGGCGCTCGTCGCCGGTGTTCTTGCGCAGTTCGAGGAAGTCCTCGATGTCCACGTGCCAGGTCTCGAGATAGGCGCAGACCGCGCCCTTGCGCTTGCCGCCATTGTGCGCCAGGGCCGAGGTCGTCATGTAGGACTCGTCACCTTCCACCTTGAGGTCGAACACGAACGGCGTCGGTTCCATCTGTCTGACCTCGCGCACACGGGTGAACAGCCAGTTCTTGAAGGTGAGCCAGTTCCGCTTGCGCAGGGGCTTGCAGCCCACCCGTCGCGCCACCTCTTCCACGGCGGGGATCCGCAGGTCGTAGGCCTTGCAGGTGCCGTTGAAGTCGATACGGGTGCCGTCGGCACGGGTGCCCTGGTGTTGCTGGTCGCGCTCACGGTACTGGCCGGCACAGGGGATGCCCAGGCGCAGCAGTTGGTAGCGTAGTCCTTCCACCAGCGGCATGGAGGTATTGGTGAAGTAGATCTCCTTGCCACGGCTGACACCGCCATCGGTCTCGATGAGCCCCTGGATCAGCGCCAGGGTCTGGTGGTGTGGCAGGTGGGCATAGCGGCGATGGATGCGCTTGCGACCCTGGTCATCGTAGAGGTCGTCACGGCTGAACAGAAAGCCGGGGTTGTCGCCACGTACCAGACGCCCGGTAGTGGCATCGCGGGCCACACCACAGCCGGCCGACCAGCCGATCTGGACGTAATGGGGGCGTTCGTTCTTCACCCAGTAGTGAATGTCACGGCTTTCCAGGTAGTTGCGCACGAACGCCAGATGAGCATCCTTTTCGGGGTTGCCGGAGACGCCCCATTCCAGACCCTCCTTGGTGCAATGTCCGTCACCCAGCAGGATGCCGTAGAGACGGGCATCTTCCTCGTCAAAGCCGGCCACGGGGGTGATTTCCTGCGGGATCACCTGGGCCACATAGTCGCCTTTCTCGAGCTGGCCGGCCTCGACCCATTCTGGCCTCACCTTGCCCTTTTCCAGCCACTGGTAACTGCGTTCACAGCTCTGCTCCATGGGGATGCCGCGCAGTGCCCACAGGGGGTGGCCGGCGGTGACCTTCAAGGGGGTGACAGCGTGTTTGACAGCGATCTCCACCATGGGGTCGGTCTGGTTGTAGGTCATGCATTTGCGTACCTCGCGGTAGATGCCGCGCTGACCCAGTACCAGGTCGCCCTCCTTGATGTCCCGGATGGGCTTCACCCCGTCGGCGGTATGCACCAGGGTATCGCCGGCGAAACATTGATTGACCGCGACTGCGGTGTCGTTGGCCACCTTGAGGAAGGGCACCACGCCCTGGCTCTTGCCATTGGTGCCCTTGATGTGCGCGCCCATGCCGCGTACCCGGGTCCAGTCGTTGCCCAGGCCGCCGGCGAACTTGGACAGCAGGGCGTTGTCGCGGATGGCGCTGTAGATGCCGTCCAGGTCGTCGGGCACGGTGGTGAGATAGCAGCTCGAGAGCTGTGGGCGCAGGGTGCCCGAGTTGAACAGGGTGGGCGTGCTGCTCATGAAATCGAAGGAAGACAGCAGCTCGTAGAATTCGATGGCCCGTCCCTCGCGGTCGATCTCGTTGATCGCCAGGCCCATGGCCACGCGCATGAAGAAGGCCTGCGGCAGCTCGAAGCGGGTGTCGTCGTGGTGGATGAAGTAACGATCATAGAGCGTCTGCAGGCCCAGATAGGTGAACTGCAGGTCGCGCTCGGGCCTGAGTGCGCGGCCCAGGCGCTCGAGGTCGTACTGGCACAGCTGCGGGTCGAGCAGTTCCAGTTCGGCGCCGCGCGCGATGTAGGCGGCGAAGTACTCGCCATAGACCTTGCCCATGTCGGCCTGGGTGGCGATGTCGGTGTCCAGGTCGAGGAAGCCCAGGGCCTCGCGGCGCAGGATGTCCATCAGCAGGCGCGCGGCGGCCTGCGAATAGTTGGGCTCCTGGTCGATCAGCGTGCGTGCGCTCATCACCAGGGCGCGCGAGACGTCTTCTTCCTTCACGCCATCGAACAGGTTGCGGCAGGTGTCGTCGAGGATGGTGTCGGCGGAGACGCCCTCGAGGTCCTCGCAGGCCTCGCCCACCAGGGCACGCAGTCGCGCCATGTCCAGCGGCCGGGTGCTGCCGTCGGCCAGGGTGACGTTGATGGTGTGCTCCTCCTCCGGCTGGCTGGCGGCCTCTTCGGCGCGCTTGCGGGCCTGCTCCTCGCGATACAGCACGTAGGCGCGCGCCACCTTGTGTTCACCGGCACGCATCAGGGCCAGCTCGACCTGGTCCTGGATGTCTTCGATGTGCACCGTGCCGCCGTCCGGGTTGCGCCGGTGCAGGGCGTCCACCACCTGGCGAGTGAGTTTGTCCACCGTCTCGCGGATGCGGCTGGAGGCGGCGGCGCTGTTGCCTTCGACGGCGAGGAAGGCCTTGGTCATGGCGATCGCGATCTTGCTGCCGTCGAAGGCAGTGACCTTGCCGTTGCGCCGGATCACACGCAGGTCGCTGGCGGTGGCGACTGGCGGCTCGGGCGGAGCGGCGGTATCGGTGACGACAGGGCCGGTGGCGATGCCCTCGGCAATAGCGGTATCGGTGGTCGCGTCTGTGCCCATGCGGGTCCTCCTGAAATCAAGTCTCGGCTGCGTTGTGGTCGTGATGCGGGGTGGTCGCCTTGCGCGACGGGCGGATGAGGTCGGCTCGCCCTGGGGGAGGCACAATATATGCGATTATTGGTGCATGTCAATCACAATATGTTGTGTATACAGGCGGTGGAAAACTGTGAGAGAGCTGTGGATAACAGGGGGAGAAAAGGCCAAAAGGGCCGCCCTTTCAGGGGCTTGGCCTCGTCTGCCTGGATGCCTCGGAAAAGCGCATAAGGGGGGTGGCGCCATGGCGTCGTGACGGCCCCTGCCTGGCGCTGCTACACTTTTTCGCCTTTCGGGCAGATCGGAGAATCGACATGATCCAGCGCCGCAAGACGGTCCAGGTGCGCATCGGCAAGGTGGCGGTGGGTGGTGGCGCGCCGGTGGTGGTGCAATCGATGACCAACACCGACACGGCGGATGTCGAGGCCACGGTCGCACAGGTGAGGGCGCTGGCGCGCGCTG
>CAYMWJ010000137.1:0-3142 GCA_964394235.1 uncultured Sedimenticola sp. | reverse complement strand
CAAAAGCCATCGAAACCCTCCTTGTCAGCATCCTCGACGGGGACTAGTGTAACAGCGCCGCGACAGACAAGGACACAACCGAAGATCAAGCGCGACATATCATGACGCGATCAAGAACCGGGCGGAACACACATTCCGCCGTACGCATGCTGCGCATGCTGCAGCGCATTCCCCGTAACAGCCAGGATTCCCGCGGGCGCATCAGCGCATCGGCGCTTCGGCAACAACTGGTAGCCGAAGGCTTCGATGTGAGCTTGCGAACTGTACAGCGGAACCTGCAGCAGCTCCAGAGTGCCTTTCCGAACCTGTGCAATGACGGTGTCAAGGATCAGTTGGGCTAGTAACAGCACATTGAAGCCCGCACTATCCTGAACTATTATATTCATCAATGAGCAGGTTAATGTCCATTTCAGAAGCGGCAAAGGTAGTGGGCGTAACGCGAAGGCAAAATCAAGCCTGAACGGGCCGCCGGCGGCAATCGCCGCTACACCCTGGCCATGCTCAAACCGCACATGGCGCATCGGTCGCCGGTCGAGAAAAAGACCGTAGCCTATGCCCGCGTCTCCAGCCACGACCAGAAGGCCGATCTGGAACGGCAGAAGCAGATGCTGGAGATGTACTGCGCCGCGCAGGGTTGGCAGTTCGAGATCGTGGCCGACCTCGGATCGGGCATGAACTACCACAAGCGCGGCCTGCGCAAGCTCCTGTCGATGATTCTCGACGAGAAGATCAACCGCCTGGCGCTGACCCACTGTAAGTTTGTGAGAGCGGCTGGTATTGGGCGGCAGAAAGTGAATTGCTGAGCATCTCTTCGATGGATGCCCCGGTAGCCCTTCTCCAAAGACGATGAATGGGTCCGCCTGCATGCCACGGTTGCCAACACCCACCAGTTACGCTGGTGGCTGCTCGGGCTGGGGGATCAGGTGATCGCGACTCGAAGCCTCCACACAGGGCCGACCATCAATACTGGTCATTGAGACAACAGAAGCCTGCCTTCAGGCCACCACGGGAAGACGCAGGCCGCGCCTTCGAACCCAAGGGCCTTCAGGTAGTCTTTGCCTTCTTCATGACGGGCTTCAGCCGAATTTGGTCGTAGTCACTCCATCACCAGCGAATAGCTCGTGCTGCGCCCACCGCCGGGTTCTTTTCGTAGTGCGCCCCGCCCGATCAGATCAAGGATGTCGCGGTAGGCCGTATCCTGCGAGCACTTTGCGATCCTTGCCCATTTCGAGGTGGTGAGCTTGCCCTCGAAGCCGTCCAACAGCCGGTTCAGCACCTTGATCTGTCGTTCATTCAAGGGCTCTCTGGCAAAGCGCTCCCAGAAGCGCGCCTTCTGCAGTACCTGGCTCAAGGCCTCCTGCGCCCCCTCGATGGCGCGGAACAGGCAATTCAGAAACCAGTCCTGCCACCGCGTCACATCCAGGTCACCTTTCTGGGTCCATTCCAGCGTCTCGTAATAGGCTTTGTGTTCCTTCCGGATCTGTGCCGACAGGCTGTAGAAGCGCTGGCCCGTTTTCTCCGAACGGGCGAGCGCCATGTCCGCAATCGCCCGGGCAATACGCCCACTGCCATCATCGAACGGATGGATGGTGACAAACCACAGGTGTGCCAGTCCCGCAACCAGTAGTGGATCCGTATCTCCAGGCTGTTCGAACCAGCGCAGGAATCTTGCCATTTCATCGGGCACACGGTCCGCCGGTGGCGCTTGATAGTGGACCTTCTCCCTGCCGATCGGACCCGAGACGACCTGCATGGGACCGTCGCTGTCGTCACGCCATTGTCCCACCTGGATTTTGGTCATCCCGCTTCGACCGGTTGGGAACAGCGAGGCGTGCCAGGCAAACAGTCGCTCCTCGGTCAGCGGTTGTGAATAGTCGCCCGTTGCATCCAGCATCATCTCGACCACGCCTTCGACATCGCGATCGGCAGGGACCAGCCCGCCGATATCCATGCCGAGCCGGCGCGCGATGGAGGATCTGACTTGCTTGGGGTCCAGCCTCTCGCCTTCGATTTCGCTGGACTTGACCACGTCCTCGGTCAGGGTGCGGAGATGAGCTTCACCACGCAGGTCGAAGCCCAACGTCTCCATTCTGCCCAGCAGTCGCCCCTGTTCCCGGGATACACGCGCAAGCAACCGGGAGAGGCTTGCTTCATCCCAGGTAAAGGCGGGCCAATCCGGTTTTTCCCATAGATACATCTTGCAAACTCCGCAATATTTGCGGATATTGTGGCGATAATTCTCCGCAAAGACAAGGACAATCTCCGCGTGTTACGCGGAGAAAACAACCACCATTCTCCGCGTATCCGCATTTGGCGGATCCCTCGTCACGGAGGCAGCGGTGGAAAAAGCCGGGCATGGCGCTCTCGGCACTCAGGTATCTGGGCAAGGAAGACGTCAATACCGAAGTCGCCAGGCGCAGGTGGGGAGGATGGAGCAAGGAGGCTTTCGAAAAACGGCATGCTTCCAGCATGCCGCCCTAGGCATGGCCAAGCGCAATCAGACAACACAGTCGAGGGACCGGCCGGCTCCGGGCCAAAAGAATCGTGTCCAACTGGAGCCAAGACCACCCCAAAACAAGCTGCGATTCAGACACGATGGGTAGCTAAGTCATATATGGCGGAGAGGGAGGGATTCGAACCCTCGATACGCTATCAACGTATACACACTTTCCAGGCGTGCTCCTTCAACCACTCGGACACCTCTCCGGAATATTGCTCGCGCGCGGGCGAACTTGTCCCGACTCGCGAGGGCGGGAACATTAGCGGAATCAGGCGGTTTTGGCAACCGCTCAAAGGTGGTGGCTGACCTGCACCCGAGGGACGTGCTCCATCAGACGACGGAAGTCGTCGCCTCTCATGCGCACCAGGTACTTGTGATCGCCGGCCTCGAAGTAGATGGCTTCCTGTTGGATCAGAGCGACATCGAGCACGGTATCGACGCCGTAGGCCTCACCGACCGGGGGAATGGCGCCCTTTTCGCAGTCGCTGAAGGTGAACTCGAGTTCCTCGCCGTCGACCAGCTCCAGGCTGCGCGCCATGACCTGGTTGAGCCGGTCGAGGTCGAGGCGGTGACTGGCGGGAACGACGGCCAGCAGGTAGTTGATATCGTCTCCGAGCAACACTGGGCGGGCCATCTGCTCCG
>CAYMWJ010000136.1:0-3229 GCA_964394235.1 uncultured Sedimenticola sp. | reverse complement strand
GACATGTGCACATCCACCGCCTCGAAACCGGCCTTGTGGAAGGCCGCGGCCATCTCCACCTGACCGTTCACTCCCTGCTCGCGCAGGATGGCCACCCGCGGCCGGGCACGCTCGACGTAAGGTGCAGCAATGTCGTCCTCGGGGTCGAAGGTGAGTTGCGCATGCAGCCCCGGGTCCTCGGCGGTGATGCGCTCGAACTCCTCCTGCGCACAGGCCGGGTTGTCGCGCAGCGCCTGCATCTCGCGGGTGGTCTCCGACCAGTACTGTTGGAGCACGGCGCGCGTGGACTCGAACACCGGCCGCTCGCCATGGCGGATGACGATGCGGTCGTCCTCGCGCAGGGTGCCTATGATCTGCGAGCAATGCCCCAGCCCGGCCTGCTCGAGGCGCAGCAACACGTCGTCGGCGTCCTCGTGGTGGACCTGGATCACCGCCCCCAGCTCCTCGTTGAACAGCACCGCCAGATCGTCGGTGGACAGACCCGCGAGGTCGATATCCAGGCCGGTGCGCCCGGCGAAGGCCATCTCGCAGAGGGTGACGAACAGGCCGCCATCGGAGCGGTCGTGATAGGCCAGCAGCAGGCCTTCGGCGTTCAGTTCCTGGATGGCCTCGAAGAAGCGCACCAGCAGCTGCGGATCGTCGAGGTCAGGGCCCTGCTCGCCGATCTGCTCGTAGACCTGCGCCAGGGCGCTGGCGCCGAGGCGGTCGCGGCCCTCGCCCAGGTCGATCAGGATCAGGTCGGTATCGCCCCGGTCGCTGCGCAGCTGCGGGGTCAGGGTGGCACGCGCATCGCGCACCGGGGCGAAGGCGGAGACGATCAGCGACAGCGGTGCGGTCATCTCCCGCGACTGTCCGTCCTGCTGCCAGACGGTCTTCATGGACATCGAATCCTTGCCCACCGGGATGGCGATGCCCAGCTGCGGACACAGTTCCAGCCCCACCGCCCGTACCGTGTCGTACAGGCGCGCATCCTCGCCGGGATGGCCGGCCGCGGCCATCCAGTTGGCCGACAGCTTGATGTCGCCCAGCCGCTCGATGGCCGCTGCGGCGATGTTGGTGATCGCCTCGCCGACCGCCATGCGCCCCGAGGCGGGCGCGTCGAGCAGCGCCAGCGGGGTGCGCTCGCCCATGCTCATGGCCTCGCCGGTGTAGCCTTTGTAGTCGCTCAGCGTGACCGCCACATCGGCCACCGGCACCTGCCAGGGCCCGACCATCTGGTCGCGCGCCACCATGCCGGTGATGGAACGGTCACCGATGGTGATGAGGAAGGTCTTGTCCGCCACCGTGGGCAGGCGCAGCACGCGCTGTACGGCCTCGGCCAGTTCGACCCCCTCGCGCGCGAGCGGCGTGGCCGGACAGGGCTGGCGCTGCACCGCGCGGGTCATCTTCGGCGGCTTGCCGAGCAGCAGCGAGAGCGGCATGTCGATGGGCCAGTTGTCGAAGTGCCGGTCGTGCAGGCGCAGCACCTGTTCTTCGGCGGCCTCGCCGACGATGGCATAGGGACAGCGTTCGCGCTCGCACAGGGCCTTGAACTGCTCCAGCCGCCGGGCATCGACCGCCAGCACGTAGCGCTCCTGCGACTCGTTGCACCAGATCTCCATCGGCGACATGCCCGGGTCGTCGCTGGGTACCTCGCGCAGCTCGAAGCGCCCGCCGCGACCGCCATCGTTCACCAGCTCGGGCAGGGCATTGGACAGGCCGCCGGCGCCCACATCGTGAATGAACAGGATGGGATTGTCCTCGCCCATCTGCCAGCAGCGGTCGATGACCTCCTGGGCACGGCGCTCCATCTCGGGGTTGGCGCGCTGCACCGAGGCGAAATCCAGATCCTCGGCCGAGGTGCCCTGCGCCATCGACGAGGCCGCGCCGCCACCCAGGCCGATGAGCATCGCCGGTCCGCCGAGCACCACCAACGGCGTGCCCGCCGGGAAGGCGCCCTTCTCGATGTGCTCGGCACGGATGTTGCCCAGGCCGCCGGCGAGCATGATGGGCTTGTGGTAGCCACGCAACTCCTCGCCCACCTGCTGTTCATAGGTACGGAAATAGCCGCACAGATTGGGACGGCCGAACTCGTTGTTGAAGGCTGCCGCCCCGATCGGCCCCTCGAGCATGATGTCCAGTGCCGAGACGATACGCCCCGGGCGACCGAAATCACGCTCCCAGGGGCGCTCGAGGCCGGGGATGCGCAGGTTGGACACCGAGAAGCCGCACAGCCCGGCCTTGGGCTTGCCGCCACGCCCGGTGGCACCCTCGTCGCGGATCTCGCCGCCGGCGCCGGTGGCCGCCCCCGGATCGGGCGAGATCGCCGTGGGATGATTGTGGGTCTCGACCTTCATGAGGATGTGGATGGCCTCGTCGTGGTCGGCATAGACGCCACTCTCGGGCACGGGAAAGAAACGCGCGCCCTCGTGGCCGGTGATCACCGCGGCGTTGTCCTTGTAGGCCGAGAGCACGTTTTCCGGCGAGGACTGCGTGGTGTGGCGGATCATGCCGAACAGCGAGTGCTCCTGCGGCTCGCCATCGATCACCCAGTCGGCGTTGAAGATCTTGTGCCGGCAATGTTCCGAGTTGGCCTGCGCGAACATCATCAGCTCCACGTCGCTGGGGTTGCGCCCCAGCACGCGAAAGCTGTCCACCAGGTAATCGATCTCGTCGTCGGACAGCGCCAAGCCCAGCGCGCCGTTGGCCTGCTCCAGCGCGGCACGCCCACCTTCGAGCACGTCCACAGTGGTCATGGGCCGCGGCTCGGCGCTCTCGAAGAGCACCGCGGCCTGCGCCAGATCATCCAGCACCACCTCGGTCATGCGATCGTGCAGCAGCGACGCCACCTGCGTGCGTCGCCCGGCGTCGAGCGCGGCACCCTCCAGGTAGTAGGCGATGCCGCGCTCGATGCGATGCAACGCCTCCAGCCCGCAGTTGTGCGCGATATCAGTGGCCTTGGAGGACCAGGGCGAGATGGTGCCCGGGCGCGGCACGACCAGCAGCAGCTCGCCGCGCGGCTCATGCGCAGGCAGTGCCGGGCCGTAGCGCAGCAGGCGATCGAGCACCTGGCGCTCGGCCTCCTCCAGTGGCCGCTCGAGCGCGACGAAGTGCACGAACTCGGCATACAGCGACAGCTCGATACCGGTCGCCTCGGCGATCCGCCGGGTCAGCTTCCGCAGGCGAAAATCGGACAGCGCAGGCGCGCCACGCAGTGTGAGCATCACAGGGCCCTCGGGCGATCTTGTGG
>CAYMWJ010000135.1:0-3257 GCA_964394235.1 uncultured Sedimenticola sp. | reverse complement strand
CCTGCCCCGCCTGCGGCACGACGTGGACCCGCATTTCGGCACGGCCTACTGATGCGCCCACAACGACAACAACACCACGGAGGCATTCAGCCATGAAGATCGACATAACCTGGCGCAACCTGCCCAGGGACAGCCACGAGACCATCCGCCACACGGTGGAAACCCTGACCGAGCGCCATCTGAAACCTGCGCTGGAGGCCTTCGAGCACGCCTTGCCGCGCCTGCACCTGACGCTGGAGAAACGCAAGCTGGATCACAGGGTGACCGCGCGCATCCAGTTGCCACCGCGCAAGGTACTGGTCGCGCAGTCCAGCGATCCTCTGCTGGACAAGGCACTGCACAATGCCCTGGATGAGCTGGCGCGACAGGCCGCACGCCATCGCGCCCACGTCAGCCACCAGGACGACTGGAGACGCAAGGCGCGCCGGCGCCGCCTGCGCGAACTCAAGGCCCGCCTGGGCGCGCTCACGCCCGAGGTACAGCAGCAGTCGAGGTCTCGCTGGCCAGCCTGCTGCCCCGCCTCGAATCCTGGCTGCGCCACGAGCTGACCTACCTCCGCGCCAGCGGTCTGCTGGCCGAGGACTATCCCACGCTGGCCGACGTGCGCGACGAGATGTACGTGCGCATCCAGCGTCACTGGGACGAGGTGCCGCACGACGAGGATGGCCTGTACCGGCTGGCGATTCGCGTGACCACCGAGATCCTCGAGGAAGAGAGGCGACGCCTGCGCGCGGACGAACAACTGGTCTCGCTGGATGACGAGGTGCCCGAAGATGCCATGGACCAGGCCGAGGACATGGTCGGGGAGGAGATCGGCGAGTTCTACCAGCCCGACGAAGACCTGCACGTCGAGGACCTGATCGCCGACACCGAGATTCCCGGCCCGGAAGAAGCCACTCAGGCCGAGGCCGTCGACGCCTGCTACGAACTGCTGGGCGCCCTGCCCTCGCTGTGGCGGCGCGCGCTCACCCTGGTCCACCGCGAGGGCCTGGCACTCGAGGTGGTCGCGGGACAGATCCTGGATATCGGTGAAGAGGAACTGCGCCAGGTGCTGGCCCTGGGCGAGCGCTTCCTGCGCGACCACCTCGTCGAGCGGGGTCTGGGGGACCCGGACGTGCCGGCGTTGCTCGCGCGCTAATCAGAAAACCAGGTGCATCATCACCATCATCACGATCAGGAACAGCAGCGTCATGATGCCGCCGGCGCGCATGAAGTCGGGTACGCGATAACCGCCCGGGCCCATGATGAGGGCGTTGACCTGGTGGGTGGGGATGAGGAAGGAATTGGAGGTGGCAATCGCCACGGTGAGCGCGTAGACCGCCGGGTCGGCTCCCACCTGGATGGCGATATTGACCGCCAACGGCACCAGCAGCACGGTGGCGCCGACGTTGGACATCACCAGGGTGAAGAAGGTGGCCAGCGCGGCGATGGCCGTGTGGATCACCCAGGGCTCGGCGTCGCCGACCAGGCCGACGACCTCCTGAGCGATCCAGCGCGCGGTGCCCGAGGTCTCCACCGCCAGACCCAGGGGGATCAACGAAGCAAGCAGGAACACGGTCTTCCAGCTCACCGCCTGGTAGGCCTCGTCGATCTTGAGCACACCCGAGAGCACCATGCCCACCGCCCCGGTGAGCAGCGCCACCGACAGGCGGATGTCGGTGAACAGCACCATGCTCAGCGCCACGAAGAAGAACAGCGCCGCCCAGCGCAGCTTGTGCGGACGCAGCTTCTCCTCGCGCGGATACTCGGTGGTCACCACCAGGAAATTGCGGTCCTTCTCGATACGCTCGAGCACGTTCCAGGGCGTGTGTACCACCAGGGTATCACCGGCCTGCAGGGGCATGTTGCGGATATCGTCGCCCTCGCGCAGGGTCTTGCCGTTGCGGTGCAGGCCGACCATGGCCAGGCCGTAGGTCTTGCGCATCCAGACATCACGCGCACTCTTGCCGATCAGGTTGGAACCCGGCGGGATGACCACCTCGGCGACGCCCGATATGCGCGGTGACAGGGCCTCGGCGAAGGTACGCAGGCGCTCGCGCTGCTGCAGGCCGTATTTCTGGACGAATCGATCCAGATCTCCAGGATCGGCGATGATACCCAGCACCATGCCGCCATCGATCTCGGTATCACGCGCCAGGGTGCCGGGGCCGAAGTTCACCTCGCCGCCCGGACGCTTGTGCGCGATGATCCGTACCCGGTAGTCGGTCTCGATATCGTCCAGCTGCTTGCCCACCAGCGGGCTGTCGTCCGGCACCATCACCTCGGAGAGGCTGTAGTCCACGCCATAGACATCGTGAAAATAGCCCAGCGTATCCGAGCCGGTGGCACTCGACTCGCTCTCGGTCACCGGCAACACGAAACGTCCCGCGATCACGAAGTACAGGATGCCCGTCAGCACCAGGGCCACGCCGACCGGCGTCACCGAGAACAGCCCCCAGGTCTGCATCTGCTGATCCGGTGGCAGGGCCTGATTGGAGGTGAGTATCAGGTCATTGAGCAGGATCAGCGGGCTGGAGCCGACCATGCTCACGGTGCCGCCGAGGATGGCGCTGAAGCCCATGGGCATCAGCAGACGCGACATGGGCAGGCCGGAACGCGCCGAGATACGCGCGACCACGGGCAGGAACAATGCCGCCGCCCCCACGTTCTGCATGAACGAGGAGATGAAGGCCACGGTGCCCGAGATGATGGGGATGATACGCGCCTCGGTCCTGCCACCGATACGCAGGATCAGGCCCGCGACCCGGCTCATCACCCCGGTCTTGTCCAGGCCCGCGCCGATGATCATCACCGCGATGATGGAGATCACCGCATTCGAGGCGAACCCGTCGAACAGGTGCTTGTTGTCCACCAGCCCTTCGCTCAACCCCATGAAGGGCGCGGCCAGCGAGGTCAGCCCCAGCAGCACCATCACCAGCATCGCGGCCACGTCCACACTCAGCACCTCGAAGGCGAACAGGTAGATGGTGAACAGCAGGATGGCACTCACCCAGGCGATTTCCACGCTGGGCACGATCTGCCCCAGGCCCAGGGCGGCCAGCAGGAACACGGGGGCGGCGATCGCCTGCTTGCGATCGATACCTGACCAACGGCCTCCCCGGCTATCGGAACGACTGGCAGACTGCTCGGACACCTTGGATCCCACCTCCGACGACAGGCCTCTGGAATCGAGCGACCGGCATGGCGGGCCGCGATCCCCCGCATTGTCCAACGGGGTGGCGGACAATCCTTGATTCCCGGATAAGGCAGAAGCGGGG
>CAYMWJ010000134.1:0-3333 GCA_964394235.1 uncultured Sedimenticola sp. | reverse complement strand
TGATCGGCGACTACGACAACATCACCGGCTGGCTGGCCAGCGGGGTGTTGCTGGTCGCCACCATCGCCTACGGCGCAAGGAGAACGGCCCCCTGATACCGGCGCCCCCCCATCCACCTCCGACCATGCTGCTGCCTGCGGCCCCTGAAGGCCCAACGTCTCCCTCTTGCGGAGTGATATCATTGCCGCCTCACTGGAGCGGCCTGCCCCCCTGTCCCGCCCAATGAACCACCTCTTCAAATCAGATTCTTCAACGGACGACTGTTTCGCCCCCCATGGACATCACGCTCTATCACCGAGCAAAGGACATTCCCCAAAGCGAGTGGGACCAGGTGCTGGGATCGGGCTCGATCACCTTCGGCAGAACCTACTGGGAGGTCATCGAGTCGTCGGGCATGGAAGAGTTTTCGCGGATTCGTTATCTGCTGGTGCGCGATGAACAGGGACAGGCTGTCGCTATCGGCACCTACTACTTCATCCATACCGACATCGCCATCTTTGGCTCGCCGTTCCTGAGCGGATGCCTGCGGGCCGTGCGCCGCCGCTTTCCCAACTTCCTGAAGCTGCGCATGCTCGAATGCGGCAGCGCCATCAACATCAACCCGCCGCTGCTGGTGGCGCCCTCGGCAGACCGTGAACAGGTGGTCTCGGCCGTTTCCCGGCACCTTTTCAACGCGGCACGGCAGGAAGGGGCCTGGCTGCTCGTGGTACGCGACTTCACACCCGACGAGAGCCGATTACAGCAGGCGTTCGTCGGGCAAGGGTTCGTGACGGTGCCCGGGCTGCCCAATGCCTGGCTGGAGGTCGCCTGGTCATCGGCGGAGGAATACCTCGGCTCGATGAGGAGCTACTACCGGAGCAAGCTGAAAAAACACCTCAAGCGAAACCGGGAAGCCGGTATCGAGACCCGCGTGATCGAGGATTTTGCCCCGCTCGCCGAGACCCTCAGCGAACAATGGATGACCGTGCACCGCCAGGCTGATGAATACCAGCGGGAGGTGTTGACTCCCGCCTTCTACCGGGCCTTCTCGGATCGTCTCGGGGCCAGCTCGCGGATCCTGGCCTTCTACCGGGAAGATCGGCTGATCGGCCATGCCCTGGTGCTGCTCGACGGCGACACCCTGCGCTGGATGTATTTCGGCCGCAACATTGCCCGCAACGACAGTCTGTACATCCTGGTCGCCTACAAGGTGATCGAGCTGGCCATCGAGCAGGGAGCCCGGCACATCGAGCAGGGACTGACCACGTATTCCATCAAGCGCGACCTGGGCGCCCGCCTGATCCCCGTCGACTACTGCCTGAGCGCACGTTTCCGCTGGATGAACCCACTGATCCGCTGGGGCTATGGCCTGCTGAACAAGACACCGTCCTTCGAACAAAAGTCGGTCTTCAAGGCGTCACTCGATCAGTGAAGACCTCACCGACCCGGCCGGCCACCATCCGATCCGCCGTCTCGTTAGCCGCCGCAGCAAGCCCTGGATCACTGTAATACCCCCCGCGAACATGGACCATGCTGGCCAGCAACCGGATCCAGTCGCGGGCCAGTTCGGGATCCGGCGACACGGGATCCCGCCAGAAGCCGTCCAGCCCCCCCGGGTGCGCCAGACCCTCGATATCATAGAGGGCCTGCCCCAGGGGCTTTACCGGGCGGCCGAGCTGGATGGCCCGGACACCCACGGTACTGTTGACCACCACCACCCCCCTCGCCCGTTCGATCATCGCATCCAGATCGCCGCCATCGACGAACAGCACCCGCGACGCCACCCCGTGACGGCCGGCAATCCGGGCGATGATCCGTGCCCAGTTCTTGATGCCGGTATCCAGCGGATGCAGTTTCACCAGCAGATGGCAACCATCCGGCGCATGGCGAGCGAACGAGCCGACAATCCGCTCGGCGGCCTGCTCCAGATTGTCGAAGGGGGAGTAGGAGACGATGGAGAAATCGTGTTCCAGCTGCATGGCATACACAAAGAACTCCCCGCCGCCGTCGACGAGCCGCTGCAGGGTACGCGCGGCATGCCGCTCCCTTGCCGGCTTTCGCAGCAGGCGGAGCCCGATCGCCGGGTAATGCAGGAAGGGGTTGTCGCGACGGTAGGACCGCCGGTAACGGGGATAGAGAAAACCGGAAAACGCCAGCGTGAAGTGATAGGCCATGTCCAGGATGGCCAGCTTCCAGAACGCATCCCGATACCTGGGCCGCATGTCGACCTCCGGCAGGCCGGCGGCCAGTGCCCGGATGCGCGCCGGATCACGCGGGAAGTGCGACTCGCCGTTGGTGCCATCACGCTCCAGGATCAACCAGTCCGGCCTGAGATAACCGTTGTCCGTCACGTGCACGCGCACACCGAGGGCATGCGCACGCTCGATGGCGATCACATGGTAGGTCCGCTGCTCGCCCACCAGCAGGATGTCGGTAATGCGGTGCCGGATGACGAACCGCTCGAAGAAATCGCCCCACTGCTCGATCGCCCCCCGGTAGCTGACCCCGTTGGGTCCGCGCCAGAACAGCCGGTCCGGCAGACAGAAATGGATGGCCGCCACATGACAGCCCTGCTCGAGCAGACGCTCGGCGACCCGATTGAAGAAGGGCGAAGCCAACCCCTGCAGAAACAACACCCTTGGCTTTTCCATCATGCCCTCTGCACAAACCATTCGCACGAGCGCCGCATGGCCTCGTCATAATCCACCGCATCCGGCAGTTGGCACAAGGCGTGCAGGCGGCTGGCGTCGTGACCACAGGTCCTGCCGAAGATCCTCACCAGCAGGGGATGCAGCAATGGCTCCCTGCCTGACCCCAGCAGCCGGTAAGCTCCCGCAAGGGATCGCGCGGCGACCTCGGCCAGCCCGTACGGGAGATCGATGGTCCAGCCCTTGCCGGCGATGCCCGCCCGGAGGTCCGCGATGAACCGCCCCCAGGAGACATCACAGGGATCGCGCACGTTGAACACCTCGCCTTCCGCCTCGCTGGACGTGGCCAGGCAGATCGCATAGCGAACCAGGTTGTCCACATACACCAGGCCCGCGTTGGCCCGCCCCCCGTCGATCTTCAACATCAGGCCGTTTTTCAGCTCGGCGCCGATACGTTCCACGAACGGGCTACCCGGCCCGATGACATTGCACGGGCGCAGCACCGTGACCGGCAGTCCCCGGGAGCGGGCGTATTCCCATACGACCTGCTCGCCAAGGCGCTTGCTTTCGCCATAGCCGAAGGGATTTTTCGGCAAGGGAGCCGTTTCATCACAGGGAGAGGCCGGAAAACCGTACACATCGACCGTCGAAAAATGCACGAAGCGCCGCAGCCCCGGCGCCCCGATGGCCAACTGTTCCAGCAACT
>CAYMWJ010000133.1:1673-3402 GCA_964394235.1 uncultured Sedimenticola sp. | reverse complement strand
TGATACTCTCATGGCGTCATGCATGCAAGGGGATAATCTGACAAAGTAGAATTAAACAGCCACCACGCCCTTGATGTGCGGATGGTGCTGGTAGTCGACCAGCTCGATGTCCTCGTAGCCGAAGGCGAACAGGTCACCCACTGCAGGATTCAGGCGCAGACGTGGCAGGGGGTAGGGCTTGCGGGTGAGCTGCAGGGCGATCTGTTCCTGGTGATTGCGGTAGATGTGGGCATCGCCCAGGGTGTGGACGAACTCGCCCGGCTCGAGACCCGTGACCTGGGCGATCATGTGGGTGAGCAAGGCGTAGCTGGCGATGTTGAAGGGCACGCCGAGGAACACGTCGGCGCTGCGCTGGTAAAGCTGGCAGGACAGGCGCCCCTCGGCGACATAGAACTGGAACAAGGCATGGCAGGGTGCCAGCGCCATCTTGCCCCGACGCACGTTGTCCTGCGGCGGGAGGGTCTCGTCGGGCAGGTCAGCCGGGTTCCAGGCCGAGACGATGATGCGCCGCGAATCGGGCGTGTTGCGGATCTGCCCGATCACCTGGGCGATCTGGTCGATATGCCGTCCGTCCGGCGCCGGCCAGGAGCGCCACTGATAACCATAGATCGGCCCCAGTTCTCCATCCTCGGTGGCCCATTCGTCCCAGATACGCACACCGTTTTCCTTGAGATAGGCAATGTTGGAATCACCGCGCAGGAACCACAGCAGCTCGTGGACCACCGACTTGAAATGGATGCGCTTGGTGGTGACCAGCGGAAACCCTTCGGCCAGGTCGAAACGCATCTGGTAGCCGAACACCGACTGGGTGCCGGTACCGGTGCGGTCGCCCTTGGACACACCGTGCTCGCGCACGTGACGCAGCAGATCGAGATACGCTTTCATGAACCCACCCTACGTGATCGGTACACCAGATACAGTCCAAACAGGATCATCGGCAAGGACAGCAGCTGCCCCATGGTCAGCCAGCCGAGGGCCAGGTAGCCGATGTGCGAGTCCGGCATACGCACAAACTCGATCAGAAAACGGAACACCCCGTAACCGAGCAGGAACAGGCCCGACAGGAAGCCCGTGCCCGATGGACGGCGCGCCGCCCACCACAGCAGGGCGAACAGCACCAGCCCCTCCAACCCGGCCTCGTAGAGCTGGTTGGGGTGCAGCGGCGGCGTCTCGGGCGTGCCCAGCAGCAGACCCAGCTTGTTCAGGCACAGGTCGAGATGGCCAGCACAAGGCACACGCATGCCCCAGGGCTGATCGGTGGGCGCTCCCCACAATTCGCCGTTGATGAAATTGCCGATGCGCCCGAAGAACAGGCCGATCGGCACCAGCGGGGCGATGAAATCGGTCACCTGCAGAAAGCGCAGCCCCTGGCGCCGGGCAAACCAGGCCATGGCCACCAGCACCCCCAGCAATCCTCCGTGGAAGGACATGCCCCCTTCCCAGATACGCAGCAGCACCAGCGGATCGTCCAGCCAGCGGCCGAAATCGTAGAACAGGATATAGCCCAGACGGCCGCCGAGGATGACCCCCAGGGCGCCGAAGAAGATCAGATCCTCGAGCTGCCGCTCGTCGATCACGCTGCCCGGCCGCCGCGCCAGGCGTCGGCCCAGCAGCCAGGCCCCGGCGAAGCCCAGCAGGTACATCAAGCCGTACCAGCGCACCGCGGCAGGCCCCAGGTGCAGGATGACGGGATCGAAAGCGGGATACTGCATGGTGCGCAAGTGTATCA
>CAYMWJ010000133.1:0-1573 GCA_964394235.1 uncultured Sedimenticola sp. | reverse complement strand
CTGCGCCCGCGCAAGATCGACGAGATCGCAGCGGTGCTCGAAGTCAACCCGGCCTGGCTGATGTTCGGTGACGACAAGGCCACGCCGCTGACCGACGACGCGCGTGAAATCGCCGAGCTATGGATGGGCCTGCCGGAACACGATCGCCGACGCATTCTCGAAGAGATCCGCCGCCTGGCGGCACGCAATTCGCGCACCCAATGAAACGCCCGGGATCACATGCCGGGCAGCACCCGCAGGTAAAAGGCCTTCAGATAGGCCGTTTCGGGGATGGCGGGATGCACCGGGTGATCCGGCCCCTGCTGGCCGCTCTCGAGGAGTTGCAGGTAACGATCCCCGTGACGCGCGGCCTGCTGCACCACGCGCAGCAGTTCATCCCGGGGCATGTGGGAGGAACAGGATGCCGTCACCAGTAGACCGTCGCGCGAAACCAAGCTGATCGCCGCCTCGTTCAGCCGCCGGTAGGCCAGGATACCCTCCTTCATGTCCTTGCGCCGCTTGATGAAGGCCGGCGGGTCCAGCACCACCACGTCGAAACGTTCACCCTCGGCCTTCAGCGCGCGCAGGGCATCGAAGGCATCCGCCTTCACCCCTTCCACGCGATCCGCCACGCCGTTCGCCAGCGCATTCTCGCGCACCCCGTCCAGCGCACGGGCGGAGGCGTCCACGCAAACGACCTCGCGCGCCCCTGCATGCGCCGCACGCACCCCCCAGGCGCCGACATAGCTGCACACATCCAGCACCCGCGCCCCCTCGACCTGTGGCATCAGCCGATCGCGGTTGGCCGCCTGGTCGAAGAACCAGCCGGTCTTCTGGCCCTCGCTGGGCGACACCTCGAAACGACAGCCGCCTTCTTCGACGACCACCCGGTCGGGCACCCGGCCGTGCGCCACCTCGACATAACGCTCCAGGCCTTCGAGTTCACGCACCGCACTGTCGTTGCGCCACAGGATCGAAGCCGGCGAGAGCACCTTGTCCAGGGCCGCCACGATGTCCTCGCGCAGCCGCTCCATGCCGGCGGTGCCGATCTGCGCCACCAGGTGATCGCCGTAACGGTCCACCACCAGGCCCGGCAGGGCATCGGACTCGCCGAACACCAGCCGATAACAGGGCGCGGCATAACGACGCTCGCGCAGGGCCAGGGCGATCTTCAGGCGATGCACCAGCAGCGAACGGTCCAGCACATGCTCCCGGTCGCGGCTGGTGATGCGCGCACAGATCAGGGAATGCGGATTGGCATAGGCGTGCCCGATGAAACGACCACGCGCGTTCTCGATGACCACCGGCTGGCCCGGCTCCAGTCCCTTGAGCGGCGTGGCCGCGGTGTCGATCTCGTTGGAATAGACCCACAGGTGACCGGCACGCAGACGGCGGTCCTGGTGGGGCTTGAGGCGCAAGACAGGCAGAGACATGGAGCGATCCGATAATCAGAAAGGCCGCAAGGGTACCAGATCGGGAAGATCTCAGCGTCGCGCCATTCGCCCCAGGCTGGCGCTGGTCACCAGCAACCAGGCCAGCAGATAGAGGCCGTAGATCACTGCCATCCAGCCCGGCATGCTCAGGCCAAGAAAGG
>CAYMWJ010000132.1:0-3424 GCA_964394235.1 uncultured Sedimenticola sp. | reverse complement strand
CGGGTAGTAGATCATCGGCTTGTCGAACACCGGCAACAGTTGTTTCGACACGGCCCGGGTGACCGGATACAGCCGGGTACCGGAACCACCGGCCAGGATGATGCCTTTCCTGTTCACCATGACGGGATTCCCCCTCCTCGCTCGACCTGCAATCGCACAGTCATCACCCGAAGTTCAGATTGAGGCTCGGTAATGCTGGTCGACCCACTGCCGATACTCCCCGCTGGTGACCCGCGCCACCCAGTCGGCATTGTCCAGGTACCAGCGCACCGTCTTGCGGATGCCGGTCTCGAAGCTCTCGGTCGGCTTCCAGCCCAGCTCACGCTCGATCTTGCGAGCATCGATGGCATAGCGCTGGTCATGCCCTGCACGGTCTTCAACGAAGGTGATCAGACGTGAATAGGGACCGGCCGGGTCCGGGCGCATCTCGTCGAGCAGCGCACAGACGGTATGCACCACCTCGAGATTGGACAGCTCGTTCCAGCCGCCGATGTTGTAGGTCTCGCCCAGCCGACCGTCTTCGAGTACTCGGCGGATCGCGGCGCAATGGTCGCTGACATACAGCCAGTCACGCACGTTCTGGCCGTCGCCGTAGATCGGCAGCGGCTTGCCGGCCAGGGCGTTGTGGATGATCAGCGGGATGAGCTTTTCCGGAAACTGGTAGGGACCGTAGTTGTTGGAGCAGTTGGTGGTGAGCACCGGCAGGCCATAGGTATGATGCCAGGCGCGTACGAAGTGATCCGACGCCGCCTTGGAGGCCGAATAGGGGCTGTTGGGCGCATAGGGGTTGGTCTCGGCAAAGGGCGGATCGTCGGGTTCCAGCGAGCCGTACACCTCGTCGGTCGAGACGTGCAGAAAGCGAAACGCCGCGCGCTCGGGCGCGGGCAGCGATTCCCAGTAGCGCCGGGCGGCATCCAGCAGGGCACAGGTACCGACCACGTTGGTCTGGATGAAGGCCTCGGGGCCGTGAATGGAGCGATCGACGTGCGATTCGGCGGCAAAGTTGATCACCGCGCGGGGCCGGTACCTTGCAAGCAGCCCGGACACCAGTTCGGCATCCCCGATATCGCCCTGGACGAAGGTATAGCGATCATCACCGGTCAGGGAGGCCAGGTTGTCGGGATTGCCCGCGTAGGTAAGCTTGTCCAGATTGACCACCGGCTCGCCGGTCGCCTCCAGCCAGTCCAGAATGAAGTTTGCGCCGATGAAGCCGGCTCCGCCGGTACATAACAACATATTGCTACGCCTTGTCCCGACATAACCCGAAGGTGGCGATAGCTATAGGGGACCGAACAATCCCGGCTCCTCGGCATTTCGCGTGGATTCCTGTACTCGACCCGCAGGAACGGTGACCAGTTAGATCACGACCATGAAAGTCTCGGCGTTCCAGCAACCACACACCCGGGTCCGTGCTACCTGGAACGGCCCTCACCCTGCCCTGCCGTACCCGACGCAGACACTCGTTCACCCGCCAAACCATGGCTGTATATACCTCTTTGTTTCCTCAGTTCGGCTGCCTACTCTGGCCTGCAACCGTTGATCTGTAGAACGCTTGGAATTCCTTGAGGACACCTCGAAAAACTCGGAGATCCGACTCCCAGGCCTCCGACCAGAAGACCGCATCCGTCGCAATCTTCCCAGTCTCGGGCGGGCACAAACAACCCGCCCCGTTCAACGAACCCGGCGATTATACCCGGGCTTTTCTTCCGGTGACGCGCAAAGAGCACTTTTTGTTACGATTTCGCATCTTCCGCACATCACGAGCCCATGCCCAACACCCAACCCACAACCCCGCTCCCCCTCTCGGTCTTCGTCATCGCCCGCAACGAGGAACGCGCTATCGGCGCGGTGCTGGCAGCGGCGCGCGCGCTGAGCGACGACCTGGTGGTGGTCGATTCGGGTTCTACCGACCGCACCGTCGAGATCGCCGAAGCAGCGGGCGCACGGGTGTTTCACCACGACTGGGCCGGCTACGGGCCACAAAAGCGCTTCGCCGAGGCGCAATGCCGCCACGACTGGCTGCTCAACCTGGATGCCGACGAGGTGCTTTCACCCGCGCTGATCGAGGAGATCCGCGCCCTGTTCGCCGAAGGCGAGCCGCCGCTGCCCTTCTATCGCATCAAGGTGACCACGGTCTATCCGGGCGACGAGCAACCGCGCTGGCTGGCCGAGCACAACGACGTGATCCGGCTCTACGACCGACGGGCGGGACGCTTTCCCGACCACCCCACCTGGGATGCCATCACCCCACCCCAAGGCATGGGAGTCGGGCTGCTAAAGGCACCGTGCTATCACTTCTCGTCCCCCGGCCTGCACCACTACGTGGACAAATTCAACCGCTACACCAGCCTGCAAGCCGATACCCAGCCGCTCAAGCCCTGGCCCGTACTGGCAGCCCGCCTGCTGCTGGGCTTTCCGCTGGACTTTCTCAAGGCCTGGCTGCTCAAGCGCCACATCACCGGCGGACTGTACGGCTTCGTGCTGGCCTTCAGTCATGCCTACTCGCGCTTTCTGCGCAACGCCAAGATGCTGGAGAAACACCGCCTGCAACGGCGGTCTGCCGACCGTCGCAAGGATTCCCCGCCATGAAGCTCTACTTGTCAAAAATCGGGACGCTGGTCGACAAAAGGAGAACCGATCTACAATTGTTCGGAACACCACAATGCTTGTCTGGGCGGAGCACATGAACGCCGAAATCATCACCCACACTACGCTGCGCGAGCTGGCCGCCGCCGGTGCCATCCACGAGGCGGCCGCCGTCGCCCAAGGCTCGCGCTGGTCGCTGGTCGTCCGCTACGGTGGAATCGAGCGCGTACTGGCCGCGCGCAAGACGAAACAGCCCCGGAGCTGGGCGCATCTCGACAGCCTGGTCCGCTATCTGGCCGAGATCGGCATTCACCAGTTCACCACCGATGCCCGCAACTACGACCCCGACCAACCCGGCCAGAAACGCCCGGACCGGTCCGAGGCGCTGCGTCAGGCACACGAGGCGGCCGAGTATGACCGCTGGTTCCGGGAAAAGGTGCAGGAGGCCCTGGAGGATCCCCGGCCGGCAATCCCACACAAAGAGGCGATGGCCTGGGTTGAGAAGGAATTGGAGCGCCGTATCGGCCCTCGCCCTGCATGAGGGTCGCCTGGAAACCGACCGCCACGGCCGAATTGGTCGAATATGTGGTGGATTACGCCAACCGCCATGATCCGTTGACTGCTTATCGCGTGTTCGATGAAGTCCGGACACGCGCCGAAATCCTCGACGATCAACCAGCCATCGGCCGTCCCGGCCGGGCGCGAGGCACCAGGGAATTCGTGGTGACCGGAACACCGTTCATCCTGGTCTATCGACTCCAGGGTACACAGGTCGAAATTCTGCGCGTCCTTCACGGCCGCCAGCAGTGGCCTTGAGTCTGTTACGCGGTCGCTTCGC
>CAYMWJ010000131.1:0-3455 GCA_964394235.1 uncultured Sedimenticola sp. | reverse complement strand
GGCAGGATCAGGCCGATGAGGATGCCGGCGATGGTGACGCCGCCGCCGATCAGGAACCAGCGTTGCGCGCTGTTGTTTTCCAGTTCGCGCTTTTCCTGTTTGAGTTCTTCGTTGCTGCGGGTCAGTTCGGCGACCTGCTTGCGCAACTCGTTGCGTTCGTTGGCAATGCGTACCGCGTTGGCGGAGGTGCGCTTGAGTGCCGCCAGTTCCAGTTCGATGCGTTTCTTTTCAGTCTGCAGGGATTCGTGCTCCCGGCTGAGGCGATTGTGCCGCTCGGTCAGGTCGGCCAGCTTGCGTTGCAGTTCGCTGGGTGCGGTCTTGAGTGCGGCGACTTCGGCCTCGAGTGTGGCAAGCTGTTCGCGGGCCACCGGGTGATCGAGTAGTTGGCGGCTGAGCACGAAGCCTTCCTTGCCGTTGGGCAGGCGCACGCGCGAATAGCCGGTCGAGCGGTTGCGCGAGAGTACCTCCACGGGGGTGCCGGACTTGATCATGCTGATGATCTTGTGCCGCGGGCTCTCGCCGCTGCGCACGGTGATCTTGAATTCATCGGTGACCCAGGCGCGTTCGGCCAGTGCCTGGCCGGCCAGCAGTAACAGGGCGATGAACAGGTGTCTTTTCACGGTCGTGATCCTCTACAGCTTGATCAGGCACCACCGGTATCCGGTACGGTGTGGAGAAAGCATATAACGTGTTCAGCGTCGATGCGTACGTGAACCTGCTCACCGGTCGCATGGTCGTGATGGCTGGGGAACAGGGCGAGCAGACGTGTGCCGGCCTCGGATTCCAGCGTGTACAGTATCTCGGCACCACGGAAGGCGCGTTCGACGACCTCGAGCCGGAGCGGACCCTGCTCGTCCGGTATCACGTCGTCGGGGCGCAACAGGATGTCCACCTTGTCACCGGCCCGGGCGTGACAGGAACAGCGGTTGGCCTCCAGTACGCCAAACTCGGTCTGGAAGCGGGCGGGCGCCAGGATCTCCCCCTCGATGAACACGCCCTGGCCGATGAAATCGGCGACGAAGCGGTCGGCCGGCTCATGATACAGGTTGTAGGGGGTGTCCCATTGCAGAATATGTCCCTGGTGCATGACGCCGACGTGGTCCGACATGGCGAAGGCCTCGTACTGGTCGTGTGTCACCAGGATGGCGGTGGTGCCTTGGTCGCGAAGCAGGTTCCGGACTTCCAGGCCCAGGCGCTCGCGCAGTTCGACATCGAGATTGGAAAAGGGTTCATCCATCAGCAGCAGGGTCGGTCGTGGCGCCAGTGCGCGTGCCAGGGCTACCCGCTGTTGTTGTCCGCCCGAGAGTTCGTGTGGATAGCGTTTGCCGAGGTCGCGCAGGCCGACTGCGGACAGCAGCTTGCGGACACGTTGATCACGTTCGGAAGGTGCCAGTCCTTGCAGGCCGAAAGCGACGTTCTCCGCGACGCTGAGGTGCGGAAACAGGGCGTAGTCCTGGAACACCATGCCGATGTGGCGTTGCTCCGGTGGCACCAGACGGTCGGGGGTGGAGACGACCTGGTCGTCGATCAGGATTTTTCCTGCACGCACCGGTTCGAACCCGGCAATGGCGCGCAGCGCCGTGGTCTTGCCGCAGCCGCTGGCCCCCAGCAGGCTGACGATCTCGCCCCGGTCGACGTGAAAGGACAGGTGCTCGACGACCGGGCGCTCATCATAGGCGACCGTAATGTCATCGACTTTCAGCAGTGGCATGGTTCAGTCGGCGAGCAGGAATTCGAGCAGCGCCTTCTGCGCGTGCAGGCGGTTTTCCGCCTCGTCCCAGACCACGCTGTCGGGCGCATCGAGCACTTCGGCCTCGACCTCCATGCCACGATAGGCCGGCAGACAGTGCATGAACAAGGCGTCCGGCGCGGCGAGCGCCATCAGTTCGCGGGTGACCTTGTAGGGCGCGAAGGCGGCCTGGCGGCGCTGCTTTTCCTCTTCCTGGCCCATGCTCACCCAGGTATCGGTGACCACCAGGTCGACGCCTTCGGCCGCTGCCGTCGGGTCGCGCACGATCTGTGCCCGGCCTCCAGCAGCGGCGAGGATATCGGCATCGGGCTCGTAGCCCTCGGGGCAGGCGATGTGCAGTTGGAAGTCGAACTGGCGCGCGGCATTGATGTAGGAATGGCACATGTTGTTGCCATCGCCCACCCAGGCCACGGTGCGCCCCCGGATGTCGCCGCGATGCTCGAAGAAGGTCTGCATGTCGGCGAGCAGCTGGCAGGGGTGATACAGGTCGGTCAGGCCGTTGATCACCGGTACCTGCGAGTGTTCGGCAAAGCGTTCGACGTTGTCGTGCGCAAAGGTGCGGATCATTACACAATCGACCATGCGCGAGAGGACGCGGGCGGTATCTTCGATGGGCTCGCCGCGTCCGAGCTGGGTGTCGCGCGGCGACAGGAACATGGCCGAGCCGCCGAGCTGGCTCATGCCAGCCTCGAAAGAGACACGGGTGCGTGTGGACGACTTCTCGAAGATCATCGCCAGCACCTTGCCGCGCAGGGTGGCATGGGGTTCGCCCGCGCGCCGCAGGCGCTTGAGTTCGCTGGCACGCTGGATGATGCCTCGCAGTTCTTCCGGGCTCAGGTCCAGCAGGGTGAGGAAGTGTCGGGTGCGGCTCATGGCGGGCCTCGCGTTCAGGACTGGGCGAGAAAATCGCGGATCAGGTCGCTGAGCGTGGCGACCAGCTGCTCGGCCTCGGCGTCACTGAGGATCAGCGGTGGCAGCAGGCGGACCACGGTCTCGGCGGTGACGTTGATCAGCAGGCCGGCCTGCAAGGCACGTCCCGCCAGCTCACCGCAGGGGTGGTCCAGTTCGATACCGATCATCAGGCCGCGGCCGCGGATCTCGCGCACGCCGTCCACGCCGTCGAGCGCGGCGGCGAAGTCGTCGAGCAGCTTCTCGCCCAGCAGCGCGGCGCGTGCCGGCAGATCGCCGGTGCGCAGGGTGTCGCAGACCACCAGGCCGGCGCGGCAGGCCAGGGGGTTGCCGCCAAAGGTCGAGCCATGGTTGCCGGGGGCGAAGAGTTCGGCCGCCTCGCCACGCGCCAGGCAGGCACCGATGGGCACGCCATTGCCCAGCGCCTTGGCCAGGGTCATGACATCGGGGACTACATCGGTGTGCTGGAAGGCGAAGAAGCGACCGGTGCGGCCCATGCCGGTCTGGATCTCGTCGAGCATCATCAGCCACCCCTGCGCGTCGCACAGGGCGCGGATACCCTCGAGGTAGCCTGCGGAGGGGATGCGCACGCCGCCCTCGCCCTGGATGGGTTCGACCAGCACCGCGACCACATTGGGCTGGTTGTCGGCGACCGCGCGCAGGGCATCGAGGTCGTCGTAGGGAATACGCACGAAGCCCTGCACCAGGGGCTCGAAACCGGCCTGCACCTTGCGGTTGCCAGTGGCGCTCAGGGTGGCCAGGGTGCGGCCGTGAAAACTGTTCTCCATGACCACGA
>CAYMWJ010000130.1:0-3631 GCA_964394235.1 uncultured Sedimenticola sp. | reverse complement strand
GACACGGCGGATGTCGAGGCCACGGTCGCACAGGTGAGGGCGCTGGCGCGCGCTGGCTCCGAGCTGGTGCGCCTCACTGTCAACACGGTCGAGGCAGCCGAGGCCGTGCCGCGGATCCGTGATGCACTGGACGCTGCCGGGGTCGAGGTGCCGCTGATCGGGGACTTCCACTTCAACGGTCACCGCCTGCTGGCAGAACACCCGGCCTGCGCCGAGGCGCTGGCCAAGTACCGTATCAACCCCGGCAACGTGGGTAGTGGTGAGAAGAAGGATGCCCAGTTCGCGGCCATGATCGAGACGGCCATCCGCCACGACCGTCCGGTACGCATCGGAGTCAACTGGGGCTCGCTGGACAAGGCGCTGGTGGCGCGCATGATGGACGAGAACGCGCAGCGCGCTGAACCGCTGGATGCCGATGCCATGATGCGTGAGATCATGGTGGCCTCGGCGTTGGAGAGCGCACACAAGGCCGAGGCGATCGGCCTGTCGCGTGACCATATCGTCCTCTCGTGCAAGATGAGCGGTGTGCAGGACCTGATCGCAGTCTATCGCCTGCTCGCGGAGCGCACCGATCATGCGCTGCACCTGGGGCTCACCGAGGCCGGCATGGGCTCCAAGGGCATCGTCGCCTCCACTGCCGCGCTGGCGGTGCTGTTGCAGGAAGGCATCGGCGACACCATCCGCATCTCGCTCACGCCCGAGCCGGGTGGTGACCGCGCCCAGGAGGTGCGGGTGGCACAGGAGATCCTGCAATCCATGGGGCTGCGTGCGTTCATGCCGGCGGTGATCGCCTGTCCGGGGTGCGGACGCACTACCAGCACCTATTTCCAGCAGCTCGCGCAGGACATCCAGTCCTACCTGCGCGAGCAGATGCCGGTGTGGCGGGAGCGCTACCCGGGGGTCGAGACCATGAACGTGGCGGTGATGGGCTGCGTGGTCAACGGTCCGGGCGAGAGCAAGCACGCCAACATCGGTATCAGTCTGCCGGGGACTGGTGAGCGTCCGGCCGCGCCGGTCTACATCGACGGCGAGAAGGCCGTGACGCTCAAGGGGGAAGGCATCGCCGAGGCGTTTCAGGCGATCGTCGAGGAGTATGTACGTTCGCATTATGGTGGCGAGCGGTAAGCATTGAGGAGGAGAAGAAGATGAGCAAACATTTCGAGGGGGAGATGATCAAACGGTTTCTTGCGGGCCTGGCGGCCGGGATGGTGGTGCTCTCCGGGGGGGTGACAGCCGAGGAGAGCCTGACGGTATCGCTCAAGCGTCTGTCGCTGGAGACGGCGAGACAGATCGCCGATGCAGCGCTGGCCGATTGTCGCGAAAAGGGCATTCAGGTCGGCGTCACCGTGGTCGATCGTGACGGCATCCCCCAGGTGGTGCTGCGTGACAGCATCGCGCCGCGCATTGCCCTGGAGATCAGCCAGGGCAAGGCCTATGCGGCCGCCATGTTCGGTGTGCCAACGTCGGAACTCGGCAGTCGTGCCAATACGCCCATTGGGCGGGTGCCCGGCCTGGTGATGTCCGCCGGCGGGGTGCCGGTACAGGTTGGCGGGGTCCTGCTGGGTGCGGTGGGGGTCTCCGGTGCGCCCAGCGGCAAGACCGACGAGGCCTGTGCGCGTGCCGGTATCGAGGCAGTGCGTGAGGATCTGGAAATGGACGATGGCTGAGCGGCTCCCCGCGGCCTTTCGTCCCTGCTAGAATCCTGGCCTTGCATCGAATTCGGAGTAGCTCATGATCCGCGGCAGCATCGTTGCGCTGGTGACCCCAATGACGCCGGACGGCGCCATCGATGAGCGGGCGCTCGCCCGCCTGGTGGACTGGCACGTCGAACAGGGGACCGACGCCATCGTCTCGGTCGGCACGACCGGCGAGTCGTCCACGCTGGACGAGAAAGAGCATTGTCATGTGATCCGCCGCACCGTCGAGTTGGCGGACGGGCGCATCCCGGTGATCGCCGGCACCGGCTCCAACTCCACCAGCGAGGCCGTCGCGCTCACCCGCTGTGCCAAGGCCGCCGGTGCCGATGCCTGCCTGCTGGTCACGCCTTATTACAACAAGCCGACCCAGGAGGGTCTGTATCGGCATCACAAGGCGGTCGCGGAGGCGGTCGATATTCCGCAGATCCTCTACAACGTCCCCGGGCGTACCCGGGTGGACATGCTGGCCGAGACGGTGGCGCGCCTGGCGGAGGTGCCCAATATCATAGGCATCAAGGAGGCCACCGGCGACCTGTCGCGCATCACCCGCATCCGCGAGCTGACCGGAACGGACTTCGCCATCTACAGCGGGGACGATGCCACCGCGCGCGAGGCCATCCTCGCCGGAGCGGATGGCGACATCTCGGTCACCGCCAACGTGGCGCCGGCGGCCATGCACGCCATGTGCGCCGCCGCGCTGGCCGGTGATGCCGCGCGCGCGGCCGAACTCGATGCCCGGGTCTCGGCCCTGCACCGCGCCCTGTTCGTCGAGTCCAACCCCATCCCCGTGAAGTGGGCATTGTGGTGGATGGGCATGATCGACACGGGCATCCGCCTGCCGCTCACCTGGTTGGCTCCCGAACACGAGGCGGCCGTCGCCGAGGCCTTGCAACGGGCCGGTCTGTCCCGAAAATCCTGAGGCGCGAGACGAAGGCTCGCGTGGAGAAAGACTCGACATGAACAATACCCGCCGCATCCTGGTCCTGGCCTTGTGCTCCCTGGTCGTTGCTGCGTGCAGCAGCATCGATACCGAGGAGCTGGTGCCGGACAAGGCCGTGGAATACAAGCGCGAAAAACAGGCCTCGAAGAACCTGGAGGTGCCGCCGGATCTCACCTCGACCCGGATGAACGACCTCATGAGCGTGCCCGACAACATGGCCGGGGTGGCGACCAACTATTCCGAGTACGTTACCGACCGTAAGCTGCGAGGTGTGGCAGGCGGTCGCCGTGCCGGTGGCGCGGTGTTGCCCGAGCATCCCAAGGTGCACGAGATGCGTGATGGCGATGCGCGCTGGCTGGTGGTCGAAGGGTCGGCCGACGCGGTGTGGGACAAGCTGCTCGCCTTCTGGGAAGACCAGGGCATCCTGCTCGAGGAGCAGGATCCCGAGCTGGGCATCATGCGCACTGCCTGGCTGGAGAACCGGGCCAACATCTCGCGTGATTTCGTCACCGAGTTCATCCGCAAGACCTTCGATGGCCTCTACGAGACCAGCCTGCGCGATCAGTATCGGGTACGCCTGGAAAAGGCCGGCGACAACCAGACCGAGATCTACCTGACGCATTACGGCATGCAGGAGAAGCTGGTCACCGATGTGAAGGGTGATGCCGAGAACACCGTCTGGGAGCCGCGACCGCGTGACCCCAACCTCGAGGCGGTGATGCTGCGCCGCATCAAGGTCTTCCTCGGCGCCACCGAGGAACGCGAGCAGGTGGCGGCCAGGGCGCGCCGGCACAAGCCCCGGTCGCAACTGGTGCAGGGACGCGACGGGGTGAAGCTGATCATCGGCGACGAGTTCACCCGTGCCTGGCGCCTGGTCGGACTGGCGCTGGACCGCGTGGGCTTCGCCGTCGAGGACCGCAACCGATCCGCCGGCATCTACTACGTGCGTTACAACGACCCCGCGGCCGAGCAGGAGAGCAAGGGCTTCTTCTCC
>CAYMWJ010000129.1:2076-3664 GCA_964394235.1 uncultured Sedimenticola sp. | reverse complement strand
TGGAAACTGAAGAAGCCGCTGGACCTGGGCTTTCTCGACTTCTCCCGGCTCGACCGGCGCCGCCTCTACTGCGAGGAAGAGGTCCGCCTGAACCGTCGCCTGGCCCCGGACATCTATCTCGGGGTGGTGCCGGTGAGCGGCACGCCCGAGTCCCCGCGCTTCGGTGGCCAAGGGCCAATACTCGAGTGGGCGGTGCAGATGCGCGCCTTCGACGCCGACGCCACCCTGGATCGCGCACCGGAGATCACCCTGGCGCAGATCGACGCCATCGCCGAGCGCCTGGCGCGCTTTCACCACGACATCCCGCCAGCCCCGGAGGACAGCGACTATGGCACGCCCGCCGCGGTGCGCGCGCCGGTCGAGGACAATTTCGAGGCCCTGCGCCAGTTCGATCCACCCGCCAGTTCGCGCGCCCTGCTCGACGTGCTCGAGCCCCGGCTGCAGCGCCTGGGCGAACGCCTGGCACCCCATTTCAGCGCACGCCGCGAGGCCGGCCGCATCCGCGAATGCCATGGCGATCTGCACCTGGGCAACATCGCGTGGATGAACGGGGCGCCGCTGATCTTCGACGCCCTCGAGTTCGACCCGGGGCTGCGCTTCATCGACCCGGTCAACGAACTGGCCTTCCTCGCCATGGACCTGCACCACCGCGGCCGAAGCGCGCTGGCCTGGCGCCTGCTCGACCGCTGGCTGACCCACAGCGGCGATCATGCCGGTCTGGCCGCCTGGTCCTACTACCTGGCCTACCGCGCCATGGTGCGCGCCAAGATCGCGGCCATCCGCGCACGCCAGGCAGACGGCGACTTCACGCCCACACGCGACCTGCTGGCGCTGGCCGATGCCCTCTCGCGTCCCGGCCGCCCGGCGCTGGTGCTGATGCACGGCGTCTCCGGCAGCGGCAAGACCCACCTCTCGCAGGCCCTGCTCGAGGACCTGGGCATGGTGCGCCTGCGCTCGGACGTGGAACGCAAGCGCCTGTTCGGGCTGGGGCCACTGGACGACAGCCGCCGCAACGGCACCGACATCTACACCCGCGAGGCCAGCCGTCGCACCCTGGCGACCCTGTTGCAGAAGACCGAGGCCCTGCTCGATGCCGGGCTGCGCGTGATCGTGGACGCGACCTTTCTCGCGCGAAGCTGGCGCGCGCCCTTCGAGCAACTGGCCGAGGCACGCGGCCTGCCCTGGTGTATCGTCTCTCCACAGGTGCCCGAAACGCTGCTACGCGAACGCGTGAGCGCGCGCCACCATCAGGGGGAAGACGCCTCCGAGGCGGACCTGGCGGTGTTGAGCTCGCAACGGGCAAACCAAGAGCCCCTCGCCGCCGACGAACTTTCTCACACCGTGCGGCCCACACCGCAGACCCCGCTGCCGGAACTGATCGAACAGGTACGGCAAAGGCTGCGCCCTGCAAGACGGCGCACTGCCGACTGAGCCACACCGGGCGGCTCGTATGAGTACCTGACCAAGCGAACGGTTCGGCCCGAGGACGGGCCTCCTACAGGGTGGGAGCGGCGTCCCCGCCGCGAACCGTCAGCCCGAGGACGGGCCTCCTACAGGGTGGGAGCGGCGTCCCCGCCGCGAACCGTCA
>CAYMWJ010000129.1:0-1976 GCA_964394235.1 uncultured Sedimenticola sp. | reverse complement strand
GCCCGAGGACGGGCCTCCTACAGGGTGGGAGCGGCGTCCCCGCCGCGAACCGTCAGCCCGAGGACGGTTCGCCCGGGAAGGGGCCTCCTACATCACCCGCCCCCCTGGCATCACCGACCGGAAACCTGGACGGACTGCCGCCGCCGAGCGCATTCGGCATGGCCTGCAGGCAGGACTCAGCCGCGATTGGCGCGTTTGCGCTCGTGCTCCTTGAGCAGCTTCTTGCGCAGGCGGATGGCACCCGGAGTGACCTCCACCAGCTCGTCGTCCTCGATGAACTCCAGTGCCATCTCCAGGGTAAGCGGGATGGGCGGGGTGAGCGCGATAGCATCGTCCTTGCCGGAGGCGCGGACATTGGTCAGTTGCTTGCCCTTGAGCGGGTTGACCACCAGGTCGTTCTCCCGCGAATGGATGCCGATGATCTGGCCCTCGTAGACCTCGTCGCCCGGCGAGGTGAACAGGCGCCCGCGATCCTGCAGGTTGAACAACGCATAACCCAGCGCCTTGCCCTGGCCGTTGGAGACCAGCACCCCGTTCTTGCGCTTGGCGATGCCACCGGACTGCGCCGGACCGTAATGATCGAATACGTGGTAGATCAGGCCGGTGCCCGAAGTCATGGTCATGAAGTCGGTCTGGAAGCCGATCAGGCCGCGCGAGGGCACGATGTAGTCCAGGCGCACCCGGCCCTTGCCGTCGGGCACCATGTCGCGCAATTCGCCCTTGCGCTCGCCCAGCGCCTCCATCACCGCGCCCTGGTGCTGCTCCTCGACATCCACGGTCACCTGCTCGTAGGGCTCACAGACCTCGCCGTCGATCTCGCGGAAGATCACCTCGGGACGCGAGACGGCCAGCTCGAAGCCCTCGCGGCGCATGGTCTCGATCAGCACCGACAGGTGCAGCTCGCCGCGCCCGGAAACCTTGAACTTCTCCGGGTCGGTGCCTTCCTCGACACGCAGCGCCACGTTGTGGATCAACTCGCGCTCCAGCCGCTCCTTGAGCTGGCGCGAGGTCAGGTACTTGCCCTCGCGCCCGGCGAAGGGCGAACTGTTGACCTGGAAGGTCATGGACACCGTCGGCTCGTCCACGCTCAGCGGCGGCAGCGCCTCGACGTGTTCCGGGTCGCACAGGGTGTCGGAGACATTCGGCGCCTCGATGCCGGTGATGGCGATGATGTCCCCGGCACTGGCCTCGGCCACCTCGTGCCGCTCCAGCCCCATGTAGCCGTAGACCAGCCCGATCTTGGCCTTGTACGTGGAACCGTCGGGCTTGACCACCGTGACCACCTGGTTGGGTCGCACCGTGCCGTGACTGATGCGACCGACCGCGATCGCCCCCACGTAGCTGCTGTAATCGAGGTTGGAGACCTGCATCTGGAACGGCGCATCCGGGTCCACCGGCGGTGCCGGACAGTGCTCGACGATGGCCTCGAACAGCGGCGTCATGTCGCCCTCGCGCACGCTGTCGTCCAGCGAGGCATAACCGTTGATCGCCGAAGCATAGACAATGGGGAAATCCAGCTGCTCGTCCGAGGCGCCCAGGTTGTCGAACAGCTCGAACACCTGGTCGATCACCCAGTCCGGGCGTGCGCCAGGCTTGTCGATCTTGTTCACCACCACGATGGGCCGCAGGCCGTGCTGAAAGGCCTTCTGGGTGACGAAGCGGGTCTGCGGCATGGGGCCTTCCTGGGCATCCACCAGCAACAGCACCGAATCGACCATCGACAGCACCCGCTCGACCTCGCCGCCGAAATCGGCGTGTCCCGGCGTATCGACGATATTGATGCGGTAATCGCCCCAGTTGATCGCGGTATTCTTGGAGAGGATGGTGATCCCCCGCTCCTTCTCCTGGTCGTTGGAATCCATCACCCGCTCCACCTCGCCGAAACGCTCGCCGAGCGTGCCGGACTGCTTGAGCAGCTCATCCACCAGGGTGGTCTTGCCATGGTCGACGTGGGCGATGATGGCGATGTTGCGCAG
>CAYMWJ010000128.1:0-3669 GCA_964394235.1 uncultured Sedimenticola sp. | reverse complement strand
TTCATCACCCCGGCCATCAGGGACGCGGGCTGGAATGCGATGACCCAGATCCGCCGCGAAGTCACCCTCACACCAGGCCCGGTGGTAGTGCGCGGCAACATCTCGTCGCGCAACAAGAAAAAGAAGAAGTTCGCCGATTACGTGCTGTTCTGGGAGCCGGGCATCCCGGTGGCGGTGGTGGAGGCCAAGGACAACAGGCACACCGTCAGTCAGGGCCTGCAACAGGCCCTGGGTTATGCGGAAATCCTCAACGTACCCAGTGCCTTCAGCTCCAACGGGGATGCCTTCGCAGCCCACAATAAGGTTGCCGGTACGGGTGAGCCCATCGAGCGCGAAATTCCGCTAGGGGACTTTCCGTCGCCGGCTACCCTGTGGGTCCGCTACAAGCAATGGCGGGGCATCGACGACAGCGCTGAAGCGCTGGTGACACAGCCCTACCACCAGGACGTCTCCGGCAAGGAACCGCGCTATTACCAGGCCGAGGCCATCAACCGCACGGTGGAGGCCGTGGCGGCGGGCAGGAAGCGCGTCCTGCTGGTGATGGCCACCGGCACCGGCAAGACCTACACCACCTTCCAGATCATCTGGCGTCTGTGGAAGGCGGGGCATGTCAAGCGCGTGCTGTTCCTCGCGGATCGCAACATCCTCGTCGATCAGACTCTGGTCAACGACTTCAAGCCCTTCGGGCAGGTCATGACCAAGATCAGCAAGCGCAGGATCGACCCCTCCTATGAAATCTACCTGGGCCTTTATCAGGCCATCACCGGACCGGACGAGGAAGACAAGATCTTCAAGCACGTCTCGCCGGACTTCTTCGACCTGATCGTCATCGACGAATGCCACCGGGGCAGCGCGGCCGCCGATTCCCAATGGCGCGAGATCCTGGACTATTTCTCGGGCAGCATCCAGCTCGGCCTCACCGCCACTCCCAAGGAGACCAAATACGTCTCCAGCACCACCTATTTTGGTGAGCCCGTTTATACCTACAGCCTCAAGCAGGGCATCGAGGACGGCTTCCTCGCCCCCTATAAAGTGGTGCGTATCGATATCGACAAGGACGTGCTGGGCTGGGTGCCGCCGCCGGGCATGAAGGACGATCTCGGCCAGGAGATTGAGCACCGCGAATACAACCAGGCGGACATGGATCGCATCCTGGTGCTCAACCAACGTACCAAGCTGGTGGCCGAACGCGTGATGCAATATCTCAGGGCCACGGACCCCTACGCCAAGACCATCATCTTCTGCGAGGACATCGACCACGCCGAGCGCATGCGGGTGGCCATCACCAACGCTGCTGGCCAGTTGGCCAAAGACAACCCCAAGTACGTCATGCGCATCACTGGCGACAGTGTGGAGGGCAAGGCCGAACTGGACAACTTCATTGACCCGGAAAGCCCCTTCCCGGTGATCGCTACCACCTCCGAGCTGCTGACCACCGGCGTGGATGCCCAGACCTGCAAGCTGATCGTGCTGGACAAGACCATCACCTCCATGACCCTGTTCAAGCAGATCATTGGCCGGGGCACCCGCATCAACGAGGAACACAACAAGTGGTTCTTCACCATCATGGACTTCAAGAAGGCCACTGAGCTGTTCCGTGACCCGGACTTCGACGGCGAGCCGGCGGTGATCTACGAGCCCGGCAGCGGAGACAGTCCCGTGCCGCCCGATCCCGAACCCGAAGAAGGGGGTGAGCCGGAGGGTGTCGAAGACGAGCCGGGCACCTACAAGGTCCGCGTCAGCGGCGTGCCCGCCAGGATCATCCACGAACGCATCGAATATATCGGTCCCGACGGCAAGCTCATCACCGAATCCTACAAGGACTTCACCCGCAAGCAGATCCGCTCCGAATACGCCTCGCTGGACGATTTCCTGCAACGCTGGAACAGCGAAAAGAAAAAGCAGGCCATCCTCGATGAGCTGGAAGAGCACGGCATCGTGCTGGATAATCTCGCCGCCGAGGTAGGTCGGGACTACGGTGATTTCGACCTTATCGCCCACATCGCCTTCGGCCAGCCACCGCTCACCCGGCGCGAGCGCGCCAACAAGGTCAAGAAGCGCAACTACTTCACCAAGTACGGCGACAAGGCCCGCGCCGTGCTCGAGGCCCTGCTGGACAAATACGCCGACGAAGGCATCCGCAGCCTGGAGACCCCCAAGGTGCTCAAGCTCAAGCCTTTCGACCAGATCGGCACCCCGGTCGAGATCATCAACCAGGTCTTCGGCAGCAAGGCCAACTACGAGCAGGCCGTGCAGGAACTGGAACAGGAACTCTTCAGGCAGGACGACACCGCCTGAGCATCATCAACACAAGGTTAAAGAATGAGTAACGTCAGCGGCATCATCAAGTCCATCCAGGACATCATGCGCAAGGACACCGGCGTCGATGGCGACGCCCAGCGCATCAGCCAGCTCGTGTGGATGTTCTTCCTCAAGATCTTCGACGACCGCGAGGCCGAGCTGGAACTCATCGAGGACGACTACCAGTCGCCACTGCCCGAGCACCTGCGCTGGCGCAACTGGGCTGCCGACCCCGAGGGCATGACCGGCGACGCCCTGGCCGATTTTGTCAACGACGAACTGTTTCCCGCGCTCAAGTATGAATTGCCCACTTACGGCGCCGTTGGCGACCGGGCCCGTGTGATTCGCAGTGTGTTCGAGGATGCCTACAACTACATGAAGTCCGGCACCCTCATGCGCCAGGTCATCAACAAGATCAACGAGATCGACTTCAACAACACCGAAGACCGCCACACCTTCGGCGCCATCTACGAACAGATCCTCAAAGACCTGCAGAGTGCCGGCAACGCGGGCGAGTTCTACACTCCGCGCGCCGTCACCCGCTTCATCGTCAACCGGGTGGATCCCAAGCTGGAGGAAAAGGTCCTCGACCCCGCCTGTGGCACCGGCGGCTTTCTCGCCTGCACCATCGACCACAAGCGCGAGCACTACGTGAAGACCCGCGAGGATGAAGAGACCCTGCAAGGCACCATCTTCGGTGTGGAGAAGAAGGCCCTGCCGCACATGCTGTGCGTGACCAACATGATCCTGCACGGCATCGACGTGCCCACCCACATCCGCCACGACAACACCCTGAGCCGCCCCTACAAGGACTACGGGGCAAAGGACCGGGTAGATGTCATCGTCACCAACCCACCCTTCGGTGGCATGGAGGAGGACGGCATCGAGAACAACTTCCCGTCGCATCTGCGCACTCGCGAGACCGCCGACCTGTTCATGGCATTGATCATCAAGCTGCTGCGTGACGGGGGCCGCGCTGCCGTGGTGCTGCCCGACGGTTTCCTGTTCGGCGAGGGCGTCAAGACGCGCCTCAAGCAGACCCTGCTGGAAGAATGCAACCTGCACACCATCGTCCGCCTGCCCAACGGCGTCTTCAACCCCTACACCGGCATCAAGACCAACCTGCTGTTCTTTACCAAGGGCCGGCCCACCGAAACCGTCTGGTACTACGAACACCCCTACCCGGAGGGCTACAAGAGCTACAGCAAGACCAAGCCCATGCGCTTCGAGGAGTTCCAGGCCGAAATCGACTGGTGGGGCCTTGAAGCCGACGGCTTCAAGGCGCGCAAGGAGAACGAATACGCCTGGTCCGTCAGCGTCGAGGAGATCGTCCAGCGCAACTACAACCTCGACATCAAGAACCCCCAC
>CAYMWJ010000127.1:0-3704 GCA_964394235.1 uncultured Sedimenticola sp. | reverse complement strand
CATGAGCGTCGATTTCTCCGAATACGTCAGTTGCCTGGAACTCGAGGAAGGCCACGAGCACCGCGAGGCCATCGATGCCGCCTACCACGAGGCGGCACGCCTGATGTCCCCGCGCGGCCTGCAGAACTACCTCGAGGGCATGCGCGCGCTCTGCGCCCTGAGACGTGGTGCCGACCTGGTGCTGACCTACGTGGAGGAGATGCCGCTGGTAGCCAAGGAGGTCGGGGAAGACGTGATCCCCGACGTGGTCGAGTCGATCATGAAGCTGGCCTCGCACACCTCGGGCACCGTGCTGGCGCTGATCCTGGCCAACCTGCACCTGGCCGCCCAGCGCCTGGGCGACGCCGAGGTGCTGCGCGGCTATCTCAAACTGCTGCACCAGCTCGCCGGCAAGGCGCCGCGCGGCCTGCGGCCGATGATGGAGCACCTCGACGAGCTGCTCTCCAAGCTCACCCTGGGCGGCCTGCGTCGCTGGGCCATGTGGGGCGCACAGGCGCATCAGCGCGACCTCGACGGCCAGATGGCCTACTTTGCGCTGGCCACCGAGTCCTCGCGCTCGGTGCTGCAGAAGGAACGCCGCGGCACCCTGTTCATCGACAACCAGCGCAAGCTCAATTTCTACCTGCGCGCGCTCTGGGGCCGCGCCTTCCTGATGCGCCCGACCTCGGGCGACTACGAGACCCGGCAGGGCCTCAAGCCCTTCATCGAGGACTTCCAGATCCACGTCCCCGATGCCTACGACCTGCACCGCGGCATCGACGGCATCGAGATCTACCGGGCGACGGTGGCGCATGCCGCCGCGCACATGGTCTATACCACGGAGCCGATATCGGCCGAACAGCTCTCGCAGGCACAGATGCGCTGTATCGAGCTGTTCGAGGATGTGCGCATCGAGTACCTGGCCTGGTCCGAATTCCCCGGCCTGCGCAAGCTGTGGCTGCGTTTCTACGAGCCCGCTCCCGAAGACAGCGACGAGGAGATCCACGAGGTCATGGACCTGATGATGCGCACCACCCGCGCCATCATGGACCCGGACTACCGCGACCCGGAGGCGGCCATCGACGAGATCGCCCGTGACTTTCGCGCGAAACTCGAGGCCGACCCTCGGCAGAAGAACCTGAGCTGGTTCGCCGGCATCGATTTCTACAACCGGCTGACCGAGATTGCGCGCATTCCCAGCGTGCGCGTGCTCTCCGACTGGCCGGTGCCCTACCGCGACGACAATCGCTATATCTGGGAATTCAGCGAGAACCTGTTCGAGTCGCAGGGGGCCGACTATCTGCCGGCCAGCCAGCAGCAGGTACGCAAGTACGTCTCGGCCATCGACATGGCCAACGAGGTGGATTGCGAACTGGCCGGTGACGACGCCCAGGAAATCTGGGTCTGCGCCACCGAGTTCTTCCCCTACGAGGACGCCGGTGAGGCGACGGTCAGCTACAACGCCATGTGGGGCAAGGAACCGCTCTCCGAGCCCTACCACTACGACGAATGGGACTACCAGGTGCAGCTCGCCCGCCCCGACTGGACGACCGTGATCGAGCGTCGCCAGCCGCGTGGCAACCCCGAGCTGATGGACGAGATCCTCGAGCGTCACAAGCCCATCGCCTCGCGTATCCGTCACCTGATCGACGCCCTGCAACCCCAGGGCATCGTCCGCAAGCGCGGTTACGAGGAAGGCGAGGAGCTGGACCTCAACGCCGCGGTGCGCGCCATGATCGACATCCGCCGCGGCGTAATGCCCGACCCGCGCATCAACATCCGCATCACCCGGCACATCCGCGACCTGGCCATCGTGCTGCTGCTGGACCTGTCGGCATCGACCAACGAGAAGGTCGGTGGCCTCAAGGAAGGCGATCCCGGTTACGAGGAGGCACCGACCATCCTCGACCTCACCCGCGAATCGGCCGGTCTGCTGGCCTGGGCCATCGACGCCATCGGCGACACCTTCGCCGTGCACGGCTTCGCCTCCGACGGACGCCACGACGTGCAGTACTACCGCTTCAAGGACTTCGAACAGCGCTACGACGACGAGGCCAAGTCACGCCTCGCCGGCATGCAGGGCGGACTCTCCACCCGCATGGGCGCAGCCCTGCGGCATGCCGGCTGGCACCTCACGCGGCAGAACGCCACCAAGCGCCTGGTGCTGCTGGTGACCGACGGCGAACCGGCCGACATCGACGAACGCGACCCGCAATACCTGCGGCACGACACCAAGAAGGCGGTCGAGGACCTGGCGATGCAGGGCATCTACACCTATTGCCTCACCCTCGACCCCAAGGCCGACCAGTATGTCGCGCGCATCTTCGGCGAGAACAACTATTCGATCGTGGACAATGTGGAGCGCCTGCCGGAACGCCTGCCCAACGTCTTCGCGGCGCTGACCAGCTGACTGCTCCTCCACCTGTTCGGCGCTCACCGAAGAGGCCGATCACATCGTAAGGGAATGGGCCTCCGGCAACGGGCAGGCGGCGTCCCCGCCGCGAATGTTCGGCCCGAGGACGGGCCTCCTACGGCAGGAGCAGCGTCCCCGCCGCGAACGGTTCGATATCAGGCAGGTCCGTGAAACGGCAGAACCTTCTTGATCCGCGCCTCGCAACCGCCGCCGTAACGACGTTCGAGCAGATCGAGTGCCTTGCCGAATTCGCCGATCAGGCGCTTCTGCAAGTCGCATGCTCCCGGGTGGTAGTAGACGAAATCGATCGGCACCGGGCGGTCGAGCGCAGCGGGACGCAGCTCGGGGCGGAACCGCCAGGCCAGCAGGATCAGCCGCCCGCCCTCCTCGCCCTGGGTACGATAGGCCTGACTGTCGACGAAGATGATCTCCTCGTCGTCGATCACGCCGAGAAACTGCATGCTGCGAATCGGCACGAAGACATGAGCATAGTCACAACGCGCCAGCAGCAGGCGGCAGTGGTTGAACAGGGCGGCAGGGATGGTGGAGGTCTCGCGTCCCGTCTCCGACGGACGAAAGAACACCTCCGGCACATGCCCGCCCATGGGCCTCAGTCCTCGTCGTCGAGTTCCGGGTTCCAGCCCAGGGCGCGGGCGCGCTCCACTGCCTCGGCATAGATCCGCTGATGACGCTCGCGCAGCTCGGGCGGCAGATTGGAAACCAGGTGGCCGTACTTGTCCCACTCGCGGCTGACCTTGTCGTACAGCGCGTCGATGCCCTGCAGGGTCCAGCCCGCACAGGTCTCGGTCTCGGGAATCAACCCGAACACCCAGGCATCGCGGATGATGTTGCCGGTGGGATTCATGGCCCCGGTGGGGTCCTTGTCGATACCGTCGTAACGCTTGTCTGCCATCTCGCCTCGCCCCGATGTCGGAGAACGGAATGCCGGCAATTCTACCTCAGCGCCTGCGGCCCCGGCCCTTGCCGCGACCTCGCGGGCCGCGATCGGGCCCGACCCGCAACAGCGAGCCATCGACTTCCCTGCCGTCGAGTGCAGCAATGGCGGCACGTGCCTCGTGGCCTTCCATTTCGACGATGGCAAAGCCCCGGCAGTCACCGGTGAACAGGTCCCTCGTCATCTTCAGCGAGCGGACGATGCCAAATTCGGTAAACAAGGCAGTCAACGCCTCTTCGGTCATGGAGCGCGGCAGGCCGCGCACGGCGAGTGCAATCACAGGATTCTCCCGGATGACGGATATCGGGATAGGGGCGGTCAGCCTGGCTGACCGAGCCCCTCCCACACCACCCGGCA
>CAYMWJ010000126.1:1797-3705 GCA_964394235.1 uncultured Sedimenticola sp. | reverse complement strand
CCCACGTTGCGCTCGGCGTTGATCATCCACACCGGGATGCGTGAGTCCTCCATGGTGTTCTGCACGAACTCGCGCCAGTCGGTGGGGTTGATGATGTCCAGCAGCTTGATGCCGTCGGCGGTGCCCCAGACCACCTGCTGCTTGCCCAGGCGCAGGTCCCAGCCGCCGGCGTTGGTATCGACGTAGAGTTCGCGGAACCAGTCGTTCTGGGTGTAGTTCTTGTGCCCCTTGTAGCCGGAGGTGGCCTTGGGGTCGTAGATGAGGTTCAGTTCGCCGTGCCAGCTGGATTCCTCGCCGACGTCGCCGTTGAAGAAGATCCTGGCGGAGTTCTCGAACTTGCCGATCTTGCGGCCGTCGCCCTTGTTGTCGAGTGTCGAGGTGGCCTCACCGGTGCGGATGCCCTTCTTGAAGAAGGCGGCGGTCTCGTTCTTCAGGATGACCGAGGTCTCGACCTCGGCGGCTGCGATGTTCGGGAGCGCGATCGCAAGGGCGACGGCGCTGCCCAACAAGGACTTCTTGAACATGTGATGTCTCTCCCTTGGGTGCGGGGGCCTGCTCGAAACCGGTGTGAGCGGCCCCCGAACCGCTGATTGTGTTGATTGTGACCTGTGTGGGTCTGGTGGTTTGCCACCCGTTCCGCGCAAGGATCTGCATGGAACGGGGTGCAATGCGCGACATGCCGATCAACGCTTGATCTTGCGCAGGGTCTTCTCGGACCACCAGTCCTTCTTGTACTTGGCGTTCACCTGGTTGACCTCCGGCGGGATCACCGCCCAGGTCTCGTGGCCGGTGGCCAGGGTGGTGCCGTACCAGTAGCCCCAGCCCAAGGCGCGCGGGTCGTCGCCCTTGCCCAGCGGCACCCAGTCGCGGTCGATGACCTTGACCTTGTTGCCGTCCTTGAAATATTCGGTGCGGTAGTCGGCAAAGGTCCTGGCGTCGATATAGCTGATGCGGTAGTCGTACCACCAGTTCTTGAACTTGGTGGTGCTCTTGACCTTGTAGACCTCCTTGCCCTTTGGGGCGCAGGAGCCCTGCTTGGGCACGTTCCGGGTGTAGCGGGTCTGCTCGTTGGCGGCGATCTTCATGTAGCCGAGGCAGTCGCCGAAGGTCTCCTTGCCCAGCAGTTCGTGGGTCTCGTGGAAGGGCTTGCGCAGCACCACGTCACCGAAGGTGAAGTCGGAACCGCCCCAGGCGTCGTCGTGCGCCGGCTGCGCGAAACGGCGGATCTTGCGCAGCGCGGGCAGCCAGATCATGTAGCTCTGGCTCTTGTTGTCATCGACATAGTCGGTGACCAGCATGCCGGTGCCCTTGAGCTTGCCGGAGCGGAACATGGCCATGTCACGGGCCTTGATCTTGCCATTGTCGTACGCGTTGTTGAGATAACGCTCCAGGGTGACGGCGGTCGGTTTCTTGCCCTTGACCTTGTTCAGCAACACCGTGATCTTGCGGCCCTTCTTGACGATGGCGTAGTTCTTGAACGCATAGAAATGGTTGACGAAGTAGGTCTGCTCGATGATCTGGTCGGCGGTCAGGTTGCCGCCGCTGGGATACGGCAGGTCCTTGGGGACCCCGGCACTGGCCATGGTGGTTACGGCGATGAGAGCGCAGGCAGAGGCTGCGCGGACGCGAATGGGAATGGGATGACCCATGGTGCTTCCTCTCCAGGTTTGTTGTGATACGACAGGGTGTTGCGCCGGTGGTCAGCGCGATTGCGGGCTCGGCTTCTCGTGGCCGTTGCCGCACGCATGGCGGAAGCCGCTCGTGCGCGATCCCAAGAATAGCGGAAGGCCGGAGGGGGCCAATAGAGGGTTTTTACCTAGTTGGGGTTATCCCGGAAATGGTATTTTTTATATAGGTGACAAGGTGTTTTTATGACTTGGTGTGGAAGTCGACAACCACAGAGCACAC
>CAYMWJ010000126.1:0-1697 GCA_964394235.1 uncultured Sedimenticola sp. | reverse complement strand
TGTGGTGAGGAGCAGGAAACCACGGAGCCTTGTGAGTCGGGTTGCTGTGTCGTCTATCCAGGGTGTCGATGCGATGCTGGCAGGTCAGGAGTGATCGGACGGCGCCCGATACTGTAATAGTTCAGTCCTGCTGCCCGCACCGTTTCGGGCTTGTAGATGTTGCGACCATCGAACAGGGCGCGTGCGGCCAGTCTGTCGGCGAGTGCCTCGAAGTCGGGGCTGCGGAACTCTATCCACTCGGTGACCACGACCAGGGCGTCGGCGCCGTCCACGGCCTCGTCCGCAGTCTCGCAGATGACCAGGTCTTCACGGTCGCCGTAGATGCGCCGCGCCTCGTCGCGCGCCACCGGGTCGAAGGCGCGCACCCGAGCGCCAGCGGCCCACAGGGCCTCCATCAGGGTGCGGCTGGAGGCCTCGCGCATGTCGTCGGTATTGGGTTTGAAGGCCAGGCCCCACAGGGCGATGGTGCGTCCCGCGAGATCGCCGCCGAAGTGTTCGCTGATCTTGCGGAACAGCACCTGTTTCTGGCGTGCGTTGACGTCCTCCACTGCCTGCAGCAGCTGCGGATCGTAACCGACCGAGCGCGCGGTATTGACCAGGGCCTTGACGTCCTTGGGAAAGCAGGAGCCGCCATAGCCGCAGCCCGGGTATATGAACTGGTAGCCGATGCGCGGGTCCGAGCCGATACCGACGCGTACCGATTCGATGTCCGCATCCAGTATCTCCGCCAGGTTGGCCAGTTCGTTCATGAAGCTGATCTTGGTCGCCAGCATGGCATTGGCGGCGTACTTGGTCAGTTCGGCGGAACGCACGTCCATGAACAGCAGGCGTTCGTGATTGCGGTTGAAGGGGCCATAGAGCGAGCGCATGGCCTCGATGGAGCGGGGGTTCTCGGTGCCTACCACGATGCGATCGGGTTTCATGAAGTCGTCGATGGCGGCCCCTTCCTTGAGAAATTCGGGGTTGGAGACCACATCGTAGTCGATCTGTACCCCGCGCCGGGTCAGTGTCTGGTCGATGCGCTCCCTGACCTTGTCCGCGGTACCGACCGGTACCGTGGACTTGTCCACGACGATCTTGAAGTCGCTCATGTGCTGCGCGATGGTCTCGGCCACTGCCAGCACGTATTGCAGGTCGGCCGAGCCGTCCTCGTCGGGCGGTGTACCGACGGCGATGAACTGGAACAACCCGAAATCGACCCCCCTGGCCGCGTCGGTGGTGAAATGCAATCGCCCGGCCGCGCGGTTCCGTGCCACCATCTCGTCCAGTCCCGGTTCGTAGATCGGCACACCGCCGTTGTTGAGCAGGTCGATCTTTGCCGGATCCACGTCCACACACATGACCTGGTTGCCGACCTCCGCGAGACAGGCCCCGGTGACCAGGCCCACATAACCACTGCCAAAGATGGTGACTTTCACTCCCGCACTCCTGTATGCTTCACGCCCTTCGGTAGCGCGTGCATGCTAGCACAGAGCGCGACCTGGCTGGCGGCGAGCAAAAAATCGAGCAGGGCTCCGTCATCCAACTGCCCCTCTGCCAGTGGCCTTCCCTGAAAAACGCCGTGAATACCTCCCTGTAGGCTTGACTGCGGCCTACCTGCCGCAGACATTTTCAGGGAAGGCCACTGGCGCGGTTTTCAACGACTTGAGTTGTTGGATGACGGGGTCCTGAAAAAATCGAGCGGCAGCTGTTGACAA
>CAYMWJ010000125.1:0-3723 GCA_964394235.1 uncultured Sedimenticola sp. | reverse complement strand
TTCAAGGCGGCGGTGGAGCGCATCAAGCAGTACATCCTCGACGGCGACTGCATGCAGGTGGTGCTCTCGCAGCGCCTGAGCATCCCCTTCTCGGCGCGCCCGCTGGACCTGTACCGCGCGCTGCGCGGGCTCAATCCCTCGCCTTACATGTATTTCCTCGATCTCGACGAATTCCAGATTGTCGGCTCCTCGCCGGAGATCCTGGTGCGCCTGGAAGACGGCGAGATCACGGTGCGGCCTATCGCCGGCACCCGCCGCCGTGGTCACACCGAGGAAGAGGATCGCGCGCTGGAGAGCGAACTGCTGGCCGATCCCAAGGAACTGGCCGAGCATCTGATGCTGATCGACCTGGGGCGCAATGACGTGGGTAGGGTGGCCAAGGTGGGCACGGTGCGGCTTACCGAGAAGATGGTGGTGGAGCGCTATTCGCACGTGATGCACATCGTCTCCAACGTGGTGGGCGAGCTGCGTGAGGGGTTGTCGGCCATGGACGTACTGCGCGCCACCTTCCCGGCCGGTACCGTCTCCGGGGCGCCCAAGATCCGCGCCATGGAGATCATCGACGAGCTCGAGCCGGTCAAGCGCGGTATCTATGCCGGCGCGGTGGGTTATCTGGCCTGGAACGGCAACATGGATACCGCGATTGCCATCCGCACCGCGGTGATCAAGGGGGGGCAGTTGCATATCCAGGCGGGTGCCGGTGTGGTCGCCGACTCGCGCCCAGAGCTGGAGTGGAAGGAGACCATGAACAAGGGGCGGGCGGTGTTCCGCGCAGTGGCGCTGGCCGAGGCCGGCCTGGACCGGGCGATCGGTACCGACGGGGAGGGGTGAACCGTGCTGCTGATGATCGACAATTACGATTCCTTCACCTTCAACATCGTGCAGTACCTGGGCGAGCTGGGCGCCGAGGTGAAGGTGGTGCGCAACGACGAGATCGACATCGATGGCATCGAGGCCCTGGCCCCGGAACGGCTGGTGATCTCGCCCGGCCCCTGTACCCCGCACGAGGCGGGCGTCTCGGTCGAGGCCATCCGTCACTTTGCCGGGCGCCTGCCCATCCTGGGGGTCTGTTTGGGGCACCAGTCCATCGGCGAGGCCTTCGGCGCGCGTGTCGTGCATGCGCGTGAGGTGATGCACGGGAAGACCTCGCCGGTGTATCACGCCGATGTCGGCGTGTTCGCCGGGCTCGACAACCCGTTCCGCGCCACCCGCTATCATTCGCTGGTGATCGCACGGGAGTCGCTGCCGGAGTGTCTCGAGATGACCGCCTGGACCGAGCGTGATGGCGAGGTGGACGAGATCATGGGCATCCGCCACCGCGAATATGACATCCAGGGCGTACAGTTCCACCCGGAGTCCATCCTCACCGAGCAGGGGCATGCCTTGTTGAAGAACTTTCTGGATGGCGTTTAGGAAAACCACGAAGGACGCAAAGGGCACGAAGATTTCGTGAACGGGGCAGGCGAATCTGATGCGCGATCTGTGGGTGGCTCCCCGCGGCGGCAAGGTGCAGTCCGGGATCCTCATGGACAACCCGCGGCCAAGGCATTGTCCACGGGATTCCGGTTGGCGATGAGTGCAGACGTTCCTGGGTGCCGCATTCCATACAGCTCTTTGTGTCCTTTTTGCTCTTCGTGGTGAAAGCGGACGGAGAAATGAAAATGAACATGTCTCAGGCAATCGCGCGGGTGGTCGAGGGGAAGGATCTCGACGCCGATGAAATGGCCGTGGTGATGCGTACCATCATGACCGGTGGGGCCACCGACGCGCAGATCGGAGGCTTCCTGATCGGTCTGCGCATGAAGGGCGAGACGGTGAGCGAGATCGCGGCCGCGGCCTCGGTGATGCGCGAGCTGGCTACGGGCGTGGATATCGGCGGGCTGCCGCACGCGGTGGATATCGTCGGTACCGGGGGCGATGCCTCCGGCACCTTCAACATCTCGACGGCCAGCATGTTCGTTGCCGCCGCGGCCGGCTGCCACGTCGCCAAGCACGGCAACCGCTCGGTCTCCAGCCGCTCGGGCAGCGCCGATGCGCTGGAGGCCGCGGGCATCCACCTGGGACTGACACCGGAGCAGGTCGCGCAGTGCGTGCGCGAGGTCGGCGTGGGCTTCATGTTCGCCCCTGGCCACCACAGTGCCATGAAGCACGCCATCGGGCCACGCAAGGAAATGGGGGTGCGCACCATCTTCAACGTCCTGGGGCCGCTCACCAATCCCGCCGGGGTGCCCAACCTGCTGCTCGGGGTGTTCAGCGAGACCCTGCTCGAGCCGCTGGCCGAGGTGCTGCGCGAGCTGGGCGCGCGGCACGTGATGGTGGTGCACGCACGTGAGGGGCTGGACGAGATCGGCATCGGCGATCTCACCGACGTGGCCGAGCTGCGCGACGGTGAGATCCGTTGTTACACCATTGATCCGGCCGAGTATGGCATCGAGCGTGCCGGGCTGGAGGCGATCCGCGCCGACGGCCCCAAGGCCAGTCTGGCGATCATCCGCGGGGTGTTCGCCGGCGAGCCGGGGCCGGCGCGCGACATCGTCACCCTCAACGCCGGGGCGGCCATCTACGTGGCCGGCGTGGCCGACTCGCTGGCCGCAGGCCTGGCCCGCGCCCGCGAGGCCATCGACAGCGGCGAGGCCGGGCGCCGCCTGCAGCGGCTGGCCGAGCTGAGCCAGCGCCTGGGGGCGGCATGAGCGGCACGCCGGACATCCTGAAGAAGATCGTCGCGCGCAAGCACGAAGAGATTGCCGAGCGCCGCGCTGCCGTGCCCGAGGTCGAGCTGACCGCCCGTGCCCGTGATGCGGATCCGCCGCGTGGTTTCGTCGCTGCGCTCGAGGCGTGCATCGCCGACGGCCGGCCCGGGGTGATCGCCGAGATCAAGAAGGCCTCGCCGTCGAAGGGCGTGCTGCGCGCGGATTTCGACCCGGCGGCGATCGCCGCGAGCTATGCCCGGCACGGGGCCGCCTGCCTGTCGGTGCTCACCGATCGTGACTTCTTCCAGGGCAGCGAGGCCTACCTCCAACAGGCGCGCGCGGCCTGCGCGTTGCCGGTGCTGCGCAAGGATTTCATCGTCGACCCCTACCAGGTGACCGAGGCGCGGGCCATCGGGGCGGACTGCATTCTGCTGATCGCCGCTTGCCTGGATGATGCGCAGATGACCGAACTCAACGCCCGGGCACAGGCGCTCGGTATGGATGTGCTGGTGGAGGTGCATGATGCCGGCGAGCTGGAGCGTGCGCTGACACTGCCGGGGGCGCTGTTGGGGATCAACAACCGCAACCTGCGCACCTTCGAGGTGAGTCTGGAGACCACCATTGAACTGCTGCCGGCAATTCCCGGTGGCCGCCTGGTGGTGACCGAGAGTGGCATCCTGGCGCCGCAGGACGTGCACTACATGCGCGAGGAGGGGGTACACGCCTTCCTGGTTGGCGAGGCCTTCATGCGCGCCGACGACCCTGGTGTACGGCTCGCCGAGCTGTTTGCCTGAACCGTCGCTTCAGCGGGTGCCAAAGACCACGATGGTCTTGCCACTGACACTGATCAGGCCGCGTTCCTCCAGGTCCTTGAGTACCCGTCCAGCCATCTCGCGCGAGCAGCCGACGATGCGGCCGATCTCCTGGCGGGTGATGCGGATCTGCATGCCGTCGGGGTGGGTCATGGCGTCGGGCTGCTTGCACAGGTCGAGCAGGGTGCCGGCGATACGTCCGGTGACATCCAGGAAGGCGA
>CAYMWJ010000124.1:0-3785 GCA_964394235.1 uncultured Sedimenticola sp. | reverse complement strand
GCAGGTCATGGACCGGCTGCTCAGCCGGCAGATCGACACCGCCGATATCTACTTGCAGTACTCGCGGCTGGAGTCCTGGGTGCTCGAAGACGGCATCGTGCGCGAGGGCAGCCACAGCATCGAACAGGGCGCGGGCCTGCGCGCGGTGGCCGGCGACAAGACCGGCTTCGCCTACACCGAGGACATCGATCTGCCGCAATTGCTGGAGGCGGCCGGGACGGCGCGCGCCATTGCCCGCGCCGGACAGAGCGGCCGTCAGGCCATCGCCTCGCGGCGCGACCTGCCGCAACTGTATGCCCCGCTCAACCCCATCGACTCGCTGGACGAGGCTGCCAAGCTGGCGCTGATGCGCCAACTCGACGAGGCGGCACGCGCCGCCGATCCGCGCGTGCAGCAGGTGATCGTGAGCCTGGTCGCGGCCCAGGACACGGTGCTGGTGATCGACGACCAGGGGCGGCTGGCGGGCGATGTGCGTCCGCTGGTGCGCATCAACGTCAGCGTCATCGTCGAGCAGGACGGGCGGCGCGAACAGGGCAGCGCCGGTGGCGGCGCACGGCGCGGGCTGGACTATTTCCTGGAGGACGAGCGCGCCCTGGGCTATGCCCGCGAGGCGGTGCGTCAGGGGCTGGTCAACCTGGAGGCGACCGATGCCCCGGCCGGCCTGCTGCCGGTGGTGCTCGGCCCTGGCTGGCCCGGGGTGCTGCTGCACGAGGCGGTGGGTCACGGCCTGGAAGGCGACTTCAACCGCAAGGGCACCTCGGCCTTCTCCGGGCGCATCGGCGAGCAGGTGGCCTCGCCGGCCTGCACCGTGGTGGACGACGGCACCCTGCCCGAGCGCCGCGGTTCGCTCAGCATCGACGACGAGGGCACCCCCACCCAGCAGACGGTGCTGATCGAGAACGGCATCCTCAAGGGCTACATGCAGGACCGCATGAACGCGCGCCTGATGGGCGTGGCCCCCACCGGCAACGGGCGGCGCGAGTCCTATGCCCATCTGCCCATGCCGCGCATGACCAACACCTACATGCTGCCTGGCGAGCACGACCCGCAGGAGATCATCGCCTCGGTCGAACACGGCCTGTACGCGGTGAACTTCGGCGGCGGCCAGGTGGACATCACCTCCGGCAAGTTCGTGTTCTCGGCCAGCGAGGCCTACTTGATCGAAAACGGCAAGATCACCCGCCCGGTGAAGGGTGCCACCCTGATCGGCAGCGGCCCCGAGGTGATGCGCCGCATCAGCCTGGTCGGCAACGACCTGCAGCTCGACAGTGGCGTGGGCACCTGCGGCAAGGACGGCCAGAGCGTGCCGGTGGGCGTGGGCCAGCCGACGCTCAAGATCGACGAACTGACCGTCGGAGGGACCGCCGCATGAGCCACGACATCGCTTCCCTGGAGAACATCGTCGCCCAACTGCTCGACGAGGCACGCCAGCAGGGCGCCACCCAGGCGGAGGCCGGGGTGCAGGTGAGTCAGGGCCTGGACCTCACGGTGCGCCTGGGCGAGACCGAGACCATCGAGCACACTCGCGACCAGGGTCTGGGCGTGACCGTCTACTTCGGGCAGCGCAAGGGCTCGGCCAACACCACCGACCTGCGCCCCGAGGCGATCCGCGAGACGGTCGCCGCGGCCTGCCGTATCGCCCGGCATACTGCCGAGGACCCGGCAGCCGGCCTGGCCGACCCGGCGCTGATGGCGCACGAGATCCCCGACCTGGACCTCGACCATCCCTGGGAGATCGACCCTGCCGAAGCGGCGACCATCGCCCGCCGCTGCGAGGACGCGGCACGCGGCCACGACCCGCGCATCCGCAACTCCGAGGGCGCCACCCTGCACACCGGCCGCGGCCTGTTCGTGTACGGCAACAGCCACGGCTTTCTCGGCGGCTATCCCACGACCCGGCACAGCCTGAGCTGCGCCGTCGTCGCCGAGCAGGACGGCGAGATGCAGCGCGACTACTGGTACAGCAGCGCACGCGCCGCCGAGGACCTGCAAGCGCCCGAGGCAATCGGCGAAACCGCGGCACGCCGCGCGGTGGCGCGCCTGGGGGCACGCAAGATCGACACCACCGAGTGCCCGGTGATCTTCCACGCCGAGCTGGCGCCCAGCCTGCTCTACGCCCTGTTCAACGCCATCCGCGGCCCGGCCCTGTATCGTCAGGCCAGCTTCCTGCTCGATGCCCTGGGCGAACCGGTGTTTCCCGATTGGGTACGCATCAGCGAAGACCCGCACAAGCCTCGCGGCCTGGCCAGCGCTCCCTTCGACAACGAGGGCGTGGCCACGCAGCCGCGCGACATCGTGGCCAGCGGCGTGTTGCAGGGCTACATCCTCGACAGCTATTCGGCGCGCAAGCTGGACATGCAGACCACCGGCAATGCCGGCGGGGTGCGCAATGCGCGCATCGACAGCTCGGGCGAGACCTTCGAGCAACTGCTCGCGCGCATGCAGCGTGGACTGGTGGTCACCGAGCTGATGGGACAGGGAAGCAACACCGTCACCGGCGACTACTCGCGCGGTGCGGCCGGCTTCTGGGTGGAGGACGGGCAGATCGCCTACCCGGTGGCCGAGGTCACCGTCGCCGGCAACCTGCGGCAGATGTTCGAGGGCCTGCTGGCGGTCGGCTGCGACAACGACATCCCCGGCGCGGTCGATACCGGCTCCTGGCTGATCGAGCGCATGACCGTGGCCGGCAACTGAGGCCGGCTGCCGGGGCGGCCGCGCACGACCGCCCCGCGACGAAGGTGTCAGGCGGCCGTTTCGCTGTCGGCCTCGGCGTGGTAGGCCACCACGCGCTCCACCTCGTTCTTCGAGCCGAGGATCACCGGCACGCGCTGGTGCAGCGCCTTCGGCTGGATCTCCATGATGCGCTCGCGCCCGGTGCTGGAGGCCCCGCCGGCCTGCTCGACGATGAAGCTCATGGGGTTGGCTTCGTACATCAGGCGCAGCTTGCCCTCGGTGCCCTTGGCCTTCATCTTGCTGTCGATGGGGTACATGAAGATGCCGCCACGGGTGAGGATGCGGTGCACCTCGGCCACCATGGAGGCGATCCAGCGCATGTTGAAGTCCTCGCCGCGCGGACCCTCGGCGCCGGCCAGGCACTCGTCCACGTAGCGCTTCACCGGGGCCTCCCAGAAACGCATGTTCGAGGCGTTGATGGCGAACTCGCGGGTGTCCTCGGGGATGGTCATGTCGGGATGGGTGAGGATGAACTCGCCGATGTCCTGGTCCAGGGTGAAGCCGTTCACCCCGTTGCCGGTGGTCAGCACCATCATGGTGGAGGGACCGTACAGGGCATAGCCGGCGGCCACCTGCTGGGTGCCCGGCTGCAGGAAGGCATCGCGGTTGGGGCAGACACGCTCGCCCGGGCAACGCAGGATGGAGAAGATGGTACCCACCGAGACGTTTACATCGGTGTTGGACGAACCGTCCAGCGGGTCGAAGGTGAGCAGGTACTTGCCGCGCGGGTACTGGCTGGGGATCTCGTAGATGTCCTCCATCTCCTCGGAGGCCATGGCCGAGAGGTGGCCTGCCCACTCGTTGGAGCGCAGGAACACCTCGTTGGTGAGGATATCGAGCTTCTTCTGGGTCTCGCCCTGCACGTTCTCGGAGCCGGCGGAACCCAGCACACCGATCAGCTCGCCCTTGTTGACCATGTTGGAGATCACCTTGCAGGCGGTGACGATATCGTTGAGCAGCGAGGTGAAATCGCCGGTGGCGCCTTCGATCTTGCGCTGCTCCTCGATGATGAACTGGGTAATGGTGGTGCCGTTGTGCATGGCGCGCTCCTG
>CAYMWJ010000123.1:0-3875 GCA_964394235.1 uncultured Sedimenticola sp. | reverse complement strand
TCTCGCTCACGCCACCGCCAACAGGCTTGGTATCCCCCAGGTGGCCGGCTTCGGCGCGTGCGATCCGCAGAGTGATGGCACGCACTGCCTGGCGGTCCTTCAGTCCCTTGAGCCAACGGTCAAAGACAGGGGTGGTGCGAACCTCGTATCCCATAGGCATATTGTAGCCGCCGGGCTACATGCGGACAACGGGGGCTTTCGGCAACCGTCGTCGGGGCCTTGGCGGTCCAACAGCAGAAGCTCAAGGCCGATTGTCCGCAAACAGCACCGGCACGCCAAACAACCGGCCGATACCCATCAGCGCCTTGCGCTGAATCCGGGTTTCTTCCGATTCTGGTGACTCCCAGTGATGATTCGCCAGTTCTACGATCACTTCCGGCGGGTTCAGGCTGAGAAACTGCCAGAGCACCGGCCAGCCCAGAATCGACTCGTAGCAGCAGGACAGGGCGACTCGGTGACCGGCAATCTCGTGGTAGCCCGTGCGCCCCCAGTCGGTCACCGCGCTGTCGCGCCCGCCGGGCCGCCATGACGAGAGCGGAACCGGCTGGTGGGCGGTGACCTGTTTGTGTTTTGCAATCCGCTCGACCAGATGGTCGCGCACCGGCGCGAGATCGCGGCGGTCCGTTCCGGCGCACCACCGCAGCCAGTGCGCCAGGCTTTTGCGCTCGAATTCGGCTCCGAATCCACCCCACAAGCCCGCCCGGCCTGGCATCTGTGATAAAACAAGGCCATGAACGCGATCGAAGGCGAGTTTCCCGCGCTGGTGACGCGGCTGGCCGAGGGGCTGGTCGCGCGCGAAGCCCTGCTGGTCACTGCCGAGTCCTGCACCGGGGGCTGGATCGCCAAGGTGTGTACCGACCGGGCGGGTTCCAGTACCTGGTTCGATCGCGGTTTCATCACCTACAGCAATACCGCCAAGCACGAGCTGCTGGGGGTGCCCGAGGCGTTGATCGCGCAGCACGGCGCGGTCAGCCGGGCGGTGGTCGAGGCTATGGCGAGCGGCGCCCTGGCGTGCAGCGCGGCACGTTACAGCATCGCGGTGAGCGGGATTGCCGGACCGGGCGGAGGCACGCCGGACAAGCCGGTCGGCACGGTCTGGCTGGCCTGGGGGACGCCGGCGGGCGTATCGGCCGTCTGCGCGCATTTCCCCGGCGACCGTGAGCAGGTGCGCGCCGCCACCGTGGCTGCGGCCCTGCGCGGGCTGCTCGAACGCCTGTGAGCCGCCGCCTGTTCTTCGCCCTGTGGCCGGACGAGGCGCTGCGCCATCGGCTGGCCGACTGGCAGCAGGCGCACCTGCCGCCGGGCGTGCAGCCGACCCATCCGGCCGATCTGCATCTCACCCTGCATTTCCTGGGGCAGGTCGAGGAGGAGCGCCTGGCGGCCTTGCGGGTGCTGGGCGACCGTCTGGCGGGCGAGGCCTTTGCCCTGCGTCTCGATCACCTGGGCCACTGGCCCGGGCCGCGCGTGCTCTGGGCCGCGCCCGACCGGGTGCCGGAGGCCCTGGGGGCGCTGCACGCCGCCCTGGGCGAGGGCCTGGCCGCGCTGGGCTTCGCGCTCGACCCGCGGCCCTGGCGGCCGCATGTGACGCTGGCGCGCAAGGTGGTGCGTGCTCCTGGCGATCTGCCCTTTGCAGCGCTCGACTGGACGGTACATGAATGGGCGCTGCTGGAGTCCTGCCCCGGTGCGCGACCGCTGTATCATCCCCTGGCGCGTTGGCGCCTGCCGACGCCGGGCCGATAGGGGGGGCATCGGCCCAAAAGGCTGGAAAACAAAAAGAGAACAAACTACACTGCACAGACATTCCGTGGACTACGACTCGGGGAGGGCCTGATGGACGAAAATCGCAAGAAGGCGCTGGCCGCCGCGCTGGCACAGATCGAAAAGCAGTTCGGCAAGGGTTCGGTGATGCGCATGGGCGACGGCAGTGCGGTGCGCAACATCGACGTGGTCTCCACCGGTTCGCTGAGCCTCGATGCCGCACTCGGCATCGGCGGCCTGCCGCGCGGCCGCATCATCGAGATCTACGGCCCCGAGTCCTCGGGCAAGACCACGCTCACCCTGCACTGCATTGCCGAGGCGCAGAAGGCCGGCGGCACCTGCGCCTTCGTCGACGCCGAGCACGCGCTCGACCCCTCCTATGCCGAAAAGCTCGGCGTGGACACCGACGAGCTGCTGGTCTCCCAGCCCGACACCGGCGAACAGGCACTGGAGATCACCGACATGCTGGTGCGCTCCGGCGCGGTGGACCTGATCGTGGTCGACTCGGTCGCCGCGCTCACCCCCAAGGCCGAGATCGAGGGCGAAATGGGCGACTCGCACGTCGGTCTGCAGGCGCGGCTCATGTCGCAGGCGCTGCGCAAGCTCACCGCCAACATCAAGAAGTCCAACGCCATCGTCATCTTCATCAACCAGATCCGCATGAAGATCGGCGTCATGTTCGGCAGCCCCGAGACCACCACCGGCGGCAACGCCCTCAAGTTCTACTCGTCGGTGCGCCTGGACATCCGCCGTATCGGTTCCATCAAGAAGGGCGACGAGGTGGTCGGCAACGAGACCCGCGTCAAGGTGGTCAAGAACAAGGTCGCGCCGCCCTTCAAGCAGGCCACCTTCGAGATCCTCTACGGCGAGGGCATCTCGCGCGAGGGCGAGATCATCGAGCTGGGCGTGGCCATGGGGCTCATCGAGAAGTCCGGCGCCTGGTACAGCCATGGCGGCAACCGTATCGGCCAGGGCCGCGAGAACGTGCGCAACTTCCTCAAGGAAAATCCCGAGATCGCGCAGTCCATCGAGACCCAGATCCGCGAGGCCCTGTTCCCGAAGACCGAGGGCGGCGAAGAGAGCGCCGAGACCCCGGCCGAGGACTGATCGTCCATGCGCGCAGAAGGCGAGCTGCCCTTCGGCGACAGCGAAGAGACGGCCGACCCCACGGCGGAGATCGAGGCGGCGGCCGTCCGCCTGCTCGCTACCCGCGAGCACAGCCGGCATGAACTGGAGAACAAGCTGGGTCGCCGCTTCGACCGTGACGCGGTCGAAGCGGTGCTCGACGAACTGGTCGAGCGCGGCCTGGTCTCCGATGAACGCTTTACCGAACACTATGTCGCCAGCCGCATGCGCAAGGGCTTTGGCCCGCTGCGCATCCGCGCCGAGCTGCGTGAGCGCGGCATCGACGAGCACCTGATCGAAGCCTGGCTGGACCTGGGAGACGATACCTGGCGCGAGTGCCTGCGCGAGGTGGCCCGGGGACGTTTCGGGGACGAACGCCCCGATGACCGGCGCGCCCAGGCGAAACAGGCGCGCTTTCTGCAATACCGGGGCTTTCCCGAATCCCTGATCCGCGATTACCTCTGGGGAGCCGCCTGATCCGGCGCCTTCCCTTCTGTTTCTCCTCCATTGGGTTCTTGGCGGAATAATTCGCGACGAGGACGCCGCTCCTACCGTAGGAGGCCCGTCCTCGGGCCGAACGGTCACAGCAGGAACGTCGTGCCAACCCTGTAGGAGGCCCGTCCCCGGGCCGAACGGTCACAGTCAGGAACGCTCTGCCAACCCTGTAGGAGGCCCGTCCCCGGGCCGAACGGTCACAGCAGGAACGCCGTGCCAATCCTGTAGGAGGCCCGTCCTCGGGCCGAACATTCGCTAATCCAACCAGCGCACCAGGTAATAGATGCGCTGCGACTCCGACGACACCGAGGGGCCGTACACGATGGCCGGGTGCAGATTGCGCTCGGCATCGGCCCCCTCGCGTGCCTGAGCCTCGCTCTCGCACACCTGCACGCAGGCCTCCGGGTAGCGCTTGCGGTTCTTGCGCGGGGTCTTGATCAGCGCCCAGCGCTCGGCCAGGGCGGTGGATTCGGGATCGACGATGACGTGTGGCATGG
>CAYMWJ010000122.1:2652-3904 GCA_964394235.1 uncultured Sedimenticola sp. | reverse complement strand
TTCGCGGTAGATGGCCTTGTGCACGTCGCCGAGGCTGAGCATGCCGACCAGGCGTTCGCCCTCGGCCACCGGGATGCGGCGGAAGCGGCGACCGACCATGCGTGCGGCGGCCTTCAGGATCTCCATGTCGGGCGACACGCTGATCACCCCCGGAGTCATCAGGTCGGCCACCTTCTTGGTGGTCATGTCGGCGTACTTGTTGAGCGCGGTTTCCAGGTCCATGGTGGCGACGCCGCTCTCGTTCATCACCTCTTCGACCGTGGGGAACAGTGAGTCGAGCACGTCCTTCTCGGCGATGATCCCGACCAGACGGTTGTCTTCTTCGACCACCGGGATGCCGCTGACGCGGAACAGGCACATGGTGGTGACGACCTCAGCGAGCGGGGTATCGGGGCTCACGGTCTTGAGCGAGGTGGACATGACATCTTTGACCAGCATGGTACATCTCCTTTTGTGGTATGAGCGCGGCCGGTTCCTTCTGCGGGATGGCTCGGCGCATGGGGGTCGAACGCATTATATGGCAGGGCTCGTGGCAGTTTTCCAGCCTGGCCGGCTCGTGAGCCTGTCAGGGGCGCCCCCGGGGGAAGGTGTCAGGGCGGGCGCTGGCCGATGTCGCCTTGCCGTCTGTCGCGATTCGGCAATTCCATTACAATGCGCGCATCGTTCCATATGCAAGGACGGGTGATGCCTCTCAAGCGTTTGTCGATCGCTGCCTTGTGCCTGTTGCTGGGCGCCTGCGGCTCGCCCTACCGCCTGGATGCGCCACCGGCCCCGGTGGAGTCGGTTGGCGGCAGGGCGCCGACCGGTACCGCCACGGCCCCGGCAGGCGGTGGCACCGAGGTCCGCCCCTATCGACCGCCGGCGCCGGTGGCACGTGTGCGCCCGAGCACCTCACCGGCGGTGCGCAAGCTGTTGCGCAAGGCCGCGGCACAACGGCGTGCGGGCGACTATGCCGCCGCCCAGGCCAGCATCGAGCGCGCGCTGCGCATCGAGCCACGCAACCCGCGTCTGTGGAACCGTCTGGCGCATCTGTATGCCGACCAGGGCCAGTACGCCCGGGTCGAATCCTTTGCCGCCAAGTCCAATGCTCTGGCCGGCAGTGATCCCATCCTGCAGGCCGACAACTGGCAGTTGATCGCCACCGCGCGTGCGACATTGGGCGACCGACGTGGGGCCGAACAGGCGCGCCGCAGGGCCCGCATCATTCAATGACCGAGGAGGGCCCCATGGCCGAGATCCAGTTATCCAACCA
>CAYMWJ010000122.1:0-2552 GCA_964394235.1 uncultured Sedimenticola sp. | reverse complement strand
CGCATCATTCAATGACCGAGGAGGGCCCCATGGCCGAGATCCAGTTATCCAACCAACTCTTTCAGGACATCGTGCAGGCCGTGGACCGGCAGCATCCCGGGGCCGACAACGGCATGGTGCTGCAATACCTGGCCGCGGTAACCGGCTACCTGCTGGGCAGCGAGCGTAATCTGCCGGCGGCCGAGAAGGAGGCCTATTTCCAGCAGTTGTGCGACTTTGCCGATCGCGTGTACCGCGACGTGCAGGCGCAACAGCAGCAGCCCCCGCGCCCGCCGGCGGGCGAGGCCTTCGGCTACTGGGAACCGCCGCAGAAGTGATCCGGCCATGCCCACGCCCTGTGTCCCGGACAAGCTGATTGCTGCCGACCGCCGTGGCAGCGAGTGCGTCGACCAGCTCAGGCTCGACCCGTCCCGGGACGCGCTCGGTGGGCGTGCGGAAGACGGCGAAGACTGAGGTGTTGTCCGCTATCGAGGAAGTGCTGGGGGCAGATGGTCTGCTCTCGCGTGCCATCGAGGGCTTTGCGCATCGTCCGCAACAACTGGCCATGGCCGAGGCAGTGGCCGCGGCGATCGAAGAGGGCGAGCACCTGATCGCCGAGGCCGGCACCGGCACCGGCAAGACCTACGCCTACCTGGTGCCGGCCCTGCTGTCGGGGCGCAAGGTGGTGATCTCCACCGGCACCCGCAACCTGCAGGACCAGCTCTTTCTGCGCGACCTGCCGCGCCTGCGCGAGGTGATGGCCAGCCCGGCGAAGGTGGCCCTGCTCAAGGGGCGCGCCAATTACCTGTGCCTGCACCGCCTGGAGCTGACGCTGCAGGATGTGCGCGGCTACCCGAAAGAGCAGATGCGCTGGCTGCTCAAGGTGCGTGACTGGTCGCTGCACACCGAGCGTGGCGACATCGGTGAGATCCGCGGCGTGCCCGAGGACGCGCCCATCTGGCCACTGGTCACCTCGACCGCTGACAATTGCCTGGGGCAGGAGTGCCCGTCGTGGAACCAGTGTCACCTGGTCGAGGCACGGAGGCGGGCCCAGGAGGCCGACCTGGTGGTCATCAACCATCATCTGCTGTGCGCCGATTTCGCCATTCGCGACACCGGCTTCGGCGAGCTGCTGCCCGCGGCCGACGTGTTCATCATCGACGAGGCGCACCAACTGCCCGAGGTGGCGAGCAACTTCTTTGGCGAGACCCTGAGCACCCGCCAGATCACCGAACTGGTGACCGACACCCGCGCCGAGTACCACCGCGAGGCCGACGACCTGCCGAAGATCCTCGATCAGCTCGACCGTCTGGACAAGGCGGCGAAGGACCTGCGCCTGGCCTTCGAGGGGCGGCCGGGGCGGGGCGCCTGGGTCGAGATCGAGGACGACGCCAGGATCGGCACGGCCCTCGACACCCTGGCGCGCGAGCTGGAGACCCTGCATGGCCTGCTCGAGACCATCGAAGGGCGTGGCAAGGGGCTGGATGCCTGCCAGGCGCGCTGCGCCCTGCAATTGCAGACCCTGGTCGACCTGCGCGAGCCCGAGGCACCCGAAGAGGTGGTGCGCTGGTTCGAGGTGTTCGATCGCAGCCTGCGGCTCAACAGCACACCCATCGACGTTGCCGAGGTGTTCAGCGGGCAGATGCGTCAGAGCCCGGCCACCTGGATCTTCACCTCGGCCACCCTGGCGGTGGGCGACAGCTTCGCGCATTTCCAGCACCAGCTCGGCCTGTTCGAGGCGCGCACCGCGCGCTGGGACAGTCCCTTCGACTTTCAGCAACAGGCCCTGTGGTACGTGCCGCGCGGCCTGCCGCCGCCCAGTGATCGCGGCTACGTGCAGGCGGTGATGAATGAGGCGCTGCCCCTGATCCGCGCTGCACGCGGCCGCGCCTTCCTGCTGTTCACCAGCTATCGTGCCCTCAACGAGGCGGCCGACTGGCTGGAAGAGCAGAAACTGGACTACCCGCTGCTGGTACAGGGCGAGCAACCCAAGGCCGAGCTGCTGCGCCGCTTCATCGAACACGGCAACGCCGTGCTGCTGGGCACCGCTAGCTTCTGGGAAGGCGTGGACGTGCGCGGCGACGCCCTCTCGCTGGTGATCATCGACAAGCTACCCTTCGCCTCGCCGGGCGATCCGGTGCTGCAGGCCCGGCTGGACGCCATCCGCGCACGCGGCGGCAACCCCTTCATGCACTACCAGGTGCCGCAGGCCGCCATCGCCCTCAAACAGGGCGCCGGCCGCCTGATCCGCGATGCCAACGACCGCGGCGTGCTGGTGGTCTGCGACCCGCGGCTGCTGAAGAAATCCTACGGCCACACCTTCCTGGCGGCCATGCCCGACTTCGCGCGTACCCGCGACCCCGAGACCGCACGCGCCTTCCTCGAAGCGCTGTAGCCTGGACCAGGCTCGATCACGATCTCCTCCCCCACGTCGGTGGGGGAGGCCGGGAGGGGGCATATTCCCCTCCCACATGTATGGGGAGGTCGGGAGGGGACACATTCTCCTCCCCCACGTCAGTGCTGATCTTTACCCATAAGTTCGCTGGACACCGGGCGGGCTGCGACCGGTGAAC
>CAYMWJ010000121.1:0-3971 GCA_964394235.1 uncultured Sedimenticola sp. | reverse complement strand
TCCACAGGGCTGTTCTCTAGTCTCCACCGCAAGCCCAGCATGTCGCTGGCGCACGTTGTGGAGGTTAAGCCATGTCAACCCGTTTACTTCGCTTGGCCGAGGTGTCCAACATCACCGGCCTGAGCCGTTCCGCCATCTATCGCCTGATTGCTCAAGGAGAATTCCCCAAGCCGCGCAAGATCACGCCGCACGCATCTCGCTGGCGCGAGGATGAGGTTCAGGACTGGATCGACAGCCGCCCGGTCGCTGGGCTGGGAGGGCAAGCGGCATGAACGTAAACATCTACCCCGGACGCCCCCGCGTTACCTTCAACCGCGCACTTTACGGCCAGAGCGAGCAGGCCCGCGCCAAGCGCCGCGAACTGGCGCTGACCGCCGCTGTGCAACGTCTGGCGCTGAACGCTTCACATGACGTGGCCGAGAGCGGCACGCAGCGCGAACGCGCGTTGCTCAAAGCCGTGGCGAAGCTGTCCGCCAAGGAGGGGGTGGCGAGATGACCCATGCAGAAGAAACCCGCCAGCGTGGGGGCGCATGGCGGGCCGGAGATCAAACAGTAAGGGCACCACGGATTGTAGCGCACCCCAGCGCCCCGGTCCCCGGCTCGCCGCCCTGGCGCAAGGCACGCGGCCTGCTCACCTGGCGCGACCATGCCGAGACGCCCCGCGATTCGTTGACACACTGCGGGACAGTGATCTACGCTGATATTGCCGCTGCAAATTCAGCGGCCGGGTTTGGCAGCCCGACCACTAGGCGCACCACGCGCCATCCGAGCGCGTTTTTTATGCCCGAGTTCATGGCGGGTGTTGTGGGGAGCCTTCGGGCTCGCCGGTTCCTAGTGCCGGTCTGCCAACCCGCAACGCCCGCCGCCCTTTCGTTTGGCAGCGAAAGCGTGGCGGTCTCACCAACACTAGGAGACCACGCCATGAGCAAGCACACCACCGGCGCGCCTGCGCCCGATCTCGACACCCTGAAACTGTTTGTCGAAGGCCATCACCGCCTGGCCATTGATGCCCTGAACCGTCTCGTTTCACTGGCGACCGCCGCCAAGCACTGTGCTGGCGACGATTCGCTGGCTGCACAACTGGTGGGCATCATCCACGACGAAGCGAGCGCCGCCGCCGAGGCCATTTCCGAGGACTGGGCCGACATCATCGCCCGCTGTGGCTGGGAGGGCGAGCAATGACTTTCCAACGCCCCACGAGCACCCATGAGGGCATCGAGCGCGCCCGCGACACCCTCAACCGCATCGAGCAGCACGACCAGCCGGTTTTGCCCGAAGAGGTTTTCCGCGAAGCGGCGAATCTCTCATGCTGGTTTGATACGGAGGGCATGGCCCGCCGCATTCACACGCTGCTCTTCATGCTTCAGGAGCAGGTGGTTGAGCTTGAAGACGTGCCGGACACGATCTTCTCGCTTCTGCTGACGGCGACAGAGCAGGCCGCCCAGCTGGGTGACGTTATCTTCGTTGTGGATGCCATCGAGTACCGCCTGAAAAAGCACGAGCTGGCAGAAGCCCGCGCCGAGCAGGCCGCCAAGGCCAAGGGCACCACCAGACGCCGCCAGAAGACGAAGGAGGCGGCAGCATGAACACCCTTCAAGACACCTGGGCACTGCCTGAAGTGAAACGCCGCCTATTGGCTGGTGAGCGCATCACCCAGTCCGACATGCTGGCCGCCACCAAGGGCCGCGCCTGGCGGCTCAGCGCCGCCATCTACTACCTGCGCCATCGGCATGGCTGGGGCATCGTCTCGCGTACAGGTGCCGATGGCTGCGCCGTGTACTGGCTGCCAGCCGACGAGATCGCCAGGCTGCGGGCCGAGGGGGTGGCGGCATGATTGACTTCCAGACCTGCAAGGCCGCGGCACGCGGCCAGTGGCCCGCCATCTGGTCCGCCCTGGGTGTGCGCGATCTCCCGCGCCCTGGGCGGCACGGACCATGCCCTGGCTGTGGTGGCCGCGACCGCTTCCGGCTGCTGCCAGAGGATGCGGATAACGGGGGATGGATATGCGGCCGGGGTGGCGACCCCACCGGGGGCGACGGCTTCGCCCTGCTGGTTCACTGCGGCATCGCCCGCACCCCTGGCGAGGCCCTGCGCCTCGTTGCCGCCCATCTGGGACTCGACACCAAGGCCGACCCGGCAGCCCGCCAGAGAGCCAGAGAGGCCGCCCAGCGCCGCGACCGTGAGCGCCTGGAAGCCGCACTCGCCCATGAACTGCGCGTGCTGCTGATCGTGCTCGACAACCGTATCAGTGGCCGCGAGATCGAGCGTGACCAGCGTTTTCGAGAGGCCCGCCCCGAATGGCAACCCCTGCCCGCCGAGCACTGGGAGCGCGAACACCTGGCCGCCCAGCGCATCACCGCCCTGCTGGGCAAGCTGTACCCGCCTAGCGAGAGGAGGGCCGCATGAGCGACGACGACATCGAAAAGACACTCGCCAGCATCGACCAGGAGATTGGCAAGGTTGCCGATGTGATACCCATTGACCGGGGCGACGACAAGGACGAGCCGCCCGGCTGGCAGCCCCCGGCGCCCATCACCCAGGAAGAATGGCAATCGGCCAGACTGACCCCGCCCGTGCTGGTCGAGCGCTACCTGTACGCTGATCTCGCCCTGCTGGTGGCCGCTGGCGGAACCGGCAAGACGACCCTGACCCTGTGGGAGTCGGTGCATGTCGCCCTGGGGCGGCCGCTGTACGGTCGCAAGACGCGCGAGGGGTGGGTGCTTTTCCTGACCGGGGAAGACTCGCGTGAGCGGCTTACCGCCCGCCTGCGGGAGGTCTGCGAGGGCATGGACCTACCCGAGTTTGACCTGTCGCGGGTGCGGGAGCGGGTGCGCATCTCCGACCTGTCCGGCCAACCATTCAAGCTCGCCGCCAACGTCCTGGGCGACGTTACCTTGACTGCCAACGTGGACAGCGTGATTGGCGCCCTGCGCGACGATCCGCCCGCCCTGGTAGTGATTGACCCCTATGTGAGCTTTGGCCCCGGAGAGGCCAGCGTGAACGACGGGGCGCAAGCTATGGTGCTGGCCGCCCGGCGGCTGATTCGCGCCCTGGGCTGCTGCGTGCGGTTCATCCACCACGTCGGGCAGGAGGCGGCCCGGTCAGCGATCAAGGACCAGTACACTGGCCGAGGCGGTACCGCCCTGCCGGACGGCTCGCGCATGGTGGCGGTGCTGTCACCCGTCGAAGACCACGAGATCGCGCCGGCCAGCCTGCGCCCCCTGCTGGCGGATGGCGGTCAACTGCTGGAGCTGTCCTTGCCGAAGCTGTCCTACTGCCCGCCGCAAGCCCCAATCCTGATAGCCCGCAATGGCTGGGAGATCGCCTGGGACGAGAAGCCGAGCGAGAACCAGGCGAAGGAAGAGCGCGCGAAGGCCGATGAGCTGGCCGCGCTCAAGTTCCTGTCCGATGCCCTGAAGCAGGGGCAAAAGCACACCATCGCCAGTGCCAAGGAGCAGTACGAGCTTTCAGGCGTGCCGAGGAATCGACTTCGGGCAGCCATCGAGCGGCTGCTGGCCGATGGTCGCCTGCAACTGCGCGACCTGCCGGAGCACGAGCGCCGGGGCCGCAGAAAGCAGTATTTGCATCCCATCACCGAGGCGGTGAAATGAGCCCGGCTAGTGCGGCTATGCAAACCGGCCAGTTTTTGAATCAGGGTGGCCGGATGCCCCGAATTGCCGCCATCCCGAGAACCCTTCAACCGGCCAGTTCTATTAATCGGCCACCCCTAAAGGAAAAGGGAGGTGGCCGGTTAATAGCGGCCACTCCCTTTCCCCTCTTCCTTCAAACCGGCCGCCGGGTAGTGGCCGGATAGCGGCCGGGTGGCCGGATAGGACATGACAGGCACCGAAAGAACACACGGAGAACGCACACCATGAGCGCCTTTGATTCCATGATCGCCCAAGGCTTCCCCGCCCACCTGGCCGCCCAGATGTCCGCCGAGGTGCTGCGCCAGTATGGCGAGGAACCGT
>CAYMWJ010000120.1:0-4008 GCA_964394235.1 uncultured Sedimenticola sp. | reverse complement strand
ACCGGCGGGCCGGGGGGCACCTCGACGATCTTGGCGTTGCCGCCGTAGCGCCGGGCGATGGCCTGCAGGGGCTCGCGCACGGCCAACGCGATCTCGTGGCTCTTGCGCTCGCGTGCATGCTTGTCGATCAGGTTGACCTGGATGTCGCCCAGATTGCCGCCCTCACGCAGATAGTACTGGCGCACCAGACCGTTGAAGCTGATCGGCGCACTGGTGCCGGCATAGACCTGGTAGTCGGCCACCTCGGGCACGGTGGCCAGGTAGTCGGCCATCTCACCGAGCACCTGGGCAGTACGCTCCAGGGCGGTGCCCTCGGGCATGTCCAGCACCACCTGGAACTCCGACTTGTTGTCGAAGGGCAGCATCTTCATCACTACCGAGCGGTTGACCACCAGCATCACCGAGGCACCGATGAGCAGCAGCACCGAGATCAGCAACAGCCAGCGGTTGCGCCAGCCGCGCCGCCCCTCGAGGAAGGGTGACATGATGCGCGCGAAGAAACGGCTCAGGCCGTTGTCGGCCTGCTCGTCATGTGGATGATCGGCCAGGCGGTGCGCCACCGGCGCCAGCAGGCGGTTGGACAACCAGGGCGTGAACACGAAGGCCACCACCAGCGAGATCAGCATGCCCATCGAGGCATTGATCGGGATCGGGCTCATGTAGGGTCCCATCAGCCCGGTCACGAAGGCCATCGGCAGCAGTGCCGCGATGACGGTAAAGGTGGCCAGGATGGTCGGCCCGCCGACCTCGTCCACCGCTCGCGGGATGGCCTCGAGCAGCTTCTTGCCGCCCAGGCTCATGTGCCGGTGGATGTTCTCCACCACCACGATGGCGTCGTCCACCAGGATGCCAATGGAGAAGATCAGCGCGAACAGTGACACCCGGTTGAGGGTGAAGCCCCAGGCCCAGGAGGCGAACAGGGTGATCAGCAGGGTGACGATCACCGCCGCGCCGACAATGATCGCCTCGCGCCAACCGAGGGTGATCAGCACCAGCAGCACCACCGAGGCAGTAGCGAAGATCAGCTTGCTGATGAGCTTCTTCGCCTTGGCGTCGGCCGTCGCACCGTAGTTGCGGGTAACCTCGACCTGCACCCCGTCGGGCACATAGATCCCCTTGAGCTGCTCGAAGCGTTCGATCACCGCGTTGGCGATGTCCACCGCATTGGTGCCCGGCTTCTTGGCGATGGCGATGGTCACTGCGGGCCGCTCGCCGGCCTCGGCCAGGGCTTGCGGGGCGTGCGGCCCGGCGCCGATCCAGACGTAGCTGCGCGGCGTATCCGCGCCCTCGCGAATGGTGGCCACATCACGCAGGAACACCGGCCGCCCATCGAACACACCGACCACCAGGCCGCCCAGGTCCTCGGCGTGACTCAGGAAGACACCGGCCTGCACCAGCATCTCGCCGTCCTCGGTGACGATCTCGATGTTGTCACGGGTGCTGTTGGCCGCCTGCAGGGCGCGTCGCAGGTCGGTGGGGTCGAGCTGGTGCGAGGCCAGTGCCTGCGGATCCAGTGTCACCTTCACCACCCGCTCGGGATCGCCGATGGTGTAGATGTCGCGGGTGCCGGGCACGCGCTTGAGTTCCACCTCGATGGCGTGCGCCACCTGTGCCAGGTCGAAGGAACCGCGCGTTGGATCGTCCGACCACAGGGTGAGACTGACGATGGGCACATCGTCGATACCCTTGGGCTTGACGATGGGCTGTCCGACCCCCAGGCCGGGCGGCAGCCAGTCGCTCTTGGAGAAGATCTTGGAGTACAGGCGCACGATGGCATCGGTGCGATCCTCACCCACCTTGTACTGTACGGTGAGCACCGCCATGCCCGGCATGGAGGTGGAATACACGTGCTTGATGCCCTGGATCTCGGAGAGCACCTGCTCGGCCGGCGAGGCCACCAGGCTCTCGACCTCTTCCGCTGCCGCCCCCGGGAAGGGGATGAACACATTGGCGAAAGTGACGTTGATCTGCGGTTCTTCCTCGCGCGGGGTGACCAGGATGGCGAACAGTCCCATCAACACGCCGACCAGCGCCAGCAGGGGCGTGATCTGCGTGGCCTGGAAACGCCGCGCGACCGCACCGGATATACCCAGCCTATCCTTCATGACGCACCTGCTCCCGACGCTGTTCGATCAGCACCCGCACCGCGGCCTGGGGATCGGTGGCCACGCGCTCACCGGCGCTCAGGCCGGAAAGCACCACGTACCGACCATCGACCAGTGGCTTGCCGACGCGTATGTGACGCAGGCTCACCCGGCCCTGGGCATTCACCACATAGACGCCGATCACCTCGGAACGGAACACCACCGCCTGCGGCGGCACTACCAGCACGCGCCGGTGACCGACGCTGACCGCCGCCTTCAGGTACATGCCGGGATAGACACCCGGCAATCCCTGTGGCAGTTGCAGGCGCACGCGGAAGGTGTCGGTGACCGGGTCGGCCACCGGGAAGATGGTGACCTTCTCGGTATCGACCCAGCGCTCGCCGATGCGCACCGCACCCGCGCGCTCATGACGCACCGCCTCGATCAGCGATTGCGGCACGTCCACGATCAGGCGCAGATGCTCCAGCGAGATACCGCTCATCAGGGGCTTGCCGGGCGCGGCCACCTCACCGACCTCGACCAGGCGCCGGGTGACGATGCCGGTGTAGGGTGCCTTGACCCGGGTATAGGCGAGCTGCTGCTCGGCCTGGCGCACGGCCGCACGCGCTGCCTCCACCGCCGCCCGCGCCTGGTCACGCACCGCCCGCGCCTTGTCCATGACGGCCTTGGGCACCACCTTCTTGCGGTACACCTGCAAGGTGCGCTGGTACTCCTTCTCGGCATCGGCGAGCTGCGCCTGTGCCTGCCTCAGCCGGGCACGCGCAGCGGCCAGCGCCGCCTGCTGCTGAGAGTCGTCGATGACCACGATGACCTTGCCGGCCTCGACCAGGTCGTCCACATCGAACAGGACTTCCTTCACCTGGCCGCTGGTCTGTGCCGCCACGGTGCTGGCGTTGACCGCCTCGACCACGCCGTCGAGGTGATACACCCGCGGCACCTCGATCATCACCGCCTCGGCAGTCGGCAGTTCGTCGGCTACGGCGTTCAGCCAGCCCAGGCACAGCGCCGACAGGCTCAAGATCCACACTATCCTCTTCATGATGACCCCTGGGATAAAATTTAGATTGCCCTAATATAAATTGATTCTATCGACCAACAACCCCGAGCCGCGCGCGACTTTCCCGCGCCAACGCCCCGCCCGGGCAACTCGTAGTCGATTCGCGATACGCCATGAACTGCGAGAGACGGATCGAGATGACCGGCAACTGCAGACCATCGCTCCAGGAAAACGGCGGCTTCCGACGGTAGGATCGTACTTCACTACATATTCCAAGGCTTGCAAGCAATACCGATGTACAGAATAGCCCTTATCGCCGCCTTTCTCCTGCCCCTGTGGTTGTTCGCCTGCAACCCGGACGCGGTCCACACCCCCGAGCCGCCCCCACCGGCCCTGCTCGAGGCCGCTGCGGCCGGTGATGTGGCACGTGTGGACACCCTGCTGCGGAGCGCCCCGGGGGTGGACGTGCGTGACGCCTGCGCCTGGACCCCGCTGATGAAGGCGGCACTCAACGGCCATGTGGAGACTGCGCGCCGACTGCTTGCGGCCGGCGCCGCGGTCGAGGCCACCGACAAGGGCGGTTACACACCGCTGATGCTGGCCGCGCAGCGTGGACACACCGAGCTGGTACGTCTTCTGCTGGCGCATGGGGCAAACCCGAACCGCCGGGAAGACACCGAGGGGATCACCGCGCTGATCGCGGCGGCACGCGAAGGCCATGCCCGAACGGTCATGACCCTGATCGAGGCCGGTGCCGATCCACGCCTGCAAGACCGGCACGGGCTCGACGCCCTGGCCTGGGCTCGCCAGCAGGGCCATACGCAGGTCGTCGAACGGCTCAGCCCCGGTGCGGCAAGGCCAGCCAGTCCGACCGCTGCATCTCGTACAGGCGGCTGATGGTGCGCT
>CAYMWJ010000119.1:0-4095 GCA_964394235.1 uncultured Sedimenticola sp. | reverse complement strand
CTCGCCGCGAACCCTTCGGCCCGGGGACGGGCCTCCTACGGTAGGAGCGGCGTCCCCGCCGCGAACCCTTCGGCCCGAGGACGGGCCTCCTACGGCAGGAGCGGCGTCCCCGCCGCGAACCCTTCGGCCCGGGGACGGGCCTCCTACGGTAGGAGCGGCGTCCCCGCCGCGAACGGTTCGGCCCGAGGACGGGCCTCCTACAAGGGCAAGGGCGGTTCGGCCCGAGGACGGGCCTCCTACGAGGACAGGGACTCGGGACGGGCCAGGTGAAAGCCCTGCAGGTAGTCCACCCCGAAACCGCGCATGCACTGCACCGTCTGCTGATCCTCGATCATCTCCGCGATGGTTTCCACACCCAGCACGTGGGCAATCTCGCAGATCATGCGCACCGACACGGCCGACAGGGGATCGGTCAGGGCGCGGCGCACGAACTGGCCGTCGATCTTGATGAAATCCACCTGGATCTGGTGCAGATACCCCAGCGAACTCATGCCCGCGCCGAAATCGTCCAGCATCAGGCGGTAACCGCGCTCACGCAACTGCTGCGCCAGGCGCCCCGCAACCTGCAGATTGCTGATCGCCACGGTCTCTGTGACCTCGAAACAGACCCGCTGCGGATCCACGCCATGACGCTGCGCCTGGGCCTGGATGTGGTCGAGCAGGTGCTCGTCGGTCAGGGTCTGGCCCGACAGGTTGATGGTGCAGACGCTCTCCCGCGGCATCACCGATGGATCACTCATCGCCTGCATCGCCAACTCGATCACATGACGGTCGATGGCACGCATCAGGTCGAAGCGTTCGGCCGAGGGGAGAAAGACACCCGGCAGCAGATCATTACCCTCGTCATCGCACAATCTCAGCAGCAACTCGTACATGGCGGGCTCGCCCTCCTGATCCAGGGCATGCCAGATCGGCTGTCGGTAGAGCACGAAACGCCTCTCCTCCAGGGCCTCCTGCAGGCGCGGCAGCCACTGGATCTGGCGCTTGCGCTCCCCGATCACGCGATCGTCGGCGCGCAACACGTGCACCGTGTTGCGCCCAGCCTCCTTGGCCTCATGGCAGGCAAGATCCACGTTGGTCATCAGCTCCTCGAAAGAGCCGGAAGTCGCGTCCACCGGCACCACCCCCAGGCTGGCGTGGATCTCCATGGCCTGGTCGTCCCACAGGAAACGGATGGCCTGCAAGCGCTCGCGCAGGCGGTGCGCCATCTTGGAAGCCACTTCGAGATCGGGGGTACGCATGAGCACTGCAAACTCGTCACCCCCCAGGCGTCCCAGACAATCCTCTCCACGCAACACGCGCTGCAGGACCTCGGCCACCTGCTTGAGCAGGCGGTCCCCGGCCTGGTGGCCATGCGTGTCGTTGATGAGCTTGAAACGATCGAGATCGATGAAGATCAGGGCATGCGACACCCCCTCCTCGATCGAACGCGCCAGCGCACTGCGCACCCGCACCTCGAAGGCCGCACGATTGAGCAGGCCGGTGAGCGCATCATGATTGGCCTGATGGGTGAGGCGTGCCGTCAATTCGTGTTCATGGCTGATGTCACGGATCGCCACCACGACTCCCTGGCGCTCGATCTCGCGCAGTCGGGAGACCCGGATGTTCACCGGGATGCGATCACGTGCCGGTGTGAGCAGCAGCAGATCCGGAAACTTCTCATGCTCGCTCATCTGCTGCAGCCAGTCATGCAGGGCATCCAGGGGCGCCCCGGTACGCGCATCCAGCAGCACCAGGACCTCTTTGGCGGGCCGTCCCAAGAGGGTCGCGGCATCCTGGCCCAGCATGCGTTCGGCCACCCGGTTGGCATAACGAATGCGAAAGTGCTCGTCGAGCATCAGGATGGCATCCGAGATGGAGCGCATCGCCCCATCGGCCCGCCGCCGCTCCTCCTCGATCTCGTGTTCCTTGCGCACCAGTTGTACACGGGTCTCGTCCCGTTTCTGAAAGGCCACGAGCAGAGACAGCGAGGCCAGCCCGACGAACACGGGCAGAAAGATCATGGTGGCAGACAGCAGCTCACCCGGTCGCAGATCACGATTCATGTGCAACGCCCCCAGCCCATCCAACGTGGGCTGTACCGCAGTCAGGCGCAGCCCCAGGCCCCCGCCTTCGAATACCGGTCGCACCCTCACGCCATCACCTGCCGCCTCTCCAGCGGGCATGGGACCGAGCGCCAGGGCCACTTCCGGATGCAACCTTTGCAGCTCGCTGACCAAGACCTGCGGGTCCACTCCGAACAGGAAGAGGCCATCGAGCTGAACCAGGCGGCTGTGCGTATCGAGTGGTGCGAAAAATCCCCGGTAGGTGGGCATGGCATAGAACACCAGCCCATCGGCCACGGGTCCCGGGTGCCACGCTTCGAGCACGGCCGGCAGACCGGCGGCGGCCAGCTCGCGCACCTGGGACACGCAGTCGCCATCCCGCAGCACATCCATCCCCAGCAGGTGCAACAGGCGGGGACTGTTCGGCTCGACGAAACGGATCGGCAGGTGCCCGCGCTTGCCGGGCATCAACTCCTGAGCTCCCTGACCACGAATACGATAAGTGGGGTAGCCACCCTCGACCATCTCCGCCACGAAGGCGTTTTCTTCGCCATGTTCCACCCAGGTGGCAAAGGCCACCAGCTGCACGCCCGGGCTGTTGTAACGCATGGAGCCGGCCAGGGCGAACAGACGCGAGGCATCGAATTCGTTCATGGCCTGGTAACTGGAACCGATGGCCGTGAGCATCGCCAGGGTGGTGTCACGTACCTGCTGCAGTTCCTCGATCGCACTCTGCCCGACGTGCAGAAAGGCCTGCCGGTAATCCTCGACGCGGACCGCCAATACCAGGATCAGGGCGAGCAGGCCCGGCAGCAGGAATGCCAGCACGCGATCCGGCCTGCGCACCGTCCAGTGCCACCGGGTCATTGCGGGGTCTCGAAACGCTTGGCCTTGCTGCGCAACTTGGCCGGCAGTTCGATACCGGCTTCACGCAACAGGGACATGTTCATCCACAGATCCCAACGCTGGTTGGCAATGATGGGGATCTCCGAGGGCTTCAGCCCATCGAGGATCGCCAGTGCAGCCTCGGCTGCCCAGTGCCCCTGCTCCTCCGGGATCTTGGTGAATCCCAGCATACTCACCGGCATCATCCACTCGTGGCTGGTCACACTGAGTCGCCGGGTATGCCCGACAATCGCCTGCTTCGCCGCAGCAAAGTCCCAATCGGTGATACCGGCATGACTGCCGATCACCAGATAGGGATGGTCCTGGGCCTGCCGGTAAGCCATCACCCATTCATCCAGGCTGGAGACAAGGTGGTACTCGACGCTCAGGTGCAATGCCTCAGCGACCTTCCGGAAACGCGCAAGATTCTTGTGTTCCGTAGCAGTATCCGCACCCAGGTAAAAGAAACGATCGCCATTACCCGTCAACATCTGCGCCTCGCGGATCATGGGGCGTACCGGGGCAACCTCGATCATGCCGGTCACGTTGCGGTAGGGGAAACCATACTCGGCGACCGACCAGTTCACCCCGCAGAACACGAAGGGGATGGCAGCGTCACGAAAATAGGGTGCGATGAGATAACGTGCGGCATTGTCGTCCGCGGCAATCACCACCTGGGGATGCCATTGCTCGATCAGCGCCCTGGCACGCCGGGCTGCGGCTTCCTTGTCCGCCTGCGTCTTGTGGCGCTTGGTGTCCATGTCGAACTGGCGCAGCTCGCAACGCCCCTTCAATACCGCCTCGATGCCTCGCTGCACACCATCCGACCAGGCATATCCCTGGTGATAGGACGACACGAACAGGCAACGAGGAAGGGCGGCCCAGGACGGGGAAGCCAGGAAAAATGCCAGGCAGGCAAACCGGAACCAGCGCAGTCTCATGAGAATATCCTTCCCTGACGACAAGCAGGGTCTGAGGCATGGTCTCCATAGCGGCAACGATGCCCCATCCTTAAGGCCTCCACCCTCCGAGAGCGCCGCGCACTATAATCAGGGTCAACAACCAGCACATGCCCCTTTGTCCATGGCCCGAAAGAGCGAACGCACCCGACAACGCATCGTCGAAGCAGCCAACCGGCTGTTCTACCACCAGGGGTATCACAACA
>CAYMWJ010000118.1:0-4199 GCA_964394235.1 uncultured Sedimenticola sp. | reverse complement strand
CCAAGAAGGCAGCCAGCAAGAAGGTTGCCAAGAAAGCAGCGAAGAAAAAGGTCACGAAAAAGGTTGCCAAAAAAAAGGTGACCAAGAAGGCAGCCAGCAAGAAGGTTGCCAAGAAAGCAGCGAAGAAAAAGGTGACCAAGAAGGCAACCAGCAAGAAGGTTGCCAAGAAGAAGGCCGCAAAGAAAAAGGCCAGCAAGAAGGCGACACCCCGCCCGCGCAAGGTGACGCCACGCAAGAAGCGTTGATTGTCAGGTACTGTCGCTCAAATCCCAAGGGCCCGGTCATGCTGCCGGGCCTTTTTCGTGGATGGCTGCGACTCAACCGCCCGAGGCGAACAGCCGGTAGGCAGGATTGTTGGTCTCTTCCGTATAGTCGTAGCCCAGTTCCTTCATATACGACTCGAAGGCCTTGCGCTCACCCGCTGCCAACTGGATGCCAACCAGTACGCGACCATAGGCGGCTCCGTGGTTGCGATAGTGGAAGAGGCTGATGTTCCAGCCGCGAGACAATCCCGACAGGAAGTCCAGCAGGGCACCGGGTCGTTCGGGAAACATGAAACGATACACCCGTTCATCGACCGCCTGGGGCGCATGCCCACCCACCATGTAGCGGATATGCAGTTTGGCTGTCTCGTTGTCGGTCATGTCCACCACCGAGTAGCCCTTGTCACGCAGGTGGGCGAGCAGGCGCTCCTTTTCCCGCGCGCCGTCGCGCAGCTCCACGCCGCAGAACACCTGCGCCTCGCGGTCATCGGCATAGCGGTAGTTGAACTCGGTGATGGCACGTCGGCCGAGCACGCGGCAAAAACGCAGGAAGGCACCGGGCTTCTCGGGGATCTGTACTGCCAGCAGGGCCTCGCGCTGCTCGCCGATCTCGGTACGCTCGGCGACATGGCGCAGGCGGTCGAAATTGATGTTCGCGCCGCTGAGCAGGGCCACCAGGGTCCGATCCTTCAGGTCGTTGGCGGCCAGGTATTGCTTGATACCCGCTACCGCAAGTGCCCCGGCCGGTTCGGCCACCGAACGGGTGTCATCGTAGATGTCCTTGATCGCCGCGCAGATCTGGTCGGTGCTCACCAGTACTACCTCGTCCACCAGCTTGCGCGCCACACGGAAGGTCTCCTTGCCGATCTGGCGAACCGCCACGCCGTCGGCAAACAGACCCACCTGCTTCAGGCTCACACGCCGGCCGGCACGCATCGCCGCATGCAAGGTGGGGGCGTCCTCGGGCTCCACACCGATGATCCGGATCTCGGGACGCACATACTTCACATAGGCCGCGATGCCGGCTATCAGGCCACCACCACCCACCGGCACGAAGATCGCCTCGATGGGGTCGGCATGCTGCCGCAGGATCTCCATGCCGATGGTGCCCTGGCCGGCGATCACCTTGGGGTCGTCGAAGGGATGAATGAAGCTCAACCCCTTCTCCTCGGCGAGCTTCAAGGCATGTGCATTGGCCTCGTCATAGGAATCGCCATGCAGTACCGCCTTGCCTCCCAGGCGGCGCACCGTATCGACCTTGATGCCCGGCGTGGTGGTGGGCATAACGATGGTGGTCGATACCCCCAGCTCGCGACCGGCCAGCGCCACCCCCTGTGCATGATTGCCGGCCGAGGCCGCGATCACCCCCTTGGCACGCGCCGCCTCGTCCAGGCTGTAGATCTTGTTGTAGGCACCGCGCAGCTTGAACGAGAACACCTGTTGCGCATCCTCGCGCTTGAGCAGGATATTGCAACCCAGGCGGTCGCTCAGGCGACGCGCCGGCTCCAGAGGCGTCTCGCGTGCCACATCATAGACACGGGCACGCAGGATCTCTTCGATGTAACGGCGAGGCATGGGAAATCCCTGTTCTTGGCGGACAGACACCAATGATACGGCATAACGGTTCGCCGGAGTTCACCGCCCTGGCCAGCATGACAGGCCGCCCCCGATAATGCTAAGTTTCCACGCCATCCCTTTCAGGAAGGACAAGCACCATGAACCAGGACGAAATGAAGAAGCTCGCGGCGCAGGCCGCGCTGGAGTATCTGCCGGACGGCGGCATCATCGGCATCGGCACCGGCTCGACCGTGAACCACTTCATCGACGCGCTGGCCCCCATCAAGGGCCGCTTCGAGGGCGCCGTCTCCAGTTCCGAGGCCTCCACCGAACGGCTCAAGGCCATCGGCATCCCGGTGCTGGACCTCAACGCCGTCGGCGACCTGGAGATCTATGTCGATGGCGCCGACGAGTCCAACCGTCACCTGCAACTGATCAAGGGCGGGGGCGGCGCACTCACCCGCGAGAAGATCATCGCCGCGGCCAGCAAGCGCTTCGTATGCATCGCCGACGAGACCAAGCTGGTGGATGTGCTGGGCACCTTCCCGCTGCCGGTCGAGGTCATCCCCATGGCGCGCAGCTATGTGGCGCGCGAGCTGGTCAAGCTGGGCGGCAACCCAGTGTGGCGCGAGAACTTCGTCACCGACAACGGCAACCTGATCCTCGACGTGCACAACCTCGAGATCATGGAGCCGGCCCACCTCGAGACCACCATCAATCAGATCGCGGGCGTGGTCACCGTGGGTCTGTTCGCCCATCGCGGCGCCGACGTGCTCATTCTCGGCACTCCGGAAGGTCCGAAGGTCATCGAACCCTGACCGCGTAGGGGTTTTTGCTCACAACGAAGAAAACCCGCCCCCTTCCCTGGGGGCGGGTATCACCGCCGGACCACTTCTCCAATCCCTGGAGACAGCCTCCCTGCCCCGGGCCTCCCTGCCCGAGCCCTCGTCCGTGACGGTAAGCGCATTGTCATCCGGTTCACCCCCCGAAGTCATCAGAAAATCGCTCCTGCGCTTGTAGGAAAAATCTGATCTTCACGCAGCAGCGACCAGCCAAATGGAAAAACGATTGACAATTAGCCATCATGTGCTATTGATGTGGAAGTCAACACCAAGTTCGGAGCGCCCTCGATGTATATCGCCCGAGATGCAGAAAAGCGGCTTCTGGATTTTGCCCGCGGCTACGCGGTAGTCGTGGTCACCGGGCCGCGCCAGTCCGGAAAATCCACACTGGTGCGACACGCATTCCCGGAGCACCGCTACGTCTCGCTCGAGGACCTCGACCAACGGGAATTCGCCGAAACCGACCCACGGGGGTTTCTGAATCAGTTTACCGACGGCGCCATACTGGACGAGGCGCAACGCTGCCCCATACTGTTTTCCTACTTGCAGACACGCGTCGACGAACATCGAAGACCTGGGGAATTCATCCTGACAGGCTCGCAGCAATTCAATCTGTTATCCGGCATCACGCAGAGTCTTGCCGGTCGTGCGGCCCTGCTGACCTTGCTGCCCATGACCCATGGCGAACTGCAGCGCGCCGGAAAAATCGGCCAGCGCCTCGACCAGGTACTTTTCGAGGGCGCCTACCCGCCCATTTTCGACCGAGGCCTGGAGCCCCGCCCATGGTACGGCAACTATGTACGCACCTATCTGGAGCGGGACGTTCGTCAATTGATCAAGGTACAGGACCTCGTCACATTTCAACGCTTCCTGAAATTATGCGCGGGCCGGACCGGCCAGCTGCTCAACCTCTCTTCGCTCGCCAATGACAGCGGCATTACGCACAACACGGCAAAAGCCTGGATATCGGTACTGGAAGCAAGTTATATCGTACATCTGCTGCCACCACATCACCAGAACTTCAACAAGCGGCTGATCAAGACCCCCAAACTTTATTTTCTTGATACCGGGCTGGCAAGCTGGTTACTTGGCATTCAGAACGAAGACCAGCTGACCACGCACGTACAACGGGGAGCCTTGTTCGAAACCTGGGTCATCAGTGAAATGCTCAAGACCCGCTATAACGCGGGTGAAGTATCCAACCTCTACTTCTGGCGTGATCGCTCCGGACACGAGGTGGACTTGCTGGTGGATCACGGCGACCGCCTGTCTCCGGTGGAAATCAAATCCGGACAGACGGTCAATCGGGATTATTTCAAGGGGCTCGACTACTGGCAAAAGTTGGCGGAAGCGTCCGCCGGGCAGGCATGGCTGGTCTATGGCGGCGACACCCGGCAAACCCGTTCCAACATCACCATTCTTCCGTGGAATGACCTGCATCCGGAGCAGATCGTAAAGCCATAATGTGGAAGTCAACACCACAGAGGACACAGAGATCACTACCCATTGCCAGGCCAGACCCGCCACAGCAGCAACA
>CAYMWJ010000117.1:0-4251 GCA_964394235.1 uncultured Sedimenticola sp. | reverse complement strand
ACGGTTCCTCGCCATACTGGCGCAGCACTTCGGCGGACATCTGGGCGGCCAGGTGGGCGGGGAAGCCTTGGGCAATCATGGATTCAAAGGCGCTCATGGTGTGCGTTCTCCGGGTGTTCTCTGTGTTCGGTCGGTGTTTTTGCTTTGGAGCCGGTTCAGAAGGTGGGAACGGTGGGAATGGTGGGAACACCCCTTTATGGTCAATCACTTACAGTGTTCCCATGCGTGGGAACAGGCGGGAACAGGTGGGAACGGCCTTCAATGCCGCGCCCTTGTGTTCCCAGTTGTTCCCGCCTTGTTCCCACTGGCGGGAACACGCTAACCCATTGATGAAACAGGCCTGTTCCCATTGTTCCCAGTGTTCCCATCGTTTTTACCCGCTCAGGATGCTGGAACGGATCGAAACGACACGGCGCGTTTCTGCCCCGATGCGGATTTTTCGGGATAGGTGCCTCCCATCCCCTGCAGCCAGATACCCGGCCTCGAACAACAGGCGCTTGGCCAGGTTCGCGTCAATGCCGCCGATGGCCTCCTTGAACACGGCGGGGATGAAATGGAAGTCACCGTCTTTGATGTACCCGGCCCGGTCGTGGATGGGGCGGCCTGGGTGCTCCACGTCCAGGTTCTCGAAGCGGTCCTCGTAGCGGGCGATGAAGCCGGACAGGGCCTCCACTACTTGCCGCAGCTCGGCCGGGCCTTGGCCGCGCTGTTCGCGCCAGCGCTCCCACATCTCGCGCACAGCGGCGGCGGCCTCGCCCTTGTCCCAGGGCAGGATGCCCGCCTCGATGGCCATCTCCCCGGCCATGGCCACCAGGGCGAAGGCCTGCGCGGCGCGGGCCTCCTGTCCGTTCTCGGGCTGCAGGCTGTCGGCCATGCGGCGCAGGGTGTCGGCCCAGGGGTCGGCCAGGTGTTCGGCCAGCCAGGCCAGCCAGGCGCGGCCGGCGGTGCCGTAGGTCTCGCTGGCGGCGGTCTTGATGGCGTTGGCGATGTGTGCGCCACTGGCATGGCCGTGCAGTTCGTCAAAGGCACCATGCGTGAAGCCATCGGCGGGCAGTGACAGCAGGCGCACTTCTTGGCCTGCGGTCACGCGCTCGCCTGCCTCGCGCAAGATGCTATCCAGGGTCCGTTCTCCACTGGAGAGCAGCACGGTGCGCCAGCGGCGGACACGGCGGGCATAGCCCTTTTGCGTGGCGCGGCTCTTGCCGGTGCCGTTGCCCAGGGCGTACACCACCCTCCCCACTTCCTTGGGGGTGCATTCTCCGATTTCGTCCAGGATCAGACACAGGTCATTGGCCTCGGCGGCGGCCGCTTCCAGCCCGTTCGCGGTTGCCCGCCAGTTGCGCACCAGCGGGGGCGGCCCCCATACGCTGGCGGCGGCCTGCAGGCTGGTGGTCTTGCCGCAGGAACTGCCGCCCACGAAGTGAAAACCTGCCCCCTGGTTGTGCACGGGGTGCAGCAGGGGGCCAGCCAGGGCGGCGCTGATGGCGAAGGTCAACGGCTTGTTGCGGATCGCAGGGCGGGCAATGCGGTCTTGCCAGGTCTGCAAGGTGCCGACAGCAGCATAGTCGGCCACCAGGGCGCTTTCCGACTGGAAGTGAATGTCCGCCTCACCAAACACGTGATCGGGCAGCACGAAGGCCGCGCCATGCCATCCCACTTCCAGGGCGGCATGGATGCGGCGGCGCGGCGTCAGGCTGGTGATGTAGTCGAACAGGCGGCGCGGGTTGCGGTGGTCCATCTCCACACCAGCGGCCAGCAGCTCGCGGCGCAGCTCGGCAGGATCGCCCCCGAGTATGCGCATGGGCATGTTCCACGTCTTCCACTTCCCTTCCACCCGGTAGCGCAGCAGGCGGCCGTAGTCGCTGCCCTCGGGGGTGCGGGTGACGGCCTCCACCAGCAGGGGGGAACACAGCCACTCGTCGAAGGGCTGGGGCGGTTCGTCCTTCTTGCCCTGTTTCAGCCCGTGATACCAAACGCCAGCCCGGCGGATACCGGCCTCCGGGTTGGGCTTCAGGTAGCAAGCCCAGCGGGGGCGGTCGTCGTCTTCCGGCGGGGCGTGCCGGATTTCGGTGCCGCTCTCGGGCGGTTGCCGCCATTCGGTGCCGGCCACGATGAACGGCTCTGGCGGCGCGGTCTCGGTCAGTGCGTCGTCGGCCGTCTCGGTGCCGATGCCGATCTCGGCGTCAATGGCCGCGAGGGTCTTTTCCAGGTCTTCTTCTGCGGTGCTCATGCCGCGCTCCTTTTGTTCGATTGGTACAGCTTGCCCAGCAGGGCGGTGATGCGCTGGGCGGCCAGCGTTTCGCGCTCCCAGTGTTCACCAGGCAGCGGCAGCCACTCGGGCCGGGCCTCGCGGAATCGCGGGTTGCGCTCGATCTCGCGGCCGGCAATGCGGTTGTCCAGCACGATCAGCAGCACGCGCAGCTCATGGGCAAGCGCGACCTCCAGACGCTCGCGGTCGCGGCGTTGGGCGGCTTCTCGCGCCCTCTGGCGGGCTGCCGGGTCGGCCTTGGTGTCGAGTCCCAGATGGGCGGCAACGAGGCGCAGGGCCTCGCCAGGGGTGCGAGCAATGCCGGTATGCACCAGCAGGGCGAAGCCGTCGCCCCCGGTGGGGTCGCCGCCACGGCCGCATATCCAGCCCCCGTTCTCGGCATCCTCTGGCAGCAGGCGGAAACGGTCTTTGCCGCCACAGCCAGGACAGGGGCCATGCCGCCCAGGGCGCGGGAGATCGCGCACACCCAGGGCGGACCAGATGGCGGGCCACTGGCCACGGGCGGCGGCCTTGACGGTGGTGAAGTCGCTCATGCCGCCACCTCCTGCCGCTTCGCGCGGCGCTTGGTGGTGCCCTTGGCCTTGGCCTGCTCGGCGCGGGCCAGGGCCTTCTCGTGCTGGCCTCGCCACCAAGTAGCGGCGTCGTGGGCTTCGATGGCGTGCTCCAGCAGGCTGGCGACCTCGGCCAGCAGCCAGATAGTTGCGTCAGCGTGGTCATCGGGCAGTTCGCCAGACTTTCGGGCCGTCCAAAGCGTGTGTAGGGCGCTGGTCAGTTGACCGGCCAGGTGCAGCGGATCGGTGTAGCCCTCCACCCGGTGCAGAACGTCCAGGGCCTCGGCGTCCAGGGGCTTCATGCCCACGGATGAAGCAGGGAGGTCTAGTTCGTGGTACTCGCGCAGCACGTCCGCCACGCTGGGGCTGGGAGGGATCGGGCCTTGGGGAATGTTCAGGGAATCGAGGGTCTTGCTCATTTTTCGCCCTCCCAGTTGCAGCGGGTGATGATGTCGGCCCAGTCCTCGGAAATGGCCTCAGCGGCGGCGCTTGCTTCGTCGTGGATGATGTCCACCAGTTGCGCAGCCAGCGAATCGTCGCCAGCACAGTGCTTGGCGGCGGTCGCCAGTGAAACGAGACGGTTCAGGGCATCAATGGCCAGGCGGTGATGGCCTTCGACAAACAGTTTCAGGGTGTCGAGATCGGGCGCGGGGGCGCTGGGGGTGTGGTTCGTGCTCATGGCAGTCTCCTGTAGTTGGTGAGACCACCGCGCCATCTCTTGGCGAAGAATGGGGCGGTGGGATGCACAGGCCCGCCAAGATCGGCCTACAGGAAACCGACTCCCCTTGCGGGGAACCCATGCACCCCACCATTGACTCGTGGGCATGTTGCCAGTGAATGGCAAGCATGAAAAAACGCGCTCGGGCGGCGCGTCAGCGCCTGTAGCTTTCCGGTCTTGGCGGAACCGGGCCGCTGAATTTGCAGCGACAGTATCAGCGTAGATCACTGTCCCGCAGTGTGTCAACGAATCGCGGGGCGTCTCGGCATGGTCGCGCCAGGTGAGCAGGCCGCGTGCCTTGCGCCAGGTCAGGGAGCCGGGGACCGGGGCGCGAGGGTGCGCTACAATTCGGGGCGTCCACGGTGTTTGATCTCCGGCCCAGCCTGCCGCCCCCACGGCTGCTGGGCCTTTTTGCGTCTGGGTCATGCCGCTTGCCCCCCCAGCCCAGCAACCGGGCGGCTGTCGATCCAGTCTTGAACCTCGTCCTCACGCCACCTGGATGCGTGTGGCGTGATCTTGCGCGGCTTGGGGAACTGCCCTTGTGCAATCAGGCGATAGATGGCGGAACGGCTCAGGCCGGTGATGTTGGACACCTCGGCCAAGCGAAGAAGTTTGGTGGACATGGTTTTAGCCTCCTGTGCATGCCCGGCGACATGCCGGGCTTGCGGTGGAGACTAGAGAACAGCCCTGTGGATAAATAGGGAAATGGAAAC
>CAYMWJ010000116.1:0-4329 GCA_964394235.1 uncultured Sedimenticola sp. | reverse complement strand
TTCCGCTGCTCCTCCCACAACCTCGGCGGATCCACCGCCAGATCGAACAGGGTAACATGATCCGGCAGCGTATCGTCGAGGATGACGGCCACGATATCCGGCGCCAGGCAGGTCAGGTTGATCATGCGGCTCACGTAGCTGTTGTCGACGCCTTCCTTGTCGGCGATCTCCCGGAGCGAGCCCGCCTCGCCGGACTCCAGCATGGCCAGCCAGCGGTGCCCACGAGCCAACGCCAACTGCATGGGGGTGGGCGCATCGTCCCAGGGGCGTTTCGGGGCGACCGTCTCGCCACTGGGCAGTGTCACCAGCTTGCGCCGGCCTCGCTGCTTGATCCGGATCGGCACGGAGATGGCGAGCCGGCCGGTGCTGTCCTCGATCAACTGCGCCTCACCGGCCTTCTCAACGCGCCTGGGGGCGCTGGGCGAGGCGCGTTCCCTGTCCGTCTGCTTGTCACTCATTCTAACACCTCCCCGGTGGCCTGCCCGAACTCCAGCGCCAGCCGCTCGATACCGTTCGGCCGCAGCCGCACCTCGATGTCATTGGGCGAGACGATCACCTTCTCGACCAGCAATTTGACGATCCGTGCCTGTTCGTCGGGAAACAACTGTTCCCAGATCTCGTCCATCCGGGTCATGGCGACGGTGACTTGCGCCTCGTCCAGCGTGGGATCGAGACGCACCGCCCGCCTGGCGGCCTCCTCGACCATCTGCGGCGCCCGCAGAATGGCGCGGATCTGCTCCATCACCGCCGATTCCAGATCTGCCGCCGGCAGCCGGGGCAGGCCCGAGGCGCCGGCGTGTTCCTTGGCGTCGCGCTGGGGCTGGTAGTAGCGGTAGCGCCGGCCATAGCGGTTCTTGGTGTGGTACGGCGACATGGCCCGCCCGTCGTTGCCGAACACCAGCCCCTTGAGCAGGAACGGCACCTTGCTGCGGATGGCATTGGCCCGCTTGCGCCAGTTGGTTTCGAGGATGGCCTGGACCTGGTCCCAGAGCGGCTTGTCGATGATGGGCGGGTGCTCGCCCTTGTACCACTGCTCCTTGTGCTTGATCTCACCCAAGTAGACGCGATTGTTGAGCATCTTGTAGATCAGGCTCTTGTCGATGGGCTTTCCCTCTCGCACCCGGCCACTCTGGGTCACCCAGGATTTGGAGGTCACACCGTCCAGCCGCAGTTCCTTCACCAGCAGAGTCGCTGAACCCAGCTGGACGAAGCGGCGGAAGATGTGCCGGACGGTCTTGGCCTCATGCTCGTTGACCACCAGGCGCCGGTCCTTCACGTCGTAGCCCAGCGGCGGAATGCCGCCCATCCACAGGCCCTTCTTCTTGCTGGCGGCGATCTTGTCGCGGATGCGCTCGCCCGTGACCTCCCGCTCGAACTGGGCGAACGAGAGCAGGATGTTCAGCATCAGCCGCCCCATGGAGTTGGTGGTGTTGAACTGCTGGGTCACCGAGACGAACGACACCCCGTGGCGCTCGAACAGCTCGATCATCTTCGAAAAGTCGGTCAGGCTACGGGTGAGGCGGTCGATCTTGTAGACCACCACGATGTCGATGCGGCCCGCCTCGATGTCGGCCAGCAGCCGCTTGAGCGCCGGCCGATCCATGTTGCCGCCGGAATAGGCCGGATCGTCGTAATCGTCGGCCACCGGGATCCACCCCTCGGCTCGCTGGCTGGCGATATAGGCGTGGCCTGCGTCGCGCTGAGCGTCGATGGAGTTGTATTCCTGGTCCAGCCCTTCGTCCGTGGAGACGCGGGTGTAGACAGCACAACGGAGGCGGCGTGGCATGGCCTCGCTCATCGCTCACCCCCTTCCTTGCGTCGTCTGCCCGGCTTGCGCAGACCGAAGAAGACTGGGCCGGACCACTGCGCTCCGGTGATCTCCCGGGCGATGCGCGACAGGCTCCGGTAGACACAGCCCTGGTATTCGAACTGCCCGTCGTGGGTCACCGTGACCCGATGCTCCACGCCCTTGTACTCGCGGATCAGCACGGTGCCCGGCACCGGGCAGTAGTCCCGGCTGCGCTTGAGCAACTTGCCATTGCGGATGAGCGTTTTGATGCGCTTCTGGTTGTTCTGCAGCAGGTTCCGGTTCTCCTTGCGGAAGGCGATCTCCTGCAGCTTGTAGGCGATGCGTCGCTCCAGAAACCGCCGGTTGTGGGTGGGCGCATCGAAATGGAACAGGCGCCGCCACAGCGCCCGGATCTCCTCGATCGGCAGGTCGGGCAGCTGGGCGATCTGCGCCACCACTGAGGGCGGCGTGGGCGGGATCTTGTCGGCCTTGCTCATGCGGACTCCTCTCCGGGTTCATTTGAGGGAGTCACATGAACGCTCTCATCGCCCCCGAAGCCAAGTCCCAACTCGCCCTTTCCAGTCCCAGCGTTGGCCTCCCGCAACCGGGCCAGCCCAGCCGCCAGCAACCCCGCGATCTCGGCCCGGCGCTGCTCCGGGCTCATTCGCTCTGGGGGAACCTGTTTGATGCTATCGTCCATCGATACCGCTCCTGCCTTTCCAACTGACTCGGAACCGTAAGTGTCTGTCTGAAAAGGGGGAATATCCAGCGTGGCGTTGCGGGTTCATGGGGGAATATGGAGGGGTATGCCGACAGCCGCCAAGCGCGCCACTGAAGTACCGGGAAGTTTGCCGTCATGTTTACAAATGACAATAATTTCTCTATTCTGTAAACATGATGGAGAATCCCGTGTTTGGCGAACGACTGAAACTGGCCCGCAAGCGCGCCGGCCTCTCCCTGCGGGGGCTGGCCGAGGCCATCGACCATGCCGTGACCGCGCAGGCCATCGGCCGCTACGAGCGCGGCGAGATGCTGCCTGGCTCCGAGGTCGCCATCCGCCTGGCCCGTGCTCTGGAAGTTCCGCTGAGCTATCTGTTCAGCCCCTCGGACATCCGGCTCGAAGGCCTCGAGTTCCGCAAGACCGCCAGGACCCCCGCCAAGGACCGTGCGCGGGTGGAGGCCGCGGTGCTCGATCATCTGGATCGTTACCTGCAGGTCGAGGAACTGCTCGACGTTGCGAGCCATGAGTGGGACCGGCCCAAGGGTGCTCCCTACCGGATCAAGACCCTGGAGGATGCCGAGGAAGCCGCCGAGCGGTTGCGCCGGGACTGGAACCTTGGCGGCAATCCCATCCCCAACATGACCGAGCTGCTCGAGGAGCGCGGCATCAAGGTCCTCAAGCTGGACTTCCCCCTGGCCGTGGACGGACTGACCTGCCGGGTCTCACGCCCAGACTACGAGGATGTGCCAGTCATCGTCAGTTCGGGCGCCAAATCGGTGGAGCGGCAGCGCTTCACCCTGGCCCATGAGCTAGGACACATGGTCGTGCACTTGGAAAACGGAGATCTGGACGAGGAAAAGGTCTGCCACCGCTTCGCCAGTGCCTTCCTCATGCCCCGCGAGGACCTGCTTTTCGAGGTGGGTCAGCGGCGTCACAACTTCGGATACACCGAGATCATCCAGATCAAGCACATGTTCGGCGTCAGCGCCGCGGCACTGATGGTGCGGCTCAAGGATCTCGAAGTCATTACCGAGGCAACCCTTACCCGCATCTTTCGTGGCATCGGCCGGAGTTGGCGCAAGTCCGAACCGATGCCGTTGCCCGACAACGAGCAGCCCCGCCGCTTCGAGCGGCTGGTGTTCCGCGCCCTGGCCGAGGACATCATCTCCTTGCCCAAGGCTGCGGAACTGCTTGGACAAAGTACGGCGGAGATCGCCCGCGCCATGGATGGACCCGGGGAGTAGCCGTTTGTGCGGGTGTTGGTGAGCGATGCTTCTGTCCTGATCGAGCTTTCGAAGTGGTCCCTCCTCGAAGCCATCTTCGAGCTGCCTTGCGAATTTGCGGTCCCGGACATCCTCTATGAGGACGAGCTGCTCGACCTGCATGGCCTGACCAGGGAAGACCTCGTGGACCTCGGCCTGCGGATTGAGCACCTGGACTCCGATGGCGTGACCCGGGCGGTTGGATACCAGGCGCGACGCCCGCAGCTGACCCTTCACGACTGTTTTGCTATCGCTCTCTCGGCGCTCAACGACTGGCCGCTACTGAGCAGCGACAAGCGCATGCGCAGGATGGCCGAGGAGGAATCCATCAAGGTTCTGGGCGTGTTCTGGGTCATCGATCAGCTCGAAGCCCAGGGTGTCGTCTCAACCGAAAGGCTGGCGGAGGTTCTGGCTGGCATGCTGGAGGACCCGCGAACACACCTGCCGGCTTCGGAAATCCGCAAGCGGCTCAAGCGCATGAGAGGAAACGATTAACCACCACCGTCCCCTGAAAGCGGTCCTTCAAGGAGACATGCATGAAAGACGCCCAGAATCTC
>CAYMWJ010000115.1:0-4333 GCA_964394235.1 uncultured Sedimenticola sp. | reverse complement strand
CAGACCGCGCAGTCCTCGATGTAGCGCTGCTCGCCGGCAGAGCGGTCCACCCACAACTCCAGCGGCTCGCCACAATAGGGACAGTGCACCCTGGCCATCTCCAGGCCATTCATGCGCCAACCTCGAACAGCAGCAACAGGTCATCCAGAAAGCGCCGGCCCAGTGCGGTGGGACGCAGCACGGCCGGGTCGTCCTCGAGCAGGCCGCGCGCGCGGGCCTGTGCCAGCGGCGTCTCGATCACCGCCAGTGACAGGCCCGTGCGCTCGTGGAACAGGCTCGCGGGCACCCCCGAGTGGAGCCGCAGGGCATTCATGAGGAACTCCAGGGGCAGCTCATCTACCGATAGTATGCGCTCACTACCCGGCGCTGTGGGAGCAGCCAGATAAGCACGCGGATGGCGAGGCCGGCTGTAGCGGCGCACCCGGCCGTCGGGCGTGCTGAGCTTCCCGTGCGCGCCGGCGCCGATGCCCAGATAGTCACCGAAGGTCCAGTAATTGCGATTGTGCCGCGCCGCCCGCCCCGGACGCGCATGCGCCGAGACTTCGTACTGGCGAAATCCGGCCTCGGCCAGCAGCGCCAATCCGGCCTCCATGATGTCGCCAATCGTATCGCTGTCGGGCAGTGCCGGCGGTCGAGCATGGAACAGGGTGTTGGGCTCGAGGGTGAGCTGGTACCAGGACAGGTGCTCGGGTGACAGCGCCAGTACTGCGCGCAGATCGGCCAGGGCGCCGTCCAGGTCCTGCCCCGGCAGGCCATACATGAGATCCAGATTGAGATTGTCGAAGCCGGCCGCACGCGCCTGTTCGACCGCGCGCCGCGCCTGCTCGGCATCGTGCACGCGGCCGAGCGCGCGCAGGCACGCATCGTCGAGGCTCTGCACACCGATCGACAGGCGATTCACCCCGGCCACGCGGTAATCGGTGAAGCGCGCGGCCTCGGCGGTGCCGGGGTTGGCCTCCAGCGTGATCTCGGCAGCGTCCGTCAGATCCAGCCGTGCTGCGATCCCCTCCAGCAGCCGCCCGATCGCCGCTCCCGAGAACAGACTGGGCGTACCACCACCGATGAACACTGTCTCCACCGCACGACCCGCGACCCGCGGCGCCTGCACATCCAGATCGGCGAGCAGGGCATCGACATACTCGGCCTCTGGCACCTCGCCACTGACCGCATGCGAGTTGAAATCACAATAGGGGCACTTGCGAAGGCACCAGGGGATGTGCACGTACAGGCCCAGCGGCGGCGGGATCACGACCCCCTCCCGGCCGCCGCCAACAGGGGACGGCCGCCGAGAAGGACTCACAGCGGGCTGAGGTTGGCGTAGGCGACCACCAGCCACTTGGCGCCGACACCTTCGAAATTGACCTGAACGCGTGCGCCATTGCCCTGGCCCTCGGCGTTGAGCACCACACCCTCGCCGAACTTCGGGTGGCTCACGCGCTGACCGAGGGCGAAGCCGGTGACCTCGCGCGCCGCATCCAGCGAACCGCCGGCCGGGCTCCAGGGGCGGCTCACCTGCGGGCGGGCGCGCACCTCCTCGACCACCTCGGGCGGGATCTCGCGCAGGAAGCGCGAGGGCAGGGGATAGGTCTCCTCGCCGTGCAGGCGCCGGCTCTCGGCGTGGGTGAGCCAGAGCTGGCGCATGGCGCGGGTCATGCCCACGTAGCACAGGCGGCGCTCCTCCTCGAGGCGTTGCGGGTCCTCGGCCGACATGCTGTGCGGGAACAGGCCCTCTTCCATGCCACCGATGAACACCAGCGGGAACTCCAGACCCTTGGCCGAATGCAGGGTCATCAGCTGCACCGCGTCCTCCCACTGGTCAGCCTGGTTGTCACCGGCCTCCAGCGAGGCATGCGCCAGGAAGGCGTCGAGCTCACCCATCCCCGCCTCGGCCTCGGGCAGCTCGAACTGGCGCGCCGCATTGATCAGTTCCTCGAGGTTCTCGATGCGATCCGGCCCCTTGCCGTCACGCGACTTCTCGAAGTGCTCGCGCAGGCGCACGCGTGCGAGCAGGGTCTCGACCCGTTCGGCCAGATCGAGCGTGGCCGTTTCGGCGGCAATTTCTTCGATCAGTTCGAGAAAACCGCGCAGGGCACCGGCGGCACGCGTGCTCATGGCCCCGCCGCGCAGCAAGTCCTCGCTGGCCGCCCACAGCGAGCAGCCGAAGTCGCGAGCATGGTTGCGGATCGCCTCCAGCGTCCTGGCGCCGATGCCGCGCGGCGGTTGATTCACCGCGCGCTCGAAGGACGGGTCGTCGTGGCGGTTGGCCAACAGACGCAGGTAGGCGAGCGCGTCCTTGATTTCTGCACGCTCGAAGAAACGCAGACCGCCATGGACACGGTAGGGGATGCCGGCCTGGATCAGCGCCTCTTCGAACAAGCGTGACTGCGCGGTGGTGCGGTAGAGGATGGCGATCTCGCACCGCGCCACCCCCTGTTCGCTCGCTTCGGCGATGCGATCGACGACGAAGCGCGCCTCATCGGACTCGTTGAAGGCGGCATACACGCGGATCGGCTCGCCCTCGGCGCCCTCGGTCCACAGTTCCTTGCCCAGGCGGTCGGGGTTGTTGGTGATCACCGCATTGGCCGCGCGCAGGATGTTGCCGGTCGAACGGTAGTTCTGTTCCAGGCGGACCAGCCGGGCATTGGGGTAGTGCTTCTGGAAGTCGAGGATGTTCTCCACCCGCGCGCCACGCCAGCCATAGATGGACTGATCGTCGTCACCGACCACGAACAGCCGGTCATCGCTGCCGGCGAGCAGGCGCAGCCAGGCGTACTGGATGGCGTTGGTGTCCTGGAACTCGTCGACCAGCACCGCGGCAAAACGCTCGCGGTAGTGCACGAGCACATCCGGCCGGTCGCGCCACAGCTCGTGCGCGCGCAGCAACAGTTCGGCAAAGTCCACCACCCCGGCGCGCCGGCAGGCCACCTCGTATTCGCGGTAGATAGCAATCAACTGGCGCTGGTAGGGGTCGCCTCCGTCGTCGAGGTGCTCGGCGCGCAGCCCTTCGTCCTTGTTGTGGTTGATGAACCACTGGACCTGGCGCGGCGGCCATTTGTGCTCGTCGAGGTTCATCTCGCGCACGATACGACGTACCAGGCGGAACTGGTCGTCGGCGTCGAGGATCTGGAAACCCTGCGGCAGGCCGGCGTCTTCCCAGTGTGCACGCAACAGACGGTGCGCCAGGCCATGGAAGGTACCGATCCACATGCCGCCGGCGGGCTGGCCGAGCAGCTCCTCGATGCGACCACGCATCTCGCGCGCGGCCTTGTTGGTAAAGGTCACCGCAAGGATGTTCCAGGGCGAGAAGCCCTCGACCTGCAACAACCAGGCGATGCGGTGCACCAGTACCCGGGTCTTGCCCGAGCCGGCACCGGCGAGTACCAGCAGGCTGCCGGGCGGCGCGGTGACCGCCTCGCGCTGTGCCTCGTTGAGGCCGTCGATGATGGGTGTGACATCCATGGCGTCATTGTACCGGAGCAGACCGCGGCACGGCCTGGCGGTCGTCGAAAATTGCGGTGTGCGGCCCTTCCGATGAGAGCGTGTCGCCACGGACGGCCAGGGAGCGAAACCGTCGAACTCCTGCGCCTGCCCACCCGGCAAGCGGGAAGGGACACGGGAATCAAGGCGGAAACCACTCAACGACGCGAGATACGCCTCAGCGGTCGTGTTCAGGCAAGGAAGAGCGGGCCTGGGGACTCACTCCACGGTGACCGACTTGGCCAGGTTGCGCGGCTGGTCCACGTCGGTGCCCTTGAGTACCGCCACATGATAGGCCAGCAGCTGCAGGGGCACGCTGTACACGATGGGTGCGGTGCCCTCGCAGATATCGTCCAGGGTGAGATTCTGGTAGCGGTCGAGCGGGATCTCCACATGGCGGTCGCTGAACAGGAACAGCTCGCCACCACGTGCGCGGACCTCCTGCAGATTGGACAGCACCTTCTCCAGCAAGGCGTCGTCGGGCAGGGCACAGACCACCGGCATGCGCTCGTCCACCAGCGCCAGCGGGCCATGCTTGAGTTCGCCGGCGGGATAGGCCTCGGCATGGATGTAGGAGATCTCCTTGAGCTTGAGCGCGCCCTCCAAGGCTACAGGGTAGAAAGCCCCGCGGCCAAGGAACAGGGCATTGTCCAGGTCGGCAAAGGCATTGGCCATCTCCGCAATGGCATCGCTCAATTTGAGCACCACCTCGATCTGGCGCGGCAGGGCCTCGAGTTCCTCGACCAGCGCCCGCTCGGCCGCGGTGTCCAGGCCGCGACGCCGTGCCAGGGCGATGGTCAGCAGGCGCAGTGCCACCAGCTGGGTGGTAAAGGCCTTGGTCGAGGCCACGCCGATC
>CAYMWJ010000114.1:0-4498 GCA_964394235.1 uncultured Sedimenticola sp. | reverse complement strand
CGGCGCCTGCGCGATCACCGTGGCGTCCAGGTTGCCCAGCCGGTAGCCGGCCGCGCGCACCCGTGCCATCACCTCGCGCAACAGCAGGGTACTGTCGATACCGCGGTAGGCCGGATCGGTATCGGGAAAATGCCGACCGATATCGCCCTCGCCCAGCGCCCCGAGCAGGGCATCGCAGATGGCATGGATCAGCACGTCGCCATCGGAATGCGCGGCCAGGCCGCGCTCGTGCGGGATCTGCACGCCGCCGATCACTACCGCGTCGCCCTCGCAGAAACGATGGGCATCGAAACCGTGTCCTATACGCATGAGATACCTCATCCGGTCGAGCGCCCCGCCTGCGGGGACGCCGCCCGATCATACCCGTAAAATCGGCGCATGGAACTGTTCGATACCCATTGCCACCTGAACGTCGCGGCCTTCGACCCCGACCGCGACAGCGTGCTGACCGCCGCGCGCGCCGCCGGGGTGCGTCGGCTGCTGATTCCCGCCATCACACGTGCCGGCTGGGACGGGGTGTGGGAACTGTGTGCCAGTGATCCCGACCTTTACCCGGCGATCGGCCTGCACCCGGTACTGCTCGAGGAACACGATCCGCAGGACCTGCCGGCCCTGGCAGACTTCGTACGCGCACACCGACCGGCGGCCATCGGCGAGATCGGGCTGGACTTTCAGTTGCGCGAACTCGACCGTGCCCGCCAGCAGGCCCTGTTCGAGGCCCAGCTCGCCCTGGCCGAGCGCGAAGGGCTGCCGGTGGTGGTGCATGTGCGCAAGGCACACGACGCCGTGCTCGCCACCCTGCAACGCTACAAGCTGCCCGGCGGTTTCTGCCATGCCTTCAACGGCACGCTGCAACACGCCGCACGCTACCGTGCGCTGGGTTTTCGCCTGGGCTTCGGCGGCATGCTCACCCTGCCCAATGCGCGCCACCTGCGCGAACTCGCCACCCGGCTGCCACTGAGCGACCTGGTGCTCGAGACCGACGCCCCCGACATGAGCGGCGCCGCCCACCGTTACCAGCGCAACAGTCCGCAATGGCTGCCGGAGGTCCTGGACGTGCTGGCCGAACTGCGCCCCGAGAGCCGCGAGACCATCGCGCGGCAGACCACCGCCAACGCTCTGGCGGTCCTCGCCGCCGGCCGGGGCGGCGCCTGAAACGCAAGAACCCGCCGTGCATGGCGGGTTCGTCGGTCTGCCGGCAAGAGCGGTCGTTCAGTGACCGCCGCCCTTGAGCGCGGTGACCATGCCCTCGATGGTGTCCTTGGCGTCGCCGAAGATCAGCGAGACGTTGTCCTGGTAGAACAGCAGGTTGTCCACACCGGAATAGCCCGGCCGCATGGAGCGCTTGAGGAAATACACGTGCTGCGCCTTGCCGGCCTCGAGGATGGGCATGCCGTAGATGGGGCTGGACTGGTCGGTACGCGCGGCGGGGTTGACCACATCGTTGGCGCCGACCACCAGCGCCACGTCGGTGGAGGCGAACTCGGGGTTGATGTCGTCCATCTCGAAGACGTGATCATAGGGGATGTCCGCCTCGGCCAGCAGCACATTCATGTGCCCGGGCATGCGGCCGGCCACCGGGTGGATGGCGAACTTGACCTCCACGCCCCGCTCCTCAAGCAGTTCCATCAGCTCCTTGAGGGCGTGCTGGGCCTGGGCCACGGCCATGCCGTAACCGGGCACCACGATGACGCGGTTGGCGTCTTCCATCCAGTAGATGGCGTCTTCCACCGAGGCCGACTTGACGCCCTTGTCCGCCGCCACCGCGCCGGCACTGGCCTCGCCCCCTCCGGCGTCGCTGCCGAAGCCGCCAAACACCACGTTGATGATGGAGCGGTTCATGGCGCGGCACATGATGTACGACAGGATGGCGCCCGAGAAGCCGACCAGTGCGCCGACGATGATCAGCAGGTTGTTGTGCAGGGTGAAGCCGGTGGCCGCCGCGGCCCAGCCCGAGTAGCTGTTGAGCATGGAGATGATCACCGGCATGTCGGCCCCGCCGATCGGGATGATGAGCGTGAAGCCCAGCACGAAGGACAGCAGGGTCATGACGGTGAGCGACAGCATGGAGCCGGTCATGGCGAAGTGGATGGCCAGCAGCACGCTGACCACGCCGATGGCGGCATTCAAGGCGTGCTGGCCGGCGAAGCGCACCGGCGCGCCGGAGATCAGGCCCTGGAGCTTGCCGAAGGCGATCACTGAGCCCGAGAAGGTGATGGCACCGATCACGATGCCGGCCGACAATTCGCTCATCAGCACGGCATTGAGGTCACCGGTAGCCTGACGGTTGATGAAGGTGCCAACAGCCACCAGGACTGCGGCCATGCCGACGAAGCTGTGCAGGGCTGCCACCAGCTGCGGCATGGCGGTCATCTGCACGCGCGCGGCCAGCACACCACCGATCACCGCCCCGAGCAGCACACCGGCGACGATGAAGCCGTAGGATTGCACCTCGCTGCCCATCAGCGTGGCGACAACGGCGATCGCCATGCCGATCATGCCCAGGAAGTTGCCCCGTCGTGCCGAGGCCGGATGGGTCAGGCCCTTGAGCGACAGGATGAACAGGACCGCCGAGACCAGGTAGGCCAGGGCCTGGGTATTGGCTGAGATTTCCATATCGCCCCCTTACTTCTTTTTCTTCTTGAACATCGCCAGCATCCGGTTGGTCACCAGGAAGCCGCCGAAGACATTGATCGAGGCCAGCAGGACCGCGAAGAAGCCCATGATCTCGGCCGCTCCCGAGGCCTCCTCGGCGCCAGCCACCAGCAACGCACCGATGATGACGATGCCCGAGATGGCGTTGGTCAGCGCCACCAGCGGCGTGTGCAGCGCCGGGGTGACACCCCAGATCACGAAATAGCCGATGAAACAGGCCAGGACGAATACATACAGTGCTAGGAGTGTGTCAGGCATGATCTTCTCTCATTCGCTCGTTTGCGGCTTGAACTGAGCGGCGGCGGTGATCTCGTCCGCGTCGAGGTCCTTGAGGCTCAGCGAACCATCCTCGCCCTTGTCCACCATGATGCCCAGCAGGTTGGCGATGTTGCGCGCGAAAAACGCGCTGGCATCGGTCGCCATCATCGAGGGGTAATTGGTATGACCGACGATGATGACCCCGTGCTCGGTGACGATCTCGTCGGGTCGGGACAGTGGGCAGTTGCCGCCCGAACCGGCGGCCATGTCCACGATCACCGAGCCCTCGCGCATGCGCTCGACCACCTCGGGCGCCACCAGTTGCGGTGCCGGACGGCAGGGGATCTGCGCGGTGGTGATGATGATGTGGGCACGGGCCAGCTCGTCAGCCAGCAACTGCTGCTGGCGCGCCTTGGCCTCGTCGGACAATTCCCGAGCGTAACCGCCCTCGCCACTGCCTTCTTCGCCGATGTCCAGATCGATCGGCTTGGCGCCCAGCGACTCGATCTGCTCGCGCGTCTCGGGACGGATGTCGTAGGCGTAGACCTCGGCGCCCAGGCGGCGGGCGGTGGCGATCGCCTGCAGACCGGCCACGCCGACCCCCAGCACTACCACGCGCGCCGGCTTGGCCGAGCCCGCGGCGGTCATCATCATGGGCATGAAGCGCTCGTAGCGCGCGGCCGCCTCGATGACCGCGCGATAGCCACCGATGTTGGCCTGCGAGGAGAGCACGTCCATCGACTGCGCGCGCGAGATGCGCGGGATGCGCTCGAGCGCCAGCACGGTGATGCCACGGGCGAGCAAGGCGGAAGCCACCTCGTCCTCGCCGCAGGTCTCGAGCATGCCGATGAACACCGCGCCCTCGCGCATCTGCGCGGCATCCTCGACCGTCGGCCGGCGGACCTTGGCGACGATGTCGCAGGCCAGCGCCTCGGCGCGATCGACCAGCATGACGCCGGCCTCGGCATAGGTGTCGTCGTGATAGTGCGCGCCCTCGCCGGCACCGCGTTCGACACAGACCTCAAAGCCCTTGCCGATGAGCGACTTGGCAACTTCCGGGGTGATGGCGACGCGCGCCTCTCCAGTCAATGTTTCTTTGGGTATCCCGAGTTTCATGATTCTCGTTGTTCAGGTCGGAAGGGTCCGCCCGCCGTCTTCCGGCCGGGGCCACGTGTATCGAAGGACCAATTCAATGCATTGAAGGTTTTAATTTCAAAAATCTGGAACATTATCCCCATGTCCAGGGGGAACCGTCAAAAAAGACGCGATACTGCGCGATCGCACGCCCCGGCACAAGCCTGTTTTCCGTACAGAACAGTGCCTTGCGGGAGCGGTGTCTGCAGGAACGACGTCCCCACTGCGAAGATTCCGCATTCTTCAACGGCCCACCGCCCGTTACAATGCATGCTCTGGCAGTACTTCAGGACAGGCAGGCAACATGAGCGACAAGGCATCCGATTTTTCCCGACGACTCAACGGACGATTCACCGGCATCCTGCAGTGGGAAGATCTCGACCACCTGTGGGAGACCCTCAACGGCTCGGGCAAGGCCTGGTACTTCTACCAGGTGGGTAACGAAATCCCG
>CAYMWJ010000113.1:0-4501 GCA_964394235.1 uncultured Sedimenticola sp. | reverse complement strand
CAGGGACCAGGCGGCCGCGCGCATCGGCGAGGCGGTCAAGCGGGTGATGGCGTTCGCGCGGGAGAAAGGCAAGCCGTTGGCCGTCGAACGGCTGGATTTTTCCCGAAAGAAAGCGCGGCTCGAAGGCGAGGGCGTCCGTTACAGCCGGATGCTCTCGGCGCTGTCGTATGCGCGCATCCTCGCCACCCTGAAGGCCCGCGCCTATGATGCGGGACTGGAGGTGCTGGAGGTCGATCCGGCCTACACCTCGGTCATCGGCCGGCACAAATACGCCCGCCGGTACGGGCTATCGAATCACCAGGCCGCCGCCTTGTGCATTGCGCGGCGGGCCATGAATCTTTCCGAGCGGCCCAACCGCCGCATGGGCGATCAGGTCGCCTTCTCCCTACCCGTGAGGAATCGGGGGAAGCACGTCTGGTCGTTCTGGCGCCAGGTCGCCCGGAAAGAAGCGGCGCTTGCAGCGCACCGACGGTCGGGCGCGGCCCGATCCTGTCGGTCACCTGCCCGGTCTTCGCCGGACAAGGCATCGACAGGGATCATACCGCCGGTTGCGGGTGGGACTCCCGCACGCGAATCGTCACCAGCACTGTTCGGGTGACGTGCATGGAAATCCCTTCCATGCCGCAACATGGAATATTTTTCTATGTTGCTAGGAACGGCTGACGTTCCCGCGACCAAAGCTACAGGCGAAACCCCTCTGTCATCCCGACCGGAGCCGCAGACAGAGCGGAGGGATCTCCCGACTCTGTGAATAGCGGATACGATCCACCCAGACAGGGTCGCGGACCCTGTCTGGGTGAAACATCCGGGTTCAAGGTGAGGATTCCAGTTGGGATGGCGGAGTCACAGCGGCTGCACGCCCGGGTCAGGGCGTTCCGGATCGCCTGAGCCCCAGGGTCAGGCGCAGGTCCTCGCCGACCTGGCGCACCTCGTTCATCGCCAGCTCGATGCGCTGCTCCAGGCGCTCGACCCCGGGCAGATGCACCAGGCCGCGCGCGGCATCGCCCAGCAGTTGCGGCGCCAGGTAGAGGACAAGCTCATCGACCACCCCGGCCAGCAGCGCCGAACCAGCCAAGGTGGCACCGCATTCCAGCAGCACCTCGTCGATCTCGCGCGCGCGCAGCGCGTCCATCACCGCCGACCAGGCAGGATGCCCCGATGCATCGGTCGGCAGGCGGCAGACCTCGGCACCGGCCCGCTCCAGGGCGGCGACCCGATCCCCGTCCGCGCCCTTGGCGACGCAGATCAGCACCGGCCCGGGCAGGCGCAGCAGCCGCGCATCCGGCGGGGTGCGCGCGCTGCTGTCGAGCACCACGCGCAACGGCTGACGCACCGGCAGGTCGGACGGCAGGCCCAGATCGGCACCGTCCAGGCGCACGTTCAGCGAGGGATCGTCGGCCAGCACAGTACCGATGCCGGTGAGCACCGCGGCCGAGCGTGCACGCAGGAACTGCACGTCACGACGCGCTGCGGGGCCGGTGATCCATTGGCTCTCGCCACTGGCCATGGCGGTACGCCCGTCGAGGCTGGCCGCCAGCTTGAGCCGCATCCAGGGACGCTCGCCCTGCATGCGGCGGATGAAGCCCGGATTGAGCGCCCGGGCATCGGCCTCGAGCAGGCCGGTCTCGACGCGGATACCGGCATCGCACAGCCGCGCCAGCCCCTGCCCGGCGACCTGCGGGTTGGGGTCTTCCATGGCCGCGACCACCCGCGCCACCCCGGCCTCGATCAGGCCGTCGGCACAGGGTGGCGTGCGCCCATGGTGACTGCACGGCTCGAGCGTGACATAGGCGGTCGCCCCATGGGCCCGCTCACCGGCAGCGGCCAGGGCGATGCGCTCGGCATGCGGCTCGCCGGCGCGACGATGCCAGCCCTCGCCGACGATCTCGCCGTCGCGCACCAGCACGCAACCGACGCGCGGATTGGGGAAGGTGGTGTAGCGGCCACGGCGCGCCAGTTGCAGGGCGCGGGCCATGAAGGCGTGATCGGCACGGTCGAAACCGGCGCTCATTTCTCTCCTTCCAGCAGGTCGAGCTGGGCGCGGCGCACCTCGGGCGACGGCTCCTGGCGCAGACGCTCGATCTCCTCGCTGAAGGCTTGCACATCCTCGAACTGGCGGTACACCGAGGCGAAGCGCACATAGGCCACCTGGTCGAGCGCCTTGAGTTCCTCCATCACCAGCTCGCCGATCAGCTTGGAGGGCACCTCGCTCTCGCCACGCGACATCAGCTTGCGGGTGATGTGATTGACCGCCGCATCCACCGCCTCGGTGGGCACCGGGCGCTTCTCCAGCGCACGGTCCATGCCCGCGCGCAGCTTGCGCCCGTCGAAGTTGACCCGGCGGCCGTCGCTCTTGACCACCCGGGGCAGGTTCAGCTCGGCGGTTTCGTAGGTGGTGAAGCGCTCCTTGCAGACCGTGCACTGGCGACGACGGCGCACCTGGTCACCGTCGCCGTGCAGGCGCGAGTCCACCACCTTGGTGTCCTGAGCACCGCAGAAGGGACAACGCACCGGCCGTCTCCGCTCAGCCCCGGTACACCGGGTAGCGGGCGCACAGATCGAGCACCTGGCCCTTGACCCGCTCGATCACCGCGGTATCACCACGCCCGTCGATCACGTCGCACATCCAACCGGCGAGCTGGCGGCACTCGTCTTCACCGAAGCCACGAGTGGTCACGGCCGGCGTGCCGACACGGATGCCCGAGGTGACGAAGGGCGATTGCGGATCATTGGGCACTGCATTCTTGTTGACCGTGATGTTGGCCGCACCCAGCCAGGCGTCCACGTCCTTGCCGGTGAGCCCGGCCTCGATGAAGCTGACCAGGAACAGGTGATCGTCGGTGCCGCCCGAGACCACGTCGTAGCCGCGCTCGATGAACACCTGCGCCATGACCTGAGCATTGCGCACCACCTGCTTCTGGTACTCGACGTACTCAGGCTCCATGGCCTCCTTGAAGGCCACCGCCTTGGCGGCGATGACATGCATCAGCGGACCACCCTGAATGCCCGGGAAGACCGCGGAGTTGAGCTTCTTCTCGACCTCCTCGTTGGCACGCGCCAGGATCAGACCACCGCGCGGACCACGCAGCGTCTTGTGCGTGGTGGTGGTGGTGACATCGGCGATCTGCACCGGGCTGGGATAGACCCCGGCAGCGACCAGGCCGGCGATGTGCGCCATGTCCACCATCAGCCAGGCGCCTACACTGTCGGCGATCTCACGGAACCGCTGCCAATCGACGATGCGCGAATAGGCCGAGAAACCGGCCACGATCATCTTTGGCTTGTGTTCCTGGGCCAGACGCTCGACTTCCTCGTAGTCGATCTCGCCTGTCTCGGGGTTCAGGCCGTACTGCACCGCGTTGTACATCTTGCCCGAGAAATTGGGCCTGGCGCCGTGGGTCAGGTGACCACCGTGTGCCAGCGCCATGCCCAGCACGGTATCGCCCGGCTGGCACAGCGCCATGTACACCGCGGCATTGGCCTGCGAGCCCGAATGCGGCTGCACATTGGCATAGTCGGCGCCGAACAGGGCCTTGGCGCGGTCGATGGCCAGTTGCTCGGCGCGATCGACGTATTCGCAGCCGCCGTAGTAGCGCTTGGCCGGGTAGCCCTCGGCATACTTGTTGGTGAGTACCGTCCCCTGGGCCTCCATCACCCGCGGGCTGCAATAGTTCTCCGAGGCGATCAGCTCGATGTGCTCTTCCTGACGGCGCTCCTCGTCCTTGATGGACTGCAACAGCTCATCGTCGTAACCCTCGATCTTCATGGACTTGTCAAACATCGCTCGATCACCTCGGCAAAAATACTGGCAGAAAGCCAGGAATTCTAAACGAAAAAGGGGCTGCGAACGCAGCCCCTCGTGAAGATGGGGTGGGTAATGGGACTCGAACCCACGACGACCGGATCCACAATCCGGGGCTCTACCAACTGAGCTATACCCACCGTCGAAACCTGATTGTCCGCCGACCTGGTCATGCCACAGTCAGCTAAATTGTACTGGCACGCCCGGCAGGATTCGAACCTGCGACCCGCGGCTTAGAAGGCCGCTGCTCTATCCAACTGAGCTACGGGCGCACGTCCTGCCCGCCTGGGACGACAACCGCCGGGGCGAACCGCCCAATCTGGCTCGGACCAAACCTGGTCGGGGTAGAGGGATTCGAACCCCCGACATCCTGCTCCCAAAGCAGGCGCGCTACCAGACTGCGCTATACCCCGAGGTCAACGCGCCTCGCGGCGAAGGCGGAAGATCATACGTCCCGACCGCACGGGGGTCAACCACCACCCCGTTTTTCAGGCTGGCCGAGCCGGAGATCTCGGCAAAAAGGTGTCGGTGAAGCGGTAGCCGAAGCGACTGCACCGCTGCCTGCTCAGTTGAGCGGCGCCATCTTCTGCGCCACCTGGTCGCGCAGATACACCGGCAAGGCCGCCTCGGCCGCCACCGTCTCACCACGGCGTACCAGGGCGACCGCCAGCCGCGCCACATCCGCCGCATGCACCTGCC
>CAYMWJ010000112.1:0-4517 GCA_964394235.1 uncultured Sedimenticola sp. | reverse complement strand
CATGATGTCGCCATGCCATTTTTTGGGGAAAGTCTTGTCGCCATGATGTCGCCATAGTGGCGCCATGATGTCACCATGATGGCGACATGATGTCGCCTTGGGCCTGTCGTGTCGCTTTTTTGAAGGAATTTCGGCATCTGCAGGGGCTACCAGAGCCCCTTCCAATCCTCCTGGGAGACTGCCGTGTAACTTTTTTGACAGAATCCCCGTCCCCGAGGGGGCGGAATCTCCCCTTTCGGCGCGTCAGCAGGCGGTTTTTCCTGATGTATGGCGCGTAGATCGCCTATGGCATGGCTTGAGGTGTTCCCTGGCGGGAATGCGCTGGGTTTTTTGATCCTCTCTTTCGCGGGTGTAGCGAGGGTCTTGAGCGGTTTTTTTGTGGCATTTCGGCAGGCCCGAGAGGCGGATGCTCGCACCGCGAAGCGGTGTCCCCTTTTTGCCGAGAATCGGGGTCGTCGCGCACGATTCCCCACGTTACATCTGAAACCCGTTTTCAGGTGTAACGCTTCAGGATGCCGCGAGTTGGGGGCCCTGAATTCACAGAATAACTGCAACGCCTGGAGCTGAAGAGGGCGTCAGTTGCCGCCTATCTCGGGCAATATCGCCCGCTGCGCAATGCCTGCGCGTTCTGTCGCCAGAGGTTGCGCGCCAGGCGTTGCAGGGGGATGTCCAGGCGTAGCCCAAGGGCCTGTGCCGTGGAGAACAGCCGGTTGCGATCGATCACCGGCAGGTGGTCGCGGAAGGCAAAGAGGATGCTGTTGCCGCCCTGCACGTGCAGGGCCAGGCGGGACTCGCCGAACACCGCGTCCAGCGCCTGGTGGGTGGCCTGGGCGTCGCGGAATTCACTGCACCAGGCATTGAGCAGCAGCAGGCCATGGCGGGCAAGGCGCTCCCGGGTGTGATCGAGAAAGTCGATCCGGGTCTGCACCGGGTTGACGCCTTCGGCCAGGTAGAGATCGGCGAAGATCAGGTCGAACCGCTCCTGCGTGCCGGCGATGAAATCGGCGGCATCGGCACAATGCAGGCGCAGCTGCGGGTCGGCGGGATCGACGTCGAACCACTCGATGGCCAGATCGATCACGGCCTGGCGGTGTTCCACGGCCGTCAGGTTCAGGTCGGGGACGGCGTGACGCAGGGCACGTACCAGGCTGCCACCGCCCAAGCCGAGGATCAGTGCCGAGCCGGGATCCGGGCGCAGCAACAGGCCGAGCATCATCGCCTGGGTGTAGACATGCTGTTTGCTTTTCCCTGCGCATTCTTGCGCAAGCCGATTCTTCGCTCTCCGTTGATAGACCGTTGAGGTCTGCAACTGGAGTCCTGCCCCCATCAGTGTTGGGGGCGTAGGCGCTCAGTCCGTGCCAGCAGGATGGAGCGCACCTGCTTGTAGGGCGTCCAACGATCTATCTCAGGATCGTAGAGCCTTGCCAGCACGTTTCGCGCAGCGTTCTCGTCTGCCTGCAACACCTCCCCGTCGAAACAGTGAAACCGATCTCCATCCCGCCTGCCCAAAAGGCAACCGTTCCGGCTATCGACTTGCGAGGTGTATGCAGCGTTGACGAGCACGAGCGTCGAACCTCGACGCTGAGATACTGCATCCAGGGCTTCGGCCAGGACGCCTTTGGTCCAGGCCGCAAGCCGCCGGTTGACGTTCTTTCCGAATGAGCGCTTCGTCATCGGCGCAGTCAGGTCTTCGGCGGCGATGACCCCTGCCTTGTCCACGATGGCATGTGCCGCCTTGAAGCAGACATCCCGAACCTTCGCCTGGTGGCGCCGCTGGCGCCGCTCCAGCTTCTTCCGCCCGAGGTTGTTGCGCAGGATGTTCTGCCGCTTGCGCTCGTTCTTCGTGTTCTTGGCGATGGCGCGGAGCTTCGCCCGGCGCTGGTTCTTGACCTTGAGGTAGTCCGATTCCTTTTGGAGTAGTTCGCCCAGTTCCTCGCCGTGGTGTTCACCGTCGGAATCCACGAACGCTTCCGTATAGCCCTTGTCCACGCCGATCTCGCGGTCTCCGCAGGCGCGCCCGGACTCGGCTTCGACCGTGTAGTGTAGCTCGACTACGCCCTCCCGGAGGATCAAGCGCAGAGTGCCGCTGGGCGCGTGGTCGATGGTGGTGTCGAGGGGGATGGCGACGCGCCTACCACGCTCCAGCCCCGGCACCTTGATCCAGCACCGTCCACCCTGCTCGAAGACGGTGTAGTTGTCCGAGCGCACCACGATCTGATTGTGGGTGTGGTTGTGCCCGCGCTTGAGGTACTTGCGCATGACCCGGCGCAGGTAAGCATCCTCCGTCCATTTGTCCCCCTTGAGCAGGGTGTAGAGCCGCTTGCGCTCGGCCTCGTCGGAGGTGTGCCGCCGGATGGCGGCGCGGGCCTTGACCTTGGCCGCCTCGCGGTGGGTCTTGATGTCGGCCATCGCGTCGCGCAGCGTCTCCTTCCAGGCGTTGGCCGACACGTCGAAGGTCCGGCCTTCCCGCAGCCACTGGTCCCGCACTTGCCGGTCTCTCAACCCCACGCCAGCAAGGGAGCCGTAGCGCTGCCACACCTCGGTACGGATGTGCCCGAGGCGACGCGCCTGCTCCTCCAGCGCGGCGTACTTGCCGGCATTGAGGCGGCGGCTGTAGAGGATGCGGGTGACTTTCATTGATTGAGTTTCTTGTTGTGTTCCTTGACCGCACGCTTCATGGCGCGGATGGTCTTCTGCACTTCCGACCCTTCCGGGTCGAGCTCCACGGGGCCGCAGGTGTCTTCGCGGCGTGCGACGATCCGGCCGAGGGGGTGCGGCTTGTTCGTGGTCTCAGCCACCCAGGCTGGCAGCCACCCGTTGCAGCTTGTCCCGGGCCTCTTCTGCCACCGCGCGCACCTCGGCCGATTCGCTCAGTCCGAGTACGGCGACCGGGTCCATGAAGCTGACCACGGTCTTGCCGTCGCCGGCGTCACGGAGTACAAAGTTGCAGGGCAGCAGGGTGCCGGCATTGGGTTCGACCGAGAGCACGCGATCGGCGAGTTTCGGGTTGCAGGCACCCAGGATGCGATAGGGCGGGATGTCCTTGTCCATCTTGGCCTTGAAGATGGCCTGTACGTCCACTTCGCTGACGATGCCCAGGTGTTCGGACATCAGGGCCTCGCGGACCTTTTCGAGTGCTTGTTCGAGGGGCAGGTCGAGGGTGAGGTTGAATTCGTACATGGCGATCTCTCCTGTGAGTGGACGAACGGTCCAGGGTAAGGACAGCATTATAAATAAATATTTGTTAGCATAAGGATATCTTTTTATTATCATGATGCCGGCGGACTGTCCGCCTGTCGAAGGCATCGGGAGCGCACCAGTGAAACAATCGATCAAATCCCTTTCTGCCGCCATCCTTCTCGGACTTGCGAGCGGTGCCGGTCAGGCGCTCGCGCAGGGTTATCCGCAAGGCAGTTACTCCGCGACCCCGCCGCCGGCCGCTCCCTATGCTTATGCCCAGCCGGGTTATGGTGATTACGGCTATGGCCAGTACCCGGGCTATGGCTACCAGACTCCGCCGACAACTGGCACCTATGCCTATCCGGGCGCCCAGGGGTATTACCCGCCGGCCTATGGCTACGGCATGCCTTATGGCGGTTTTCCGCGTGGCTTCGGCAAGAAGCCCTGGGAGGACTGGGACCTGTTCGGGGGTGACAACCCGCTGCAGAATCCCCTGGACCACGAGGGCTACTGGGCACATCCGCGCTTCCAGCCCTGGCGCAGTGGGCCTTTCGCGCACGACAAGTGGCGCGATCACCCCATGAAGCAGATGCCCTGGGGCAATTTCCCGGGCTGGGGCGATGGCTTCTTCGGTGGCTACGGCCCCGACCGCTGGAAGGGGGTGACGCCCTGGGGCAACGATGTGCCCTTCAAGTGGATGGACCCCTCCGATCCCGAAGAGTCCATAGCCAACATGTGGGAAGACGCCATCAACACCCCGTACAACATGGGGCGCATGCCGCCGGGCTGGACCGCGCCGCAGATCAGCGTGCCCAACCCCATCGACGTGGAAAACGAGTTCGAGCGCAACTTCCGCAACGCACCGACCGAGTTCCGCAACATGTGGAGCGAGGAAGGCGCGGGCTTCGGTTCCGCTGGCAAGCCCAAGACGAAAAAGGCAGAAAAGAAGCCGAAGCAGGACCCGCAGCAGAAGCCGAACGCCGCAAAGCCGACCCCGGCAGACCGGTAGGAACGGTGCTCCCGCCGCGAACCGTTCGGTCCGAGGACGGTTCGGCCCGAGGACGGACCTCCTACGGAGCGGCTTCCTCGCTGCGAGCCGTCGGCCAGGGCCTCCTATTTGCCAGGCGCTTCCCCTAGCACGCTGGGCGCCACAGGATTTGCAATTCAGGCTGTCATGCATTAAATATTTGCGTGTTATTCCTGGATTGCGGCGGTACCGATGCACGCCCCCCTTTGGCAACCTGATGACTCTCTTCGGCAAACGGCCGAGATCACCCGTTTCATGGCCTGGCTGCGCGAGCAGGGCCTGTACCAGGACGACAGCGACGATTTCCAGG
>CAYMWJ010000111.1:4535-4653 GCA_964394235.1 uncultured Sedimenticola sp. | reverse complement strand
TTGGGGAAAGTCTTGTCGCCATGATGTCGCCATAGTGGCGCCATGATGTCACCATAATGGCGACATGATGTCGCCATGCCATTTTTTGGGGAAAGTCTTGTCGCCATGATGTCGCCAT
>CAYMWJ010000111.1:166-4435 GCA_964394235.1 uncultured Sedimenticola sp. | reverse complement strand
AGTGGCGCCATGATGTCACCATGATGGCGACATGATGTCGCCTTGGGCCTGTCGTGTCGCTTTTTTGAAGGAATTTCGGCATCTGCAGGGGCTACCAGAGCCCCTTCCAATCCTCCTGGGAGACTGCCGTGTAACTTTTTTGACAGAATCCCCGTCCCCGAGGGGGCGGAATCTCCCCTTTCGGCGCGTCAGCAGGCGGTTTTTCCTGATGTATGGCGCGTAGATCGCCTATGGCATGGCTTGAGGTGTTCCCTGGCGGGAATGCGCTGGGTTTTTTGATCCTCTCTTTCGCGGGTGTAGCGAGGGTCTTGAGCGGTTTTTTTGTGGCATTTCGGCAGGCCCGAGAGGCGGATGCTCGCACCGCGAAGCGGTGTCCCCTTTTTGCCGAGAATCGGGGTCGTCGCGCACGATTCCCCACGTTACATCTGAAACCCGTTTTCAGGTGTAACGCTTCAGGATGCCGCGAGTTGGGGGCCCTGAATTCACAGAATAACTGCAACGCCTGGAGCTGAAGAGGGCGTCAGTTGCCGCCTATCTCGGGCAATATCGCCCGCTGCGCAATGCCTGCGCGTTCTGTCGCCAGAGGTTGCGCGCCAGGCGTTGCAGGGGGATGTCCAGGCGTAGCCCAAGGGCCTGTGCCGTGGAGAACAGCCGGTTGCGATCGATCACCGGCAGGTGGTCGCGGAAGGCAAAGAGGATGCTGTTGCCGCCCTGCACGTGCAGGGCCAGGCGGGACTCGCCGAACACCGCGTCCAGCGCCTGGTGGGTGGCCTGGGCGTCGCGGAATTCACTGCACCAGGCATTGAGCAGCAGCAGGCCATGGCGGGCAAGGCGCTCCCGGGTGTGATCGAGAAAGTCGATCCGGGTCTGCACCGGGTTGACGCCTTCGGCCAGGTAGAGATCGGCGAAGATCAGGTCGAACCGCTCCTGCGTGCCGGCGATGAAATCGGCGGCATCGGCACAATGCAGGCGCAGCTGCGGGTCGGCGGGATCGACGTCGAACCACTCGATGGCCAGATCGATCACGGCCTGGCGGTGTTCCACGGCCGTCAGGTTCAGGTCGGGGACGGCGTGACGCAGGGCACGTACCAGGCTGCCACCGCCCAAGCCGAGGATCAGTGCCGAGCCGGGATCCGGGCGCAGCAACAGGCCGAGCATCATCGCCTGGGTGTAGACATGCTGTTTGCTTTTCCCTGCGCATTCTTGCGCAAGCCGATTCTTCGCTCTCCGTTGATAGACCGTTGAGGTCTGCAACTGGAGTCCTGCCCCCATCAGTGTTGGGGGCGTAGGCGCTCAGTCCGTGCCAGCAGGATGGAGCGCACCTGCTTGTAGGGCGTCCAACGATCTATCTCAGGATCGTAGAGCCTTGCCAGCACGTTTCGCGCAGCGTTCTCGTCTGCCTGCAACACCTCCCCGTCGAAACAGTGAAACCGATCTCCATCCCGCCTGCCCAAAAGGCAACCGTTCCGGCTATCGACTTGCGAGGTGTATGCAGCGTTGACGAGCACGAGCGTCGAACCTCGACGCTGAGATACTGCATCCAGGGCTTCGGCCAGGACGCCTTTGGTCCAGGCCGCAAGCCGCCGGTTGACGTTCTTTCCGAATGAGCGCTTCGTCATCGGCGCAGTCAGGTCTTCGGCGGCGATGACCCCTGCCTTGTCCACGATGGCATGTGCCGCCTTGAAGCAGACATCCCGAACCTTCGCCTGGTGGCGCCGCTGGCGCCGCTCCAGCTTCTTCCGCCCGAGGTTGTTGCGCAGGATGTTCTGCCGCTTGCGCTCGTTCTTCGTGTTCTTGGCGATGGCGCGGAGCTTCGCCCGGCGCTGGTTCTTGACCTTGAGGTAGTCCGATTCCTTTTGGAGTAGTTCGCCCAGTTCCTCGCCGTGGTGTTCACCGTCGGAATCCACGAACGCTTCCGTATAGCCCTTGTCCACGCCGATCTCGCGGTCTCCGCAGGCGCGCCCGGACTCGGCTTCGACCGTGTAGTGTAGCTCGACTACGCCCTCCCGGAGGATCAAGCGCAGAGTGCCGCTGGGCGCGTGGTCGATGGTGGTGTCGAGGGGGATGGCGACGCGCCTACCACGCTCCAGCCCCGGCACCTTGATCCAGCACCGTCCACCCTGCTCGAAGACGGTGTAGTTGTCCGAGCGCACCACGATCTGATTGTGGGTGTGGTTGTGCCCGCGCTTGAGGTACTTGCGCATGACCCGGCGCAGGTAAGCATCCTCCGTCCATTTGTCCCCCTTGAGCAGGGTGTAGAGCCGCTTGCGCTCGGCCTCGTCGGAGGTGTGCCGCCGGATGGCGGCGCGGGCCTTGACCTTGGCCGCCTCGCGGTGGGTCTTGATGTCGGCCATCGCGTCGCGCAGCGTCTCCTTCCAGGCGTTGGCCGACACGTCGAAGGTCCGGCCTTCCCGCAGCCACTGGTCCCGCACTTGCCGGTCTCTCAACCCCACGCCAGCAAGGGAGCCGTAGCGCTGCCACACCTCGGTACGGATGTGCCCGAGGCGACGCGCCTGCTCCTCCAGCGCGGCGTACTTGCCGGCATTGAGGCGGCGGCTGTAGAGGATGCGGGTGACTTTCATTGATTGAGTTTCTTGTTGTGTTCCTTGACCGCACGCTTCATGGCGCGGATGGTCTTCTGCACTTCCGACCCTTCCGGGTCGAGCTCCACGGGGCCGCAGGTGTCTTCGCGGCGTGCGACGATCCGGCCGAGGGGGTGCGGCTTGTTCGTGGTCTCAGCCACCCAGGCTGGCAGCCACCCGTTGCAGCTTGTCCCGGGCCTCTTCTGCCACCGCGCGCACCTCGGCCGATTCGCTCAGTCCGAGTACGGCGACCGGGTCCATGAAGCTGACCACGGTCTTGCCGTCGCCGGCGTCACGGAGTACAAAGTTGCAGGGCAGCAGGGTGCCGGCATTGGGTTCGACCGAGAGCACGCGATCGGCGAGTTTCGGGTTGCAGGCACCCAGGATGCGATAGGGCGGGATGTCCTTGTCCATCTTGGCCTTGAAGATGGCCTGTACGTCCACTTCGCTGACGATGCCCAGGTGTTCGGACATCAGGGCCTCGCGGACCTTTTCGAGTGCTTGTTCGAGGGGCAGGTCGAGGGTGAGGTTGAATTCGTACATGGCGATCTCTCCTGTGAGTGGACGAACGGTCCAGGGTAAGGACAGCATTATAAATAAATATTTGTTAGCATAAGGATATCTTTTTATTATCATGATGCCGGCGGACTGTCCGCCTGTCGAAGGCATCGGGAGCGCACCAGTGAAACAATCGATCAAATCCCTTTCTGCCGCCATCCTTCTCGGACTTGCGAGCGGTGCCGGTCAGGCGCTCGCGCAGGGTTATCCGCAAGGCAGTTACTCCGCGACCCCGCCGCCGGCCGCTCCCTATGCTTATGCCCAGCCGGGTTATGGTGATTACGGCTATGGCCAGTACCCGGGCTATGGCTACCAGACTCCGCCGACAACTGGCACCTATGCCTATCCGGGCGCCCAGGGGTATTACCCGCCGGCCTATGGCTACGGCATGCCTTATGGCGGTTTTCCGCGTGGCTTCGGCAAGAAGCCCTGGGAGGACTGGGACCTGTTCGGGGGTGACAACCCGCTGCAGAATCCCCTGGACCACGAGGGCTACTGGGCACATCCGCGCTTCCAGCCCTGGCGCAGTGGGCCTTTCGCGCACGACAAGTGGCGCGATCACCCCATGAAGCAGATGCCCTGGGGCAATTTCCCGGGCTGGGGCGATGGCTTCTTCGGTGGCTACGGCCCCGACCGCTGGAAGGGGGTGACGCCCTGGGGCAACGATGTGCCCTTCAAGTGGATGGACCCCTCCGATCCCGAAGAGTCCATAGCCAACATGTGGGAAGACGCCATCAACACCCCGTACAACATGGGGCGCATGCCGCCGGGCTGGACCGCGCCGCAGATCAGCGTGCCCAACCCCATCGACGTGGAAAACGAGTTCGAGCGTAACTTCCGCAACGCACCGACCGAGTTCCGCAACATGTGGAGCGAGGAGGGCGCGGGCTTCGGTTCCAACGGCAAGCCCAAGGCGAAAAAGGCAGAAAAGAAGCCGCAGCAGAAGCCGGCCGTCGCACAGCCAGCCCCGGCAGACCGGTAGGAGCGGCGTCCTCGCCGTGAACATTCGGCCCGAGGACGGGCCTCCTACACCACCTGTGGGAGCGACGTCCCCGTCGCGAAGGTTCGGCCCGGGGACGGGCCTCCTACACCACCTGTGGGAGCGACGTCCCCGTCGCGAAGGTTCGGC
>CAYMWJ010000111.1:0-66 GCA_964394235.1 uncultured Sedimenticola sp. | reverse complement strand
CCGAGGACGGGCCTCCTACGGTAGGAGCGGCGTCCCCGCCGCGAACGATTCGGCCCGAGGACGGAC
>CAYMWJ010000110.1:0-4686 GCA_964394235.1 uncultured Sedimenticola sp. | reverse complement strand
TCGAGGTGCGGCTTCGCCCGCCCGGACCACCCATGACAGCCAGTTCCACCCCCAAGCCGGTCAATGCGGCCGACATCGAAGACGTTCAGGCCAGTCTCGACACCCGCCAGATCGCAATCAACAAGGTGGGTATCAAGGACATTCGCCACCCGGTGCGCGTGGCCGACCGCAGCGAGGGCGAGCAACACACCATCGCCACCTTCAACATGTACGTGTACCTGCCGCACAACTTCAAGGGCACGCACATGTCACGCTTCGTGGAGATCCTCAATGCCCACGAACGCGAGATCTCGGTCGATACCTTCAAGCAGATGCTGGTAGAGATGGCCGAGCGCCTGGAGTCCAGGCAGGGTCATATCGAGATGACCTTTCCCTACTTCATCAACAAGAAGGCGCCGGTCTCCGGCGTGGAGAGCCTGCTCGACTACCAGGTGACCCTGATCGGTGAGATCAGTGACGGCGAGCCCAAGATGTACATCAAGGTGGTGGTGCCGGTGACCAGCCTGTGCCCCTGCTCCAAGTCGATCTCCGACTACGGCGCACACAACCAGCGTTCGCACGTTACCGTGACCGTGCGCACCTGCGAGTTCGTCTGGATCGAGGAGATCATCGAGATGGTCGAGCAGGAGGCCTCCTGCGAGCTGTATGGCCTGCTCAAGCGTCCAGACGAGAAGTACGTCACCGAGCGCGCCTACGACAATCCCAAGTTCGTCGAGGACATGGTGCGCGACGTGGCCGCGCGCCTGAACGCCGACGACCGCATCTGCGCCTACGTGGTGGAATCGGAGAACTTCGAGTCCATTCACAACCACTCCGCCTACGCGCTGATCGAGCACGACAAGGAGGCCGCGTCGGGCTGAACGGCTGCGCTTTCTCAGAGACGGCTGCGCAGGATCATCAGGTTGCCACGGTGGTCCATCTCGAAGTGGCGCAGCACGTTCATGCCCAGCAGCATCTCTTGCGGATAGTCGCCCTCGATCACCACGGACTGCACATTGTGGAAGGCGCGATGGCCGACCTTGATCGAGCGCAGGCGCCCACCGAACTCAGGGCGTCAGGGCGTGCGCCAGCAGCTGCAACAGGCCCAGGGCGGCGAGCCCGGCGGCCAGGTCGTCGAGCATGATGCCCAGGCCACCACCGACGCGGCGATCGAGCCAGCCGATCGGCCACGGCTTGAGAATATCGAAGAAGCGGAACAGCACAAAGCCGAGCGGCATCCAGATCCAGCCCGGGGGTGCCCACAGCATGGTCACCAGGTAACCCGCGATCTCGTCCCAGACGATGCCCGGATGGTCGTGTACCCCCAGCCGGCGCGCCGACCAGCCGCAGATGAACACCCCGCTCGCCACGACCGCCAGGGTCACCCCCAGGTAGGCCCAGTCCGGCAGGCGCGACAGCGGCAGATAGAGGGCCAGCGCCATCAGCGTACCCATGGTGCCGGGCGCCTTCGGCGAACAGCCCGCACCGAAACCGAAGGCGAGAAAATGCAAGGGCCGGCGCATGTCCGGCTTCGGCAGTCCGTCAGCCCGCAAAGTGGTCATGCCCCTTCGCCACCCCCTCGTCGATCTGTCCGTCGGGATATTGTGCGCGCACGCCCGCACCGCTCTCGATCATGCCCACCCAGGTCACCGGCACCGCCTGTTCGCGCATGGCGGCCTCGAAGGCCGCCTGGCGCTCGCCGGGCACGGTGAGCAGGAGCTCATAGTCGTCACCGGCCGAGAGCGGCAGCGACCAGTCACCGGTCTCGTCCACGTAGTCGCGCACCGCGGGCGAGAGCGGCAGGCGCTCGAGATACAGCATGGCCCCCACTCCGCTGGCCGTGCACACATGCGCCAGGTCGCCCCCCAGGCCATCGGACAGATCGATGGCGGCATGCGCCAGCGGGGCGGCGGCCAGGCCGAGCTCGACACGCGGCTCGGGTCGGTCCAGGCGCTGGCGCAGGAACGGCAGGCTGCCGGCGCGGGTGTACAGCCCCTGCTGCGCCAACAACGCCAGTCCGGCATCGCCCAGGGTGCCCGAGACATAGACGAGGTCACCCGGCCGTGCGGCATCGCGACGCAGGGTGTGTGCCGGATCGGCAAGGCCCTGGATGGTGACACTGATCGACAATGGCCCGCGCGTGGTGTCTCCACCGACCAGTTGCACGCCGTAGCGTGCGGCCAGCGCCGAGAAGCCACGCATGAAGGCCGCCAGCCAGGCCTCGTCGGCCTCGGGCAGGGTCAGGCAGAGGCTGGCCCAGGCCGGCTCGGCACCCATCGCCGCCAGGTCGGAGAGATTCACCGCCAGAGCCTTGTGCCCCAGACTCTCGGGGTCGACGGTGGGGAGAAAGTGCCGACCGGCCACCAGGGTATCGCTGCTCACCGCCAGCCAGCGGTCCGGCGGCACCCTCAGCAGGGCGCAGTCGTCACCAATACCCAGGGGGACATCCTCGCGCGATGCGGTGGCCTGAGCGAAATAGCGCCTTATCAGGTCGAACTCGCCGGGCATGCGCTCAGTCGCGCCCGGCGGCGCCGATCTCCAGCGCGCGCAGGCTGCGCGCCGCCTTGTCGAGTACGCCGTTCACGTAGCGGTGGCCCCGCTCGGAGCCGAAGGTCTTGGCCAGTTCGACCGCCTCGTTGATGGCCACCCGGTAAGGGATCTCGGGATGCCGGAGCAGTTCGTAGGCACCGAGGCGCAGGGCGGCGCGTTCTACCGGATCGACCCGCTCGATGTCGCGGTCCAGCGCCTCGCCCAGCGCAGCATCCACGGCCTCGAGCTGCCCGGTCACGCCCTCGAACAGGTCGCGAAAGTAATCACGATCGAAACGCTTTTCAGCATGCTCGAGCAGGAACTGCTGCACGATGTCGGGTACCGCCTGCCCGGCCATCTGCCACTGGTAGAGGGCCTGGAGCGCGAGCGCACGGGCCTTGCTGCGTTGCCGGCTCACGAGCCCCTCACAACTTGCGCAGCAGATTGACCATCTCGATGGCGCTGGCAGCCGCCTCGCCACCCTTGTTGCCGGCCTTGGTGCCAGCGCGCTCGATGGCCTGCTCGATGGTGTCCACGGTGAGCACACCAAAGGCCACCGGCACCCCGTGCTTGAGCATCACCTGGGCCATGCCCTTGACGCATTCACCGGCCACATACTCGAAGTGCGGGGTGCCACCGCGAATCACCGCACCCAGTGCCACGATGGCGTCGTAGTCGCCAGAGGCAGCGATCTTCTCGAGCACCAGCGGCATCTCGAAGGCGCCCGGCAGGCGCACCACGGTGATGTCCTCGTCGCGCGCGCCGTGGCGCTTGAGGGTGTCGATGGCCCCCGCCTCCAGGCTGTCCACCACGAAGCTGTTCCAGCGGGATACCACCACGCAGAAGCGCGCGCCTGTGACGGTCATGCCGCCTTCGATAGTCTTGATCGTCATGTCTCGGGAGCCTCCTGATGCTCGTCGGTATTCACGAATTCGGTGACTTCCAGGTCGAAGCCGGCCAGCGCATGCAGGTGCTTGGGCGCACTCATCACGCGCATCTTGCGCACACCCAGATCGGTCAGTATCTGCGCGCCCACGCCGATGGTACGCAGCTCCTCGTCGTTCTTCGAGCACTTGCCGTCGGCACGCGGCTCGGGCTTGATGCCGTGCTTGTATTCCTCGATACGGTTGACGATGTCGCGCGCGGTGTCGTAGTTGCGCAGCACCACGATCACCCCCGCGCCCTCGGCGGCGATATGATCCATGGCCGCACGCAACGGCCAACCGCAATCGCGGGCGCTCTCGAACAGGTCGCACAGGCTGTTCTGCACATGCACCCGCACCAGCACCGGCTCATCGGGACGAACCTCGCCTTTCACCAGCGCCAGGTGGATGTCGTTGCCCACGATGTCCTGGTAGGCATACAGGTGGAAATCGCCATGACGGGTGGGCAGCAGGCAGTCGCTGACCAGCTCGACGGTCTTCTCGTGCCTGATACGGTACTGGATGAGATCGGCGATGGTGCCGATCTTCAGCCCGTGTTCGGCGGCAAACTTCTCCAGGTCGGGGCGGCGCGCCATGCTGCCGTCCTCGTTGAGGATCTCGACGATGACCGAGGACGGCTCCAGCCCCGCCAGCCGCGCCAGATCACAGCCCGCCTCGGTGTGCCCGGCACGTACCAGCACCCCACCGGGCTGGGCCATCAGCGGAAAGATGTGTCCCGGCTGCACCAGGTCCTCGGGCCTGGCGTTGGGCGCCACCGCCGCCAGCACCGTGGTCGCACGATCGGCCGCCGAGATACCGGTGGTCACGCCCTCGGCCGCCTCGATGGAGATGGTGAAATTGGTCGCCTCGAGCTGGTTGTCGGTGTTGACCATCAGCGGCAGGCGCAGCTGCCGACAGCGCTCCGGGGTCATGGTCATGCAGATCAGGCCGCGCCCGTAACGCGCCATGAAGTTGATCGCCTCGGGCGTGACCTTCTCGGAAGCCATCACCAGGTCGCCCTCGTTCTCGCGTTCCTCGTCATCCATGATGATGACCATCCGGCCCTGGCGCAGGTCTTCGATGATTTCTTCTGTGGTGTTCAGTGACATGGCACCGCTTCGAGTTGAGGAAGCCGGCTATTGTACACCCAATCCGCAGCTTCAGTGCTGCCCGACGCCGGCCTGCTCACCGGCGCGCACCACCGTTCCTAGCAACATAGAAAAATATTCCATGTTGCGGCATGGAAGGGATTTCC
>CAYMWJ010000109.1:1295-4860 GCA_964394235.1 uncultured Sedimenticola sp. | reverse complement strand
TTGGGGGTGGAACTGGCTGTCATGGGTGGTCCGGGCGGGCGAAGCCGCACCTCGAAAAGTTGACTGATTTGCTTGGGATTATACCGGCCCGCTGATATCTGGCCAAGCGGCCAATCACCGGGACGAAGCGCGGTATTATGCCGGCCCCGGTTGGCCGGCGCCAGCCGCAACGGCCAGGGGGATCTCACAACGACCGCGACAAGGGCGAATGCGGGTTGTCGGGGTTGGCCTTGAGGCGGTTGCGGCCCTGCGTGTCGAACACCAGCGCCCCGTAACTGCCGTAGTGGGGCAGCTTGCGTGCCAGGGCGTCGATCAGGGCGGGGCCGGGGGTGCCGATGAAGCCGGTGCCGCGTCCCTCGCGGTCGATGTTCACGCGCACCACGGCGAAGCGCTCGGCGGCCCAGTGGTGGCCATTGGTGCTCAGACCGGTGCGCTCGAGGCGGTATGGCGCATCCGCCAGCGACGCCGGGTCGAGCAGGCGGTTGTCCCAGCCCAGCAGCAGGCGGTGCGCCGAGTCCGGGATTTGGTCGGCGGCGCGGTCGTCGATCACCTGCAGGCCGGGATAACGCTTGCGCCAGGCGTCGGCCAGGCGCTGCCAGGCGGCGCGCTCGGCGGCCGGGGCGTCCGACGGCAGTACCAGCCAGGTCGGGCCGCCGAACAGCAGGTTCAGCGCTGATGGCTGCTCGCGCGGGTCGAGCCGGCGCAGCACATCGTAGTCGGGGTCCACGCGCAGTCGCAGCGGACGCGAGGACAGGCGCAGGGTAAAGTGCTTTTGGTGGCGATCGAGGCGCAGGGTCTGGCGCACGACCTGGCCATCAGCGAGGGTGATCGCTACCGGCACGTTCAGGTCGAAGGGTGGAGCGGCATCCTGCGCCAGCTGGAGTTCCAGTCGGTAGCCGTCGCCGTCGTGCTGTACGCGGGTCTCGCCGAGTTGCAGGCGCGGTGCCCCCTCGCGCGCCAGCCAGGGCAACAGGCGGGCGAGCAGGTCGGGACGGTCGTCCACCAGGGTGCGCAGCGCGGTCTCGAAGCCAATGCGCTCAAAGCGATGGCGGCTCCAGAGGCGGCGCAGGCCGGCCGCGAAGGCGGCATCGCCCAGCAGGCGGCGGGTCATGTGGAACAGCATCAGCGACTTGCTGTAGCCCACCGACTGGGTGGCCGCGTCGTGGCGGCTGACGAAGGCGCGCAGCGGCAGGTCTCGGCCCTGCGCGGCATGGTTGCTGTAGCGTTGCAGGGCGCGCAGGCGGTATTGCGCATCCTTGCCCCGGCGTTCCTGCATCCAGTGATCGGCCAGGTAGCTGGTCAGCCCTTCGCTCCAGTTGCCCCGTGCGAAGTCCACCCAGACGCCATTGCCCCACCAGTTGTGCAGCAGTTCGTGGGGCAGCGAGGTATAGGGGATGAAGGGCAGGCGCAGGACCCGGCCGCCGATCAGGGTGAAGGCCGGCATGCCCAGGCCGGTAGGCCAGCGGTTCTCGACCACCGTGAAGCGTGCATAGGGGTAGGGGCCGATCAGCGCCTGGTAATGCCGCAGGTAGTCGCTCAGCAGGGTGAGGTAGCGCTCGGCCAGCGCGGGATCGTCGTGCAGCAGCCAGACCGCCAGGGTGGTCTCGCCCGCGCGTCTTTCGTGCCGGGTGTAGGGCCCGGCGACCAGGTACAGGGCCTCCAGGGGGTGCGGGGTGTACCAGGTGACGCTGCCGTCACCTGGTTCGCGTCGGCCCACGGCCAGCGCCTCCCAGCCCTGGGGCAGGCGGATGGCGAGGCGTGCGCCATGCACCGGTTCGCCGGTCTGCGGATACCAGGCCGACGCACCGTCCAGCCAGACCCCGGCCGGGGAGATCTCGCCCGCCGGCATGCCGCCATATCCTCGGTCGGCGGGAAAGCGTGGCTGCCCGGCGTAGTGGAGCGCGAGCTGTCGTGCGGGTTCGCTCAGCGTCAGGCGGTAGCGGGCCAGCACTCCGTCGGTGCCCAGATGCTCGAGCTGGCCCGGATGGGTTTCGATGCGCAGCCCGGCGTTCAGGCGAAACGCGAACTGCCGGACCGGTTCGTCAAGGGCGATACGGTCGGTTACGATCAGGCGACCCGAATCCGCTTGCAGGGTGATGGCCATGTCGTGCGCAGGGCCGTCGGCCGCGACAGCGACAGCAAGCCACGAAAGGCATAGCATGAAACCGTACAGAACCCGCTGCATTTTCCCCTTTCTCCTTGCCCTGATGCTGGCCGGGTGCGGCAGTCCACCGGTACGTTCGCCACTGCCGTCGAACCATCCGTTGCCGCCGTCGGCGGATGATGCCCTGGTGATCGAGCCCGCGTTCAGCCCCGGCCTGCCGCAGCTGCTGGTGCGTCTGCGTGACCAGCGCCTGATCTATGTCGGCGAGGTCCACGACCGCAATGCCGACCACCGGCTGCAGCTGGCAGTGTTGCAGGCCCTGCCGCCGGATCGGGTCACGCTGGGCGTCGAGTGGTTCCAGGCGCGTTTCCAGTCGGCGCTGGACGATTACATCGCCGGTCGCAGCACAGAGGAGGAGATGCTGCGGCGCACCGAGTACTTCACCCGCTGGCGCTTCGACTATCGCCTGTACCGGCCGATCATCCGCTATGCGCGCGAGCACCATATACCGATCATCGCCCTGAATGCGAGTCGCGAACTGACCGATGCGATCCGCGACCGCGGTATCGCGGGGCTGCCGCCCGGCCTGCGCGACGAGCTGCCGGATAGCTACGACTTCAGCGATCGCGAATACGACCGCATCCTGCACAAGGTATTCTCGCAGCATCCCCGCGAGGAGCGGGAGTTTCCACGCTTCCGCGAGGTGCAGCTCACCTGGGACGAGAGTATGGCGCAGCGTATCGCTGCCTACCTGAAGGACCATCCTGAACGCCAGATGGTGGTAATGGCCGGACGCGGGCATATCGCCGGGCGGCATGGCATCCCCAACCGGGTGACCCGGCGCAGCGGCATCCGCGGCGTGGTGGTACTGCGCCCGGTGGACGACGAGCCGCCGCGCGGCCAGGCCGACTACCTGGTGCTCAGCGAGGAACGGCCCCTGCCGCCGCGCGGGCTGATCGGCGCCTTGCTCGATATCGCCGACGGCCGGGTGCTGATCAAGGGATTCACACCCGGCAGCGCGGCGCGTGCGGCTGGGCTGCGCGAGGGCGATCGCATCGTCGCCGTGGAGGGTCACGAGACCGGCGATTTCACCGCCTTCAAGTTGCGCATGCTGGGGCGTGGACCGGGTGAGCGGGTGCACATCACGGTGCGGCGTCGCGGAGATGCCGGCGAGCAGATCCGGCATACCGTGGAGGTGACGCTCAAGGCCCCCCGAGACCAGGGGCCGCACCGCTGATCGTCAGCGCTGCCGGTCCACCACTTAGCGTGCCAGGTCCGTAGCCCGGACGAAGTGCAGCGGAATCCGGAAAACCATCCGGAAGCCTTTGTGTGCTTTGTGTCCTTCGTGGTGAGTGCTTCGCGCACGAGGTTTTTGCCGGTGTCCTCAGCGCTGCCGCTCCACCACATAGCGGGCCAGGGCGCGCAGGGTGGCCGCGCGCTCGCCAAAGGGCGAAAGGGTGT
>CAYMWJ010000109.1:0-1195 GCA_964394235.1 uncultured Sedimenticola sp. | reverse complement strand
TAGCGGGCCAGGGCGCGCAGGGTGGCCGCGCGCTCGCCAAAGGGCGAAAGGGTGTCCAGTGCGTCCTCGAGCAGGCGGTCGGCCATCTCGCGTGCCTCCGCAAGGCCGATCAGGGCGGGGTAGGTGGGTTTGCCGTCGCTCGCGTCCTTGCCCCGGGTCTTGCCGATGTGCGCGGTCTCGCCTTCCACATCGAGGATGTCGTCGCGGATCTGGAAGGCCAGCCCGATGCACTTGGCATAGTGGTCGAGGGCGTGCAGGTGCGCCTCGTCCACCGGGTTGGCACAGAAGGCCCCCAGGCGCACACTGACGCGGATCAGCGCGCCGGTCTTGTGGATGTGCATGTTCTCCAGCTCGGCCAGGCTCAGCTCATGGCCCACCGCGTCGATGTCCAGCGCCTGGCCGCCGACCATGCCGCGCGAGCCGGCGGCGCGGGACAGTTCAGAGAGCATGCGCAGTCGGGTGGCCGCGGGCAGGGCGTCCAGCTGCGGGTCTTCGGCGATGAGCTGAAAGGCCAGGGCCTGCAGGGCGTCACCGACCAGGATGGCCGTGGCCTCGTCATAGGCCTTGTGGCAGGTGGGGCGACCGCGGCGCAGTTCGTCGTCGTCCATCGCCGGCAGGTCGTCGTGCACCAGCGAATAGGCGTGGATCAGCTCGATGGCACAGGCGGGCACGTCGAGGCGTTCGATCGGTGCCCCCAGCAGTTCGCCGGCGGCATGCAGCAGGACGGGACGGAAGCGCTTGCCATCGCCCAGCACCACATAGCGCATGGCCTCGTGCAGGCGACCGGGGGCGACCCGGGGGGCGGGCAGGCGGGCATCCAGCGCGCGGTCGGTGCGCCGGGCCACCTGTTCGATGAAGTCGGCCAGCGGGATCTCAGTCACCGTCGAAGGGTTCCGTAGCGGCGTCGGGCGTGTTGGCGGTGAGGACCTTCACCTTCTGCTCGGCCTGCTCCAGCGCCTGCTGGCAGCGCCGGGTCAGGGCGATGCCCTGCTCGAAGGAGGCCAGCGATTCTTCCAGCGACAGTTCGCCGGATTCCATGCGCTCGACCAGGGCCTCGAGTTCGCTCAGGGCCTGTTCGAAGGAGATGTCGTCGTTGTCTGCCTTGCTCACGAGCCTTGTCTCTTGGAGTTTTCGCCATTTTAACTCTCATGAGCCCGCTGGCCACACCCCGGATCATGGAAGCTGTGCTGATGTC
>CAYMWJ010000108.1:0-4880 GCA_964394235.1 uncultured Sedimenticola sp. | reverse complement strand
CCCCGATAAGGATGGATGAAATGATTGTTCTGGGAATCAACGCCTTCCACGGCGATTCGGCTGCCTGCCTGGTGCGGGATGGTGAACTGCTGGCCGCGGCAGAGGAAGAACGCTTCCGTCGCATCAAGCACTGGGCGGGCTTTCCCTCCGAGGCGATTCGTTACTGCCTGGAAGAGGCCGGGGTGGGTCTGGATGCCGTGGATGTGGTGGCACTGAACCAGGATGCCAAGGCAAATCTGGGCAAGAAGATCGGCTTTACCCTGGCCAGGCGGCCGGATCTCAAGCTGGTGCTCGACCGCATTCGCAACAAGCGGGAGCGGGCCGGGGTGGATCGCCTGCTGGCCGAGGCCTTTCCGGACCAGTCCTTCCGGGGGCGGGTGATGCCGGTGGAACATCACCTGGCGCACCTGTCTTCGGCCTTTCATGTATCGCCTTTTGATCAGGCGGTGGTGGTCTCGGTGGACGGCTTTGGTGATTTTGCCAGTGGCGCCTGGGGCGAGGGCTCGGGGAGCGACATCGACATCTCCGGGCGGGTGTACTTTCCGCATTCGCTGGGGATCTTCTACCAGGCATTGACCCAGTTTCTGGGTTTTCCCCACTACGGCGATGAATACAAGGTGATGGGGCTGGCGCCTTATGGCAAGCCAGCCTACCTGGAGGCCATGCGCGAGATCGTCAAGCTGGAAGCAGACGGGGGCTATCGCCTCAATCTCGACTATTTCCGCCACCACAAGGAGAAGGTGGAATACGAATGGGAAAACGGCGTGCCTGCGGTGGGGCAGCTTTACAGCGATGCGCTGGAATCCCTGCTGGGTCCGGCGCGCGCCGCCGACGAACCGCTGGAACAAAGGCACCGGGACATCGCCCATTCCATTCAGGCCATGTACGAAGAGGCCTTCTTCCACCTGTTGAACCACCTGCATGCGCAATACGGGCACGATGCGCTGTGCCTGGCCGGTGGTTGTGCCATGAACTCGGTGGCCAACGGCAAGGTGCGGCGCAACACGCCGTTCAAGCAGGTCTACATCCAGTCGGCGGCCGGGGATGCCGGCGGGGCGATTGGCGCGGCCTTTGTGGCCTGGCATGACTTGAACCCCTCACCCCAGCCCTCTCCCCCTGGAGGGGAGAGGGGGCGTGCGCGCTTCGTGATGGACCATGCCTACTGGGGGCCGAGTTTCTCCGATGAGCAGATCGGCGAGATCCTAGGCCAGCGGCAGGCCGAGATCGAGCAGGCCGGGTGCCGTATCGAACAAATCGCTGATGAAGCCGCGCTCTGTGACCGCACGGCAGCGGCGATTGCGGAGGGCCAGGTGGTGGGTTGGTTCCAGGGGCGCCTGGAATGGGGACCGCGTGCCCTGGGCAATCGCTCCATCGTCTGCGATCCACGCCGCGCGGACATGAAGGATATTCTCAACCTCAAGATCAAGCGGCGCGAGTCCTTCCGCCCGTTCGCGCCTTCCATTCTGCGCGAGGCGGTTGCCGCATGGTTCGAGGAAGACGACGAGGTGCCCTTCATGATGAAGGTGTTCCAGATTCGTGAGGAGAAGCGGGCCGAAATACCCGCCGTGACCCATGTGGACGGGTCCGGTCGTCTGCAGACCGTGTATCAGCACACCAACCCACGTTATCACCGCCTGATCTCGGCATTTCAGGAGCTGACCGGGGTGCCGATCGTGTTGAATACCTCGTTCAACGAGAACGAACCGGTGGTCTGTCGGCCCGAGGAAGCGCTGGACTGTTTTCTTCGGACCCGCATGGATGTGCTCGTTCTGGGCAGTTGGTTCATTCACCGCCAGTGAGCCGTCGCAGCGGTGCTTTTTCTGCAAAAACTGGTCAGCTTGTTCCTCAGTCCGCTGTTGCAGGCGTTGCTCTTGTGGGCGGTGGCGCTGGTGGCCTTCGGGTACGGGCGCCGACGCATTGCCTGGGGAGCCGGCATCAGCGGCCTGTTGTGGTTGGTCGTAACCGCCATGCCGCTGACCTCCAGGGTGCTCTTGCAGGGCCTCGAAAAGGATTATCCGCCCGTTCCGATGGCACAGGTGCCCGAGGCTCAGGCCATCGTGCTGCTCGGGGGCTGCCTGTCGGGTGCGCCCGATGTGCTGGCCGACATGAATCTGCACGAGTCGGTGGATCGGGTCAGGCAGGCGGCACGCCTGTTTCACGCCGGCAAGGCGCCGCTGGTGGTCATTTCCGCAGGCAATCTCCCCTGGAATGATGCGGTGGAAACCGAGGCAGCGGCAACCGCGAGGCTGTTGCAGGAGTGGGGTGTGCCCCGGTCTGCCCTGGTACTCGAGGGGCGCAGCCGGACGACGCGAGAAAATGCCGTCAATGCGTGGCAGCTCTTGTCACCGCAGGGGATTCGCTCCGTGTTGCTGGTGACCTCTGCCTGGCATATGCGCCGGGCGGAGGCGGCCTTCACCCACGTCGGCTTCTCCGTTATCCCCTCGGCGACCGATTGGGCCGGCCTGCAGCAGACAACGACGATCCAGGACTGGCTGCCGCAGGTTGATGCCCTGTCCTGGACGGAGGCGGTTTTCCATGAGTGGGTGGGGTACTGGGTTTACCGGTTGCGTGGCTGGATGGAGTGATGGCGCTGAAGGTCTCCATTGTTACCCCGAGCTATCAGGCGGCACAGGTGCTGCCGGACTGCCTTGCCTCTGTTGCCGTCCAGGAGGTGGAGGTCGAGCACATCCTCATGGACGGTGGCTCCACCGATGAGACCCTGGCGGTGGCGCAGGCTCATGGCAGCCACCTCGCAAAGGTGGTGTCCGAGCCGGACCAGGGTATCTACGATGCCATGAACAAGGGCATCGAGCTGGCGACTGGAGAGGTGGTCGGCATTCTGAATGCCGACGACTTCTATCCTTCTCCGCAGGTCCTGAGGCAGGTGGCAGCCTGTTTCGAAGATCCCGCCGTGGAGGCCTGTTACGGTGATCTGCGTTATGTGGCGGCCGATGATACCGGGCGCACGGTACGTTTCTGGCGTTCCGGCGATTTCGATCCGGCAAGGTTCTACTGGGGCTGGATGCCGCCACATCCGACCTTTTTTGTGCGTCGTTCGGTGTACGAGCGTTTCGGCGGTTTTCGGCTGGACATGGGATCGGCGGCGGACTATGAAATCATGCTGCGTTTTCTGCTCAAGCAGGGCCTGAAGGCAGCCTATGTGCCAAAGGTGTTGGTGCACATGCGTACCGGTGGGGTGAGCAACGCCAGCCTGGGTAACCGGGTTCGCGCGAATCGCATGGATCGCAAGGCGTGGGAGGTGAACGGTTTGCGGCCGTATCCCTGGACCTTGATGTTCAAGCCCCTGAGAAAGTTGGGGCAGTGGATAATACGGTAAGAGGTAGGAGCGGCGTCCCCGCCGCGAACGATTCGGCCCGGGCGGTTCGGCCCGGGCGGGTTCGGCCCGAGGACGGGCCTCCTACATCACCTGCAGGAGGCCCCGGCCTTTTTTCGGGCGCTTTGCGTCGCACTCGAGACGGGTGGAGCCTCGGGCTGGCTGGGTGCGCTGGCGCCGGATGCTCTCCGGTCCGGTGTTTGTCGCCTGTCCTTGAGTTGTCGGCGTTCGGGGCCGTTCCAGGGGATCTGTTGTTGTCGCCGGTCCTTGAGTTGCCGGCGGTCGTGCTTGCGGCGGCGGCAGATGGAGCGCTTGAGGAAGCGCATCATCCGCCACGAACGCATGATCAGGGCGTGGTAGGCGGCGAAGACAGCGAGAAAGGCCGCCAGCATGACCGGTTCGGGCACGTGGTGCAGCTCGCCGGCGATGCCGATGAGGCTCAATATCAGCGAGGCGCCCAGGATGATGAAGACGGTCTCGCGGCGGTTGAAGCCGGCATATTGCAGCACGTGGTGAAAGTGCTCGCGGTCGGCGGTGAACGGGGACTGTCCCTTGCGGATACGCCGTATCATCATGACGACGGTGTCGATCAGCGGGACGGCCACCAGCCACAGCGCGGTGGTGGGTGCCAGGGCGCGGTGTTCTCCCTGGCTGAGCTTGATCAGGAACCAGGTCAGCATGAAGCCCAGCAGCAGACTGCCGGCGTCGCCCAGGAACATCAGCGGTTTCTTGTCGAGCTTGAAGCGCCAGTTGAAGCCGAGAAAGGCCACCACGGCGCTGGCCAGCAGGAGCAGTATGCCGACATCGGCCAGGTCGTGTGACAGCCAGGCCAGCAGGGCCAGCGACAGCAGGGCGTTGAGAACGACAGAGCCGGCCAGGCCGTCCACGCCGTCGATCATGTTCAGCGCATTGATCACGCCGACCGTGGCAAAGATAGTGAAGGGGACGCATGCCCAGGCCAGTGTCACCGGATGGTCCATGCCCGGCAGCAGGTAGCCCAGGTCGTTCAGTTCGACTCCCCCCCAGTAGATCATCAGCAGTGCGGCGATGGCCTGGGCGACAAAACGCACGTGTGGCGACAGTTCGTGCAGATCGTCCACGAGACCAACGGCGATCAGGATGAACCCACCGACGATCAGTGCGGCGTACTCGTGCAGGGGGATGTCGAGCAGCAGGCAGCTCAGTACGAACCCGGCGTAGATGCCCAGTCCTCCGACCAGGGGAATGGCGCCTTCGTGTTGCTTGCGGCTGTCGGGGTGATCGAGCAGATTGATGCGGAACGCGATTTTGCGCAACGAGAAAAGGATGAGGGTGGTAATGCCTGCTCCCAGCAGCATTCCTGCCAACAACTCCCTGATATCCATCTATCCTTCTTTTCCTTGCCGGCACTCTGTGCCGCTAGATTTTTTGAGGGAAATTTCAAGGGTACGCCCTCCTGCCCCGCAAGCGCGGAGGGGGAGTAGAGAGCCCTTTAGAGTGCCCCTTTGGTTTCTGTTTGCTTTTCCCTGCGCATTCTTGCGCAAGCCGATTCTTCGCTCTCCGTTGA
>CAYMWJ010000107.1:0-4995 GCA_964394235.1 uncultured Sedimenticola sp. | reverse complement strand
CCGACATAGGGCCAGCTGATGTGTACCGGCAGGGCGGGGATCAGCCAGCCGATGGCGAGCGCGCCACCCAGTCCCAGGCCGACGCCGCTCAGGCCGCCGAGCGTGCCGAGCACCAGGGCCTCGCCCAGGAACAGGCCCAGTACCTGTCCCTGGCTGGCGCCCAGCGCGCGCAACAGGCCGATCTCGGCGACCCGTTCGTTGACCGAGATGGTCATGATGGTGAGCACGCCGATACCGCCCACTGCGAGCGAGATCGCGCCCAGCGCCGCCACCGCCAGGGTCAGCACGTCGAGCACCGAGCCCAGCACCTCGAGCATCTGGTCCTGGGTGGTGAGGGTGAAGTCTTCGTGCCCGTGGCGTTGCAGCAGCAACTGGTGGATGCGTTCGACCACCTTGGCGACGGGTTCCTCGGCGCGATAGAGCACGTCGATCTCCATCAGGCCCTCGCGATCGAACAGGGCCAGCGCACGGCCGACCGGGATGTAGACGCTGTCGTCCAGGTCGAAGCCCAGCATCTGCCCCTTGGGTTGCATGCCGCCGATCACGCGGTAGGTCTCGCCGCCGATGCGCACCCGCTCGCCCAGCGGCGAGTGGTTGCCGAACAGTTCGCGCCGCAGCTTGCTGCCCAGCACCGCGAAGGCCCGGGCATGGCGGGGCTCGTCGCGCGGCAGGAAGCGGCCGATGGCCGGGCGGATGCGCCAGACCTCGGGCACGTCCGGCCCGCTGCCGAACACCCAGACGCGGCGGCTGCGCCCCTGCCATTCCACCGCGGCATTGCCCTGCACCAGTGGCACCACGGCGCGTACCTCTGGCAGGCGCTCGATGGCGCGGGCGTCTTCCAGGCTGAGCGGGCGGGTGCTGCCGATCACCGCCGCCGACAGGCCGAAGGTCTGGGTCTTGCCCGGGGTGACCGCCAGCAGGTGGGTGCCGAACTGGGTGAATTCCGCGAGCACGAAGCGCTGGATGCCCTCGCCGATGGCGGTCAGCAGCACCACCGAGGCGATACCCACCGCGATGCCCAGGCCGGTGAGCAGGCTGCGCAGGCGCTGTGCGCGGATGGCGCCGCCGGTCAGTCGCAGCAGGTCGGCGGTGCGCATCTCAGCGCCCCGCCAGCGCCTGCACCGGATCGAGGCGGGCGGCACGACGTGCCGGCAGCACCCCGAACAGCAGGCCACAACCCAGGGCCACCGCCACCGCCGCCAGCGGTGCCCACAGTGGCGGTTGCAGGGGGAAGTCGGGGAACAGCTGGCGCATCAGCAGCAGCCCGACCCCGGAGAGCAGCAGGCCGCCGAGTGCGCCGAGCGCGGCCAGCAACAAGGCCTCGATCAGGAACAGGCGCGCGACCAGCCGCCCCGGGCTGCCCAGGGCCTTGAGCAGGCCGATCTCGGGCACCCGCTGGGAGACCGCGACCAGCATCACGTTCATGATCAGGATGCCGGCCACCGCCAGGCTGATGCCGGCGATGCCGGCCACCGTCCAGGTCAGGGCGCCGAGGATGCGGTCGAAGGTGCCCAGCACCGCGTCCTGGCTGATCAGGGTCACGTCTGCCACGCCGTCGTGGCGGTTGCGCAGGGTGGACAGGGCATCACGACGCGCCTGCGCCATGGCGTCCTTGCCGCGCGCCTGGATGAGGATGCGGAACAGCGAGGCGGTGTCGAACAGCTGCATGGCCGAGGCCACCGGCACCAGCGCCATGTCGCCCAGGTCCAGTCCCAGCGACTCGCCGGCCGGCTCGAGCACGCCGATCACCCGGAAGCGGCGGTCTCCGATGCGCACCCACTCACCCAGCGCGCGTTGCCGGTCGAACAGTGCGGTCGCCAGGCGGGCGCCCAGCACCACCACGTTGAGCTGGCGTTCCGGCGGGATGGCCGGCAGCGGCCGTCCCCGTGCCACGCGGATGCGGCGCACCGGGAAGAAGTCGCGGGTGCTGCCGATGATGGTCACCTCGCGTTCGCGGTTGCGCCAGGAGACCGGCGCGGTGCCCAGGCTGATGGGGGCGATGCGCAGGATGCTGCGATGGCGGCGCAGGGCCAGTGCGTCTTCCAGGCTGAGATCGCGCGGGGTCTCGCCGAACAGCGGCGGCGGACCGCCGGTGGTCTCATTGCGTCCCGGCAGCATCACCAGCAGATCGGTGCCGAGCTGCTCGAACTGGCCGATCACGTAGCGTCGTGCACCCTCGCCGAGGGCGGTGAGCAGGATCACCGAGGCCACGCCGATGCTCATCGCCAGCAGCATGAGCAGGCTGCGCGTGCGCGCGCCGCGCAGGGCATCGAGGGCGAAGCGCAACTGGTCAGGTGGGCGCATGATCACTGTGGATGCGGCCGTCGAGCATGCGCACGCGGCGGCGTGCGCGTTCGCCGATGGCCGCATCGTGGGTCACCACCACCAGGGTGATGCCCTCGGCGTTGAGACGTTCCAGCAGGGTGATAACCTCGGCGCCGGCGCGCTGATCGAGGTTGCCGGTGGGCTCGTCGGCCAGCAGCAGGGCCGGGTGCATCACCACCGCGCGGCCGATCGCCACGCGCTGCCGCTGGCCGCCGGAGAGTTGCTCGGGGAGGTGATCGGCGCGGTCTGCCAGGTCCAGCGCGCTCAGCACCTCGGCCACGCGCTGCTGGCGCTCCTCCGGCGGCACGCCCCCCAGCACCAGGGGCAGGGCGATGTTCTCGGCAGCGCTGAGGCGGCCGATCAGGTGGAAGGCCTGGAACACGAAGCCGACGCGCTCGCGGCGGATGCGTGCCCGCGCCTCCTCGGATAGGGCGGTGGTCTCGCTGCCCTCGAAGCGGTAGCGGCCGCTGCTCGGCCGGTCGAGCAGGCCGAGCACGTTGAGCAGGGTGGACTTGCCCGAGCCGGATGGCCCCATCACCGACAGGTAGTCCCCGGCGGGGATGTCCAGCTCGATGCCGGCCAGGGCGTGCACCGTTTCGTCGCCGACCCGGAAGTGGCGCTCCACCTGGCATAGTTCGATCATCACCGCGGTTCGCCCTCCAGCAGCGCCGGCACGCCGTCGGCCAGGCCCTCGCGGTCCAGCGAGGTGACCACCCGTTCGCCCTCGCGCAGGCCGTCGCGGATCTCGGTGTAGTCCCAGTTGCCCACCCCCGTGGTCACCTCGCGGCGTTCGAGGATGCCGTCGTCGCGCCGCACGAACACGTAACGCTCCTCGACCAGGGCCTCGCTGGGAATGCGCAGCACGTCACGGCGGGTCTCGAGCAGGATCTCCACGTCGGCCGAGTAACCGGCCAGCAGCTGGGGCAGGTCGTGCACATCGGTGAAGGTGATCTCCACCGCCACGGTGCGCGCCTGTTTCTCGCGGTCGAGCACATAGTCGGCGACACGGCGCACCTGGCCCGCGAAGTGGCGCTCGCCGAAGGCGTCCAGGGTGATGCGCGCCGGCTGGCCCGGGCGCACCTTGCCCACGTCCACCTCGTCGATGGGGGCACTGACGTAGAAGCAGCGATCGTCGAGCAGGTCGATGGCCGGCGAGGTGGCGATGCCGATCGGCGAGGGGGTGACGTATTCCGCCAGCTCACCGTTGATCTGTGCCACCACGCCGTCGAAGGGCGCGGTGAGGTGGGTCTTGCTCAGCTGGGCCTCGGCCACGGCGACCCGTGCGCGCGCCACCTTGGCCTGGGCGCGCGCGCCCTCGCAGGCGGCGTGGCGGGCATGGGCCTGGCTCTGGGCCTGGTCGACGCGCTCGTCCGAGACCAGGCGACGCGCCAGCAGGGCGTGCAGGCGCTGCGCCTCGCGTTCGGCCTGTCCGGCCTCGATGCAGCGCGCGCGCGCGGTGGCCTCGGCGGCCTCGGTTTCGCGTCGTGCCAGGTCGAGCCGGGCGTGCAGGTCGTCGTTCCACAGCTCGAGCAACAGCTGTCCCTGCTTGACCCGTTGCCCCTCGCGCACCGGCAGGCGCACGATCTGCCCGCCCGCCGCCGGTGACAGCCCGGCGCGCCGGCAGGCCTTCACGGTGCCGGCACGGGTGTTGGCCACGGTGCGTTCGACCAGGCTGCGCTCGACGACGGCCGTGGCGACCCGCACCGCTTGTGGCCGGGTGCTCCACCACAGCCAGGTGCCGAGCAGGGCGGCGATCAGGAGGGCGGGCAGCAGGCGCCTGAGGGATTTCATGCGGTTCTCCGGGGGTGCGCTTCCAGTATAATGCCGCGTTCTCTCCCACACCGACTTTCTCACGCAGGGGCAAGACATGGCGCAATCGGACATCAAGAAGGTGGTCCTGGCCTATTCCGGCGGACTGGATACCTCCATCATCCTCAAGTGGCTGCAGGACGTGTACGACTGCGAGGTAGTGACCTTCACCGCCGACATCGGCCAGGGCGAGGAGGTGGAGCCGGCGCGCGCCAAGGCCGAGGCGCTGGGCATCCGCGAGATCTACATCGAGGACCTGCGCGAGGAATTCGCGCGCGACTATGTCTTCCCCATGTTCCGCGCCAACGCGGTGTACGAGGGCGAGTACCTGCTGGGCACCTCCATCGCCCGCCCGCTGATCGCGAAACGGCTGGTGGAGATCGCTGCCGAGACCGGCGCGGACGCCATCGCCCACGGCGCCACCGGCAAGGGCAACGACCAGGTGCGTTTCGAACTGGGCGCCTATGCGCTGAATCCCGACATCAAGGTGATCGCGCCCTGGCGCGAGTGGGACCTGCTCTCGCGCGAGAAGCTGATGGCCTATGCGGAGCAGCACGGCATCCCCATCGACTATGCCAAGCAGGGCAAGAAGTCGCCCTACTCGATGGACGCCAACCTGCTGCACATCTCCTACGAGGGCGGCATCCTCGAAGACCCCTGGGCCGAGCCCGAGGAGGACATGTGGCGCTGGACCGTGGCCCCCGAAAAGGCCCCCGACCAGCCGCAGTATCTGGTGCTGGGCTTCGAGCGCGGCGACATCGTATCCATCGACGGCGAGCGCATGAGTCCGGCGCAGGTGATGGCGTATCTGAACCGCGTGGCCGGCAGCCATGGCGTGGGCCGTGACGACATCGTGGAGAA
>CAYMWJ010000106.1:0-5047 GCA_964394235.1 uncultured Sedimenticola sp. | reverse complement strand
ATGAAGGCGATGACGTTCTCGGGGCCGAGTTCCTGCAGCTTGCGTTCCAGCTCGTCTGCCGCGCGCCGCCCGTAGGCCTCCGGGGTCTCGTCAGGCCGCCGATGCCGGTAGGCGTAACAGGGCGGGATGTGATGCGAGGGCATCAGCAGGGGGTCGAAGGGTTCGCGCCGCCAGCGATTGCCGCCCACCGCCAGGGCGCCGAGCGTATTGCCGTGATAGCTCTGTTCACGTGCCACGAACCAGCGTCGCTGCGACTCACCGGCCTCGAGGTGATACTGGCGGGCCAGCTTGAGCGCGGCCTCCACCGCCTCGGAACCACCGGACAGGTAATACACGCGTTCGAGTCCCGGAGGCGCCTGTTCCACCAGCAGTTCGGCGAGGCGCTCGCAGGGTTCGGTGGTGAAGAAGCTCGAATGTACATAGGGCATGGTCGCCATCTGGTGCTGTACCGCCTCCACCACCCGCGGATGGCCATAGCCCAGCGAACAGACCGCCGCACCGCCACAGGCATCGAGATAGCGCCGCCCCCGGTCGTCGATCACCCAGGGACCCTCGCCTGTCACGGCCAGCGGCAACGCCGCATCGCAACGACGGTGAAAGACGCGACTCGGAGGCTCCTCGGCAATGGCGACATTCTGAAGCATTTCTTTTTTGCATCCTCTCTGCTTGGTGACACTCTGGACAAGGGACCGACACGACAGGCCGTTTCCCGCGGCATATCCGTCACGATCGTGACAAGACACCGAAAACCGTGCATGACACATGCAACACAGATTTGCATGTCTTATAGCGAATGCAAAATACCATTGCAAACGGAAATTGCAGAAAATGTGAATTTGCGCGATGGATGCCCCCTGCATTCCCCTCCCCCATGAAACGGGGAGTTTGGAAGGGGGCTTGCGAAAAAGGACTTATGCCCCCTCCTGCCCCCCTCAAGCGGGGGAGGAACTGGTTCGGAGGTACCTTGGGGAGGAAGGGGACAATCAGGGAGAGGGGCTGATGCGCAGGTCGGTCACGAGTTTTTCATGCAGCCTCAGCCGCTCCACCGCCCGTGGGCCCAGGCGGGTGGCCGTCTCCAGCAGCAGCGCCTCGGAGAGAATGAACGAGGAAGCGACGTTGTTGGCAAAGAACGCGCCGGAGGTGTTGGCGATCAGGGTCTGCTCGGCATGCTGCGCCAGCGGTGAACTGTAGGCATCGGTCAGCGCCACCACGCGAATCCCCTGCTCGCGTGCCAGCTGGGCCAGCTCACGCGCCGAGCTGGTATAGGGCGCCGTGCCGATCAGGAACAGCAGATCGCCGGGGCGCAATTGCAGCAGGCCGTGGGCCAGTCCCTCGCTGGAGTCGGCGAGCAGCGCGACCTCCTCGCGTATCAGCCCCAGGCAGTAGGCGATGAACGAGGCCAGCGAATGGAACAGCCGCGCGCCGTAGATGCGGATCCGCTCGGCCTCGACCAGCATGCCCGCCACCCGGTCGAACACCTCGGGGTCGAGATGCGACATCAGGATCTGCAGGTTGTTCAGCTCGTCCTTCGCCACCCTCTGCAGGGTATCCAGCGGCGATTCGAGGTTGAGCCAGTGACTGGCCCGCTCGGAGAACGGTGCCCCCGGATGCGTCAGCTCCGCGCGAAACAGGGCCTGAAAGGCGGAAAACCCCGGGAACCCCAGGAGCTTCGCCAGGCGAGTCAGAGTGGACGGATTGACCCCCAGTTCCTCGGCCAGGCGCGAGATCGAGTACACCGCCGCCTCGGTCGGGTTGTCCAGCATGAAGGACAGGGCGGCGATGCTTTTCTCGCCTGGCGTCGCCGGCCCCTCGCCGGCACGAAACCGGGCCAGCAGCTCGCGCAGTTCCTGCAGCGAGGCGGGGGCGCGACGCAGGTGGCGCTTTCGGGTTGTCTGCTTGCGGGCCAAGATCCCCAATCCGTCGATGACATCTTCGAGATACCGGGGATTATGCGTGCCCGCCGCGCGCATTGCCATCACCGAGGGTCAGCGCAACAGGTTCTCGACCACCAACGCCGCCCCCTGACCACCGCCGATACAGAGCGTGGCCAGGCCGTAGCGACCGCCGCGACGTGCCAGTTCATGCACCAGCTTGGTGACCAGAATGGCACCAGTGGCACCGATCGGGTGTCCCAGCGCGATCGCGCCGCCATTCGGGTTGACGATGGCGGCGTCCAGCCCCAGCTCACGGCTGACCGCACAGGCCTGGGCGGCGAATGCCTCGTTGGACTCGACGACATCCAGCTCGCCCGCCTCCAGGCCGGCACGCTGCAAGGCCTGGCGGCTGGCGCCGACCGGCCCGATGCCCATCAGCCGGGGATCGGTACCCGCATGCCCCCAGGCAAGCACCCGGGCCATGGGCCGCAGCCCGGCCACCGCGTCCTCATCGGCCAGCACCAGGGCGCTGGCCGCGTCGTTGATCCCCGAACTGTTGCCGGCCGTCACCCGCCCCCCCTCGCGGAAGGCCGGCGGCAGGGCGGCCAGCCGCTCGGGCGTGACGTCGGCTCGCGGATGCTCGTCGCGTGCAAACGCCTGGCGCCGCCCCGGGGGACCCACCTCGATCGGTACGATCTGCCCCTCGAAATGACCGGCCTCGATGGCCGCAAGCGCCTTGCGCTGGGAATCCAGTGCGAAGGCGTCCATGGTCTCGCGATCGATACCGAAGTGTTCGGCCAGGTACTCGGCCGTCTCGCCCATGTGACCGTGGCCGAAGGGATCGGTCAGCGGCCCGGGCAGCATGTCGAGCAGGCCCGCGTCTCCGAGCTTCCTGCCGAACCGCAAGCTCGGCAGTATATGGGGCGCGCGGCTCATCGACTCCACCCCCGCGGCAATGCCGGCACGGACCTCGCCAAGGCGGATCCGCATGCCCAGATCGATGATCGCCTCCAGCGAGCTGCCGCACAGCCGGTTGATCGCCAACGCGGTGGCCGCATGCGGCAAGCCGGCCTCGATCGAGCAACGACGCGCCAGGTAAGGATCGCCGGGTGCGGTGTGCAGCACATTGCCCAGGATGGCCGTCTCCAGCCGCTCGGCCGGCAGCCCCGAGCGTTCGATGGCGGCCCGCATCACCGGGGTGAGCAGCTCGGCCGGCGGCACATCGCGCAGGCTGCCGCCGAAGCGACCGATGGCGGTGCGCACTGCAGAAAGGATGTACACCGCCTTCATGACTGCAGCTCCGGGCGATCGCGGAAGCAGTCCAGGGCCTCGGGATTGGCCAGCGCATGGGTATTCTTCACCGGCCGACCATGGATCACGTCACGCACCGCCAGCTCGCTGATCTTGCCCGAACGGGTGCGCGGGATATCGTCCACCGCCAGGATCCTGGCGGGTACGTGCCGGGGCGAGGCGCGTTCCCGGATCGCGCGACGCAGCCGTTGCTCCAGGTCCGCGTCCAACCGTGCGCCGGGCACCAGACGCACGAACAGGATCACCCGGACGTCGCCCTCCCACTGCTGCCCCACCACCAGCGCCTCGGCAACCTCCTCGAAGGCCTCCACCGGGCGATAGATCTCGGCGGTGCCGATGCGCACGCCGCCGGGGTTCAGCACCGCGTCGGAGCGTCCATGAATGACCACCCCACCCCGCTCGGTGAGCGTGGCCCAGTCACCATGCCGCCAGATACCGGGAAAGTGTTCGAAATAGGCCGCCCGATAGCGGCTGCCATCGGGATCGTTCCAGAAGCCGACCGGCATGCTCGGGAAAGGACTCAGGCAGCACAGCTCCCCGGCCTCGCCGACCACCGCCTTGCCGTCCTCGTCGAGCACCGCCACGTCCATGCCGAGCCCCCGCGTCTGGATTTCGCCGGCGTAGACCGGTTGCAGCGGCGTGCCCAGCACGAAGCAGGAAACGATGTCGGTTCCGCCGGAGATCGAGGCCAGCAACAGGTCGCGGGAGACCGCGTCGTAGACGAATTCGAAGCCTTCCGGGCTCAGGGGGGAACCGGTCGAGCACAGCACGCGCAGGGCCGAGAGATCCTGCTCATCGCCGGGCCGGTAGCCCGACTTGCGCACGGCATCGAGGTATTTCGCGGAAGTCCCGAACAGGCTCAGTCTTTCACGGGCGGCCATCTCCCACAGGCGCTCCGGCCCCGGGTACAGGGGGTTGCCGTCATACAGCACCACCGTGGCGCGCAACGCCAGCGCCGAGACGATCCAGTTCCACATCATCCAGCCACAGGTGGTGAAGTAGAACACCCGATCGCCGGCGCGCACATCGCAATGCAGTCGCAGTTCCTTCACGTGTTGCAGCAGCGTGCCGCCCACGCCATGCACGATGCACTTAGGCGCCCCGGTGGTGCCGGAGGAATACAGGATATAGAGCGGATCGTTGAAAGCGACCGGCACGAAATCGTCCAGCGGTGCATGGGCCAGTGCCTGGTCGAAACACACAGCCCCCGGCACGGCGGACAGGTCCGGTTGCGCTTCCAGGTAGCCATGCACCAGCACGGCCTGCAGGTCCGGCAAGGCGGCGGCGAGGCGGGCAAGCGTGTCCAGGCGCTCGATGCGCTTGCCGGCATAGTGGTAGCCGTCCACCCCGATCAGCACCTTGGGGCGGATCTGGCCAAAGCGGTCCAGCACCCCTTCATAGCCGAAATCCGGAGAACAGCTGGAATACACGGCCCCCAGGCTGGCGGTGGCGAGCATGGTGATCACCGCCTCCGGGATATTGGGCACATAGGCGGCCACCCGGTCGCCGGGCCCCACCCCCTGCGCGCGCAACCAACCCGCCAGCGCCAGGGCGCGTTGCCGCAGTTCGGCGCGGCTCAGCTCGATCCGCCGGCCGTCCTCCCCGTGAAACACCAGCGCCGGCTGCCCGTTGGCCTCGCGCAACAGATTTTGCGCGAAATTGAGACGACATTCGGGAAAGAAACGCGCCCCCGGCATGCGCTCGCCGTCCACCAGCACCGGCCCGGCGCGCTCGCCGAGGATGCCATGCCAGTCCCAGAGCGCAGACCAGAAGGTCTCGGGCCGGTCTACCGACCAACGCCAGAGCGCCTGGAAATCGTCGCTGTCGTCCTGGTACAGGCCCTGCTCGCGCAGCCAGGCCAT
>CAYMWJ010000105.1:0-5250 GCA_964394235.1 uncultured Sedimenticola sp. | reverse complement strand
TTTTCCTTCATTGAATCTCCAGCTCCGGCACCGCCACCACGAAACGCCCGCCCCAATCACGGATTCGCGCCAGCTGCGTTTCGATCTCGTCTCGCAGATTCCACGGCAGGATCAACAGGTAATCGGGACGTTCGCAGTCGATGACCTCTTCGGAAACAATGGGAATGCGACTTCCTGGCAGGTACTTGCCCTGCTTGGCAGGGTTGCGGTCCACCACCCAGGGCAGCAGGTCACGGCGAATACCGGCGAAGTTGAGCAGGGTATTGCCCTTGGCCGCCGCGCCATAGGCGCCCACACGTTTGCCCTGCCGTCTGGCTTCGATCAGGAACGCGAGCAGGTCGTTCTTGATGCGTTCGGCGCGCGCCTGCAGCCCACGATAGTAGTCCGGCGTGGCCACCCCCAGGCGATCCTCCTCGGCCAGCACTTCGGCGACGGCCTCGCTGCGTTCATGGGGACCACCCTGGCGCTGCGCGTATACCCGCAGACTGCCGCCGTGGGTGGGCAATCGCTCGACGTCGAACACGCTCAGGCCATTGGCGGTGAAAATGGTGTCCACTGCCGTGAGCGACAGATAGGAATAATGCTCGTGGTAGATAGTGTCGAACTGGGCCTCGGCCATCAGGCGCATCAGGTGCGGGAACTCGAAGGTCACCACGCCGTCGGGCTTGAGCAGGAGGGCAAAACCCCGCACGAAGTCGTTGATGTCCGGCACATGGGCCAGCACGTTGTTGGCCGTCATCAGGTCAGCCGCATACCCCTCGGCACGCAGCTGCTCGGCCAGCTCGACACCAAAGAAGCGCTCGATGGTCTCGATACCCTTGGCGCGCGCCGCCTCGGCGGTGCTGTGCGTCGGCTCGATACCCAGGCAGGGAATGCCTCGTTCCCGGACATACTGCAACAGATAGCCATCGTTGGAGGCCACCTCGACGTGCAGACTGTTGCCGTCGAGTCCAAATCGCGCCACCATCGCTTCCACATAGCGCTCGGCATGGCGCAACCAACTGGCGGAATACGAACTGAAATAGGCATAGTCGCCGGAGAACAGCTGCTCCCGACCCACGAAGTCCTCGGTCTGCGCCAGCCAGCACTGCTCGCATACCAGCACACGCAACGGGAACCAGGACTCCGGGGCATGCAACGCTTCCAGCGACAGATAGGCATTCGACGGCGGTGCCGTGCCCAGATCGATCATCGGCAGATGCAGTGATGCGCCACAATGACGGCAGTTCATAGGACGATTCCCCCGAAGTCCTCCGGCACTGTCGGCAACCCCTGGTCGCGCGGCGAACGCTGAGACACCGGCAGCGGCCAGTCGATGCCGATCCCGGGATCGAGTGCGTCGAAGCCGTCTTCACGCCCGGCATCGTAGGCGGCGGTGTGCAGATACAACAGTTCGCAGTCCTCGGTGAGCGTCTGGAATCCGTGAGCAAAGCCTTCCGGGATGAGCAGGCTGCGGCGGTTGTCGGCCGACAGGCGCTCACCATGCCATTGCAGAAAGGTCTTCGATCCGGCGCGCAGATCCACGGCCACGTCGAACACCTCGCCACGCAGGCAGGAGACGATCTTCACCTCGGCAGACGGCGGATACTGAAAATGCAAGCCACGCACCGCACCGCGCTGCGCCGTGAAGGAACGGTTGATCTGGCGAATCCGCCGTTCTCCCAGCACCGGGCGCAGCTCTTCATCGCAGAACAGGCGCTCGAACCAGCCGCGCGCATCGCCCAGCCCCTGACGTTCGATCACCAGCGCGTCCGCCAGTGCGGTCGGGTGCAGGATCAGCCGGGCCATGCCACGGCCTCGTAACGTTGCAGTTGCGCCTCGGTGAGCGCACGCAGATCCTGCCCGGACTGCCAGGCCAGATACCACTCCGCTGTCGCTTCGAGCGCCGTATCCAGGCGCCACACCGGCTGCCAGGCCAGGCGCAGACGCGCCTGACTGCTGTCGAGCCGCAGCAGGCCGGCCTCGTGCGGCTGCGGCGTATCGTCCTGGGTCCAGCGCAGCCCCGGCAGGTGTTGCGCCAATGATTCGACCACATGGCGTACGGTGCGGATGTCGCTCTCCTCGGGGCCGAAATTCCAGGCACCACTATAGTCTGCACCGGCCTGCCACAGTCGCTCGGCCAGCAACAGATAGCCGCGCAGCGGCTCCAGCACATGCTGCCAGGGCCGTACCGCCTCCGGATAACGCAGGTGCAAAGGCTCGCCGGCCGCTTGTGAGCGGAACAGATCGGGCAGCAGGCGATCCTCGGCAAAGTCACCGCCACCGATCACGTTGCCAGCGCGCGCCGTAGCCACGGCACAGCCCGTGGCGTCGAAGAAGGAGCGGCGATAGGCGGCGGTGACGATCTCGGCCGCCGCCTTGCTGGCCGAATAGGGATCGTGCCCGCCCAGGGCCTCGTTCTCGCGGTAGGGCCAGAGCCACTCGCGGTTCTCGTAGCACTTGTCGCTGGTGACCACCACCACCGCGCGCACGCTGTCGAGCTCACGCAGGGCCTCGAGCAGGTAGGCGGTGCCCAGGATGTTGGTCTCGCAGGTCTCGATCGGCGACCGGTATGAGGCACGCACCAGGGGCTGTGCCGCCAGATGAAACACGATCTCGGGCTGCGTCTCGCGTACCACCTGGCGCAGACGCTCGGCATCGCGGATATCGGCCTGGTGATGTGTTACCAGACGATCTTGCAGATCCAGCAGATCGAACAGCGCCGGGTCGGTCGGTGGCGCCAGCGCATATCCTGTCACTTCGGCGCCCAGCCGGCCCAGCCACAATGCCAGCCAGCTGCCCTTGAAGCCGGTATGGCCGGTGAGAAAGACACGCTTGCCCTGCCAGAAGGACGGCTTCATTCCCATACCTTCCAGGGCGCCTGGCCGCTGGCCCACAGCGCCTCGAGATGATTCTTGTCGCGCAGGGTATCCATGGGCTGCCAGAAACCTGCGTGCTGGAACGCCATCAGCTCGCCACGCGCGGCCAGCACCTCGAGCGGCTCGGCCTCCCAGCTCGTTCGATCCCCCTCGATCAACCCGATCACTTCGGGCGAGAGTACGAAGAATCCGCCATTGATCTGCCCCCCGTCGCCACGCGGTTTCTCGGCAAAACCCTCCACCCGCTCCCCATCCAGTTGCAGGGCGCCATAACGTCCGGGCGGGGAGACCGCGGTGACCGTGGCCAGCCGGCCGTGCGACTCGTGAAAGCGGCGCTGGGCGGTGATGTCGATATCGGCCACCCCGTCGCCGTAGGTGAAGAAAAAATACGGCTCGTCCTCGACATAGCGCGCCACCCGCCTGAGTCGCCCGCCGGTCAGGGTGTCCTCACCGGTGTCCACCAGCGTCACCCGCCAGGGCTCGGCATTGCGCTGGTGGACTTCCATGCGGTTGTGGGTCATGTCGAAGGTGACATCCGACATGTGCAGAAAGTAGTTGGCGAAGTACTCCTTGATGACATAGCCCTTGTAGCCGCAGCAGATCACGAACTCGTCGACGCCGTGCGCCGAGTAGATCTTCATGATGTGCCACAGAATGGGCCGGCCCCCGATCTCGATCATCGGCTTGGGCTTCAGATGGGTCTCTTCGGAGATCCGGGTCCCCAACCCTCCGGCCAGAATGACCGCCTTCATCGCAATCTTCCCAGGCTCGGGCGGGCGCAAGCGGCCTGCCTCGTGAAACGAAGCCGGGGATTATACCTCGGCCCTTCACACACGACCGGAGGACGCCTTTCCCGCCAGCCCCGACATCAGTATGAAAGACAAGAACACCAATAAAGCATTCAGGCCTTGCGTCCCATAGAAAGGACTGCCTCCGAATTGGTTCACAACAAGAAAAAACACCGGAAATGCCAGGAGCCAACCTTCCTTCTGGCGGACGGCCTTCAGCATGGACACAAACAGCCAGACCCAAGCCATCAGCCCAACCACCCCGGTATGGAAGAGGATTTCCATCTCCGCATTGTGAGCCCCATAAAAGTCGATCACTTTCAATAGATAGTGCTGGGCCAGGTCCACACCCATCCCATAGCCCAACACGGGTCGTTCGACAACAAGAGGCCACATACCAGACCAGATACCCAAGCGGTCGCTGTTCGCTGCCATATCGAAGATGGAGCGAAACCGCTCGGATCCCAGATAGGCCGCCACACATACACCCAAGACAGGCAAGGACAACAGCGAGACCTTCCTCCAGGAAAACCCACCTGGCGAGACATGGAGCAGAACGACGAAAGAAGCCCCGATGAACGCCAGCCAGGCAGACCGTGAATATGACAGGACAAGCAGAACCAGGCTACACAATAGAGACAACACAAGAAAAGGAGAGAACACCTTACAATTCGATTCTTGACGGGATCGCAACAAGGCCAGACCAAACACCAGTCCATACAAGCCAGCCAAAAGCCCCAGGGCGTTCGGTTCCCTGGCCAGACCGATGAGACGGGGCCAGTAATTCGAATGGATGAGGGTATTCAACACCCCTTGGTGCTGGAGAATGTCGATGCCGCCACCCACGATCTGCACCCAAGCCGAGAGCATCACCCCCACAATGAACCATCCGACACTGAAACGGCCGCTTCGTGCGAAAAACACCAGCACCGCCAGGATGAGCACATACCGGTAGAAGAATTTCGTGATGGTCCACCAGGCCTCGGCCGACCAGTACCCCCCCTGCACCATGGCCCCTACGTTCGCCAGCACCATGGACAGCATGATCAGGAAGAAAGGAACGAGGAAGCGCCTCGACACCTCCAGGCTATCGAGAAATTCTCGCGCCCGCCCCAACAGCAACACATCCACAAGAAACAGGAGCACCAGTATCGCCGTGGACACCTCGTATATCGAGTTCTTTATCGGTATGGCGACCAGCCATATCAGAAGAATTGCAACATGAAGTGGATGACCATGCAGATCCAGACAGTCATGTACACGCCTAAAAAAACCATCCAAAGAATATTTCATTCTATATCCAAAAAATACAACAAATCATGGAGATAAAAACAAGTAACGAGTGGCGTGATGCGTCCACCTACAATCCACACATACGAGTCCTCTCCACCATACTAACCTCAGCTGCTAACGCAATATCTGCCACCTTCACTCCACCGGTTTTCAGGAACCAGTCGCTCCAACACATTCAACAACTTGTCTCCATCGAAGGCGTGACAACCACCCTCCATCTCATCGAGCGCGGAACATATCTCCTGCCACTCCCCCTTTCTACACTGCGCAAGAAATATCTTTTCATGAGACGTATGCCCCAAAGCCTCCGC
>CAYMWJ010000104.1:0-5258 GCA_964394235.1 uncultured Sedimenticola sp. | reverse complement strand
GGCGCGGGGTCAGGGGGTATCATTACGGGTTTATCGTGCCTTTGTGTCGAGGATGTCATGGCTAGCTACAATACCAATGAATTCCGCAGTGGTCTCAAGCTGATGCTCGATGGCGACCCCTGCGTCATCATCGAGAACGAATTCGTCAAGCCCGGCAAGGGCCAGGCCTTCAACCGCGTCAAGTTGCGCAACCTCAAGACCGGCCGGGTGCTCGAGAAGACCTTCAAGTCGGGTGAGTCGGTCGAGGCCGCCGATGTCATGGAGCGTGATCTGGCCTACCTCTACACCGACGGCGAGTTCTGGTACTTCATGGACAACGAGACCTACGAGCAGTACCAGGCCGATGCCAACGCCATGGGCGAGGCGGTCAAGTGGATCAAGGAGCAGGACGTGTGCAACGTCACCCTGTGGAACGGCCAGCCGATCGTCGTCGAGGCGCCGAACTTCGTGGTGCTCGAGATTACCGAGACCGATCCCGGTCTCAAGGGCGACACCTCGGGTGGCGGCGGCAAGCCGGCCACGCTGGAGACCGGTGCCGTGGTGCGGGTGCCGCTGTTCGTGCAGACCGGTGAGAAGATCAAGGTCGATACCCGCTCCGGCGAATACGTCAGCCGCGCCAAGGACGACTGATCCGCTTCATGGACAGGCGCCGCCACGTCGATGACTGGCGTCCCGGCGCCTCGCTCGAGACGCTGCGCGCCCGTGCCCGCCTGCTGGCGCGCATCCGAGCCTTCTTCGCCGCCAGCGGGGTGCTCGAGGTCGAGACCCCGCTGGCGGGCATCTCCTTCGGTACCGATCCGGCCATCGAGCCCCTGCGCAGTCGCTTCACCGGCCCAGGGCATGCCCGCGGGCTGGATCTCTACCTGCAATCCTCGCCCGAGTTCTTCATGAAACGTCTGCTGGCCGCCGGCAGCGGGCCGATCTGGCAGTTGTGCAAGGCCTTTCGCGACGGCGAGGCCGGGCCGCGCCATAATCCCGAGTTCACCCTGCTGGAATGGTACCGGCCAGGGTTCGATGACACCGCCCTGATGGAGGAGGTGGCGGCGCTGGTGTGTGCGGCACTGGAGCAGGACCTTCTGGTAGAACACTGCGCCTATGCCGCGCTGTTCCGTACCCATCTTGGTATCGACCCCCTGGAGGCTGATGCGGAGGGCCTGCGCGACTGTGCCCTGGCGCACGATGTGCTCGGTGCCGAGGGGCTGGTGCTGGACCGTGACGGCTGGCTCGACCTGCTGATGAGCACCTTGATCGAGCCTTTGCTGGGGCGCGATGGTCTGACCTTCGTCACCGACTACCCGGCCAGCCAGGCCTCGCTGGCGCGCCTCGCACCTGACGGCCGCACCGCGGCGCGCTTCGAGTTGTACTGGCAGGGCATGGAACTGGCCAACGGCTTCCACGAGCTGAGCGATGCGGCCGAACAGGCGCAGCGCTTCGAACAGGAGAACTGCCGGCGGCGCAGCGCGGGTCAGGCCCCCATGCCGGTGGACGACGCCCTGCTGGCGGCGCTGGAGCACGGCCTGCCGGACTGTGTCGGCGTGGCACTGGGCATCGACCGACTGCTGATGTGCCAGCTCGGCCTGGACGACATCGACCAGGTGCTGGCCTTCTCCCTGGCGCGGCTCTGAGCCGGTTTTTCAGCGGATCTCCTCGCGCCACAGGTCCCGATCGTTGGCCACCCAGGCGGCGGCGTGGTCAGCGTGCCATTCGTCGAGCACGTGGCGGTGGGCGATGCGGCCGTCGGCCAGGCGGTGCTCGTGCACCGCCGGGCGGTGGGTATGGCCGTGGATCAGCCGGGTGGCGTGATAGCGTTGCAGGTAGTCGAGCACGGTGTCTGCATTGGCGTCCATGATGTCTGCCGGGGTGATCGCCGTGACCTCGCCGCTGCGCCGCCGGTACTCGGCGGCGCGGGTGCGTCGCCAGGCCAGCGAACGACGCAGCGCCAGCCACTGGAACAGAGGGTTGCGCAGGCGGCGCCGCGCCTTCTGGTAGGCGATATCGTCGGTACACAGCAGGTCGCCGTGCATCAGCAGGGTCGGCTCGCCAGCCACTTCGGTGAGAAAGGGGTCGGGCAGCAGGGTGGCGCCGATGGCACGCATCAGGCGCCGGCCCATCAGGAAGTCGCGGTTGCCGCGCTGCACGAAGAGTTGCACGCCGCGTGCGCGAGTTGCGGACAGCGCCTCGCGCACCCGACGGGCCAGCCGGGCATCGTCATCGTCGCCGATCCAGGCATCGAACAGGTCGCCCAGGATGTACAGGCGGTCTCCGGGGCGGGGACGTTCGCGCAGGAAATGCTCGAACAATGCCAGGGTTTCGGGCCGCTCCTCGGCCAGATGCAGGTCGGAAATGAAGATCTGTTCGGCCATGTCCGGCATTGTACGGGGAATCGGGCGGACGGTTATGCTTTACGGCATGGAGCGGAGGTCGCCACAAGGCGTGGGGTGTGTGATGGGGGGGCTGCTGGCTACCATGCTGCTCGGCGTGGCGCTGGCCAGCGCGCCGATCTCGCTGGTGATCGGCGTGGCGGGTATTGCCCACCCGGCGTTCGAGGCCAGTGACCTGCAACTGAAACTGCTCGACGGAGCCGACACGCGTTCGCTCGTCCTGCACATCGGCCGCCTGCACCTGGCTGGACAGGAGGGCACGCTGCGCGATGTGCAACTGCACTGTCCGCGGGTGGTGCGTCCCTGGCCGCGTCTGCGGTGCGAGGGGGCGACACTCGAGATCGGCGACAGCCCCTGGGGCAGGCAGCGGTTGGCCTTGACCATCGACTGGGCGGGAGATGGCCAGGGCGAGCTGGAGTTCTCGGGCCTGCGGCTGGGCGGCGACCGGTTGCGCGGTCGCCTGGCGCTGGCCGATGGGCGATGGGCGCTGCGGGTGCGCCTGCGTCGGCTCGCCCCGGCCCGCCTGCCATCGCTGGCAGCCGCGCTCGGTGAGCTGGGGCTGAGTGGCCTGGACGGGTACATCGGTGGCCGGGTGAGGCTAGAGGGTGGGGCAGATGGCGTGGATCGGCTGGGCTTCACGGGGCGTTTCGAGGAACTGGCCTGGAGCGATGCGCTCGGCGAGCAGGCGGCCGAGGGCGTGCGCGGCGAGCTCCGTCTGGCCTGGCGTCGTGTCGGACCGGGCTGGCGCGGCAATCTGGCGCTGGCGCTGAATGGCGGCGAACTCTATAGCGATCCCCTGTTCTTCGACCTGAAGAAACGGCCCCTGGCACTGGATGCCCGGGGGGCGTGGCAAGCGGGCCGGTTGACGCTGGAAGCCCTGCAACTGGACGACGGTCAGGCGTTGCACCTGAGCGGCGAGGCGACATTGGTGCTGGCGCCTTTCGCTGTGCTGCGGGCCGAGCTGGCCACCGAGAGCGCTGACCTGGCCGCCCTGTATGCACGCTGGGGGCAGCCCTGGCTGCTGGATACGCCCTTGGAGGCGCTGGCGCCGGTCGGACGTGCCCGGGGGCACCTGCGCTGGCGCCAGGGGCGGGCGGTGGCGCTGGATCTCACCCTGAGCGGCCTGCGCATCGACGGCGAGGCGCCGTTTGGCATAGACGGTCTCGATGGTGAGCTGCACTGGCGCGCCGAGGGCGCGGCGCCGGACAGTCGCTTGCGCCTGCGCGGTTTCCGTCTGGGGCGCCTGGCTTTTGGGGCCACTGAGGTGGCGTTCAACACCAGTGGTCGGATGGCCTACCTGCGCCGCCCGCTGGTGATCCCCTTCCACGAGGGCAAGCTGCGCATTTCCGAGGCCACCGGGCTGTTGACCGACGAAGCCCCCGAGGTCGGCTTCTCGCTGCGCCTGCATGAAGTCTCGCTGGCCTCGCTCACCGAGGCGCTGGACTGGCCGCGCATGGAAGGCCGAGTGAACGCCGAGATTCCGCGCGCCCGCTACCGGGCCGGCACCCTGAAGGTGGACGGTGACATCGTCATCCACGCCTTCGACGGGCGCATCGTGATCGGCGAGTTGGCTCTGGCCGAGATCGATAGCGCCGCGCCGGTGCTCACCGGCCGGCTGCACCTGCACCGCCTCGACCTGCTGGCGCTCACCCGCACCTTTTCCTTCGGCGACATCCAGGGTCGGCTCGACGGCGAGATCGACGACCTGCGCCTGGTCGCCTGGCAGCCGGACCGTTTCGAGGCGCGGTTTTTCACCTCGCCTGCCGACGACCGACCGCACCGCATCAGCCAGCGTGCGGTGGAGAACCTGGCCGAGCTGGGCAACGGGGTCTCGGGCGTGCTCTCCACGGGTTTCCTGAGTCTGTTCAAGACTTTTGGCTACGATCGCATCGAGCTGCGTATCCGCCAGCGCGGCGACCGCGCCTGGATCGATGGCATCCCCGCCGGCAAGGGAGGGTATTATCTGGTCAAGGGCGCGGGCATCCCGCGCATCGACGTCATCGGTCGCAATCGTGAGGTGGCCTGGAATGACCTGCTGGCACGATTGCGTTCGATCCGCATCGAAGGCATGCAGATGCGATGAGAGAAGGAAAGAAGGAGAGGAGATGAACAAGCGAGCGATCCTGACCTGGCCGGTGCTGGCCCTGCTGCTGGCCTCTTGCGTCACCATCAATATCTATTTTCCCGCTGCGGCGGCCGAGGAGGCGGCGCGCACCATCGTCCGCGACGTGTTGGGCAAGGGTAACAAGGAAGAGGTTGCGCCTGCCGAGAAGCCGCAGTCGCAGCTCGCCCCGGACTGGCCGGCACGCCTGGCGATGGGCCTGCTCGACGCCCTGGTGCCGCCGGCGCAGGCTGCGGCACAGCCTGACATCGACATCTCCAGCCCGGCGATCAGCCGCCTGCGCCGGGGCATGGCGCAACGCCAGCGGCAACTGGCGCCCTTCTTCCAGGCTGGGGCCATCGGCTTCGACCGCAACGGACTGGTGGCCATCCGCGATCTCAAGGCGGTATCGCTGCGCGAGCGCACACGCTTGAAGAAGCTGGTGGCTGCCGAGAACCGCGACCGCAACGCCCTGTACCGCGAGATCGCGCGTGCCAACGGCCACCCCGAGTGGGAGCCGCAGATCCGCGCCACCTTCGCCCGTGTGTGGGCCGAGGAGGCGCGGCCCGGTTGGTGGTTCCAGGACGGCCAGGGCAACTGGCGCCAGCGCTGACAGCGACAAGGGAATATACCCTGACAGGGTTGGGGATCCAGTCAGGGTGTCCGAAGGAAACGCCCGGCAGGAACGGCGTCCGCGCCGCGAATTCGTCCCGGGGATGGGCCTTCAACACACAGGGGCGGCTTGCTTGTCTGTCGGAAGGAGTTCCGGCTTACAG
>CAYMWJ010000103.1:0-5356 GCA_964394235.1 uncultured Sedimenticola sp. | reverse complement strand
GCCAGCAGCTCCTCGTGGTCCAGGCGCTGCACCTCGAGCAGGGCCTCGTCTTCGGTCACCGCAGGAGGATCGAACAGGGGATTGTCCAGACGCCGCCGGTAATGACGCTCGTGGCGGCCGGGTAGCTCGCTGAAGGGAATTCGCATGCCACACCTCGGATGGAGAAGGCCCTGATTCTACCAGCCGACGCGACACCTTTGTTCCTCCCCCGCTTGGGGGTGCTCAGGAAGGGGGCAGGCTTTGTGGTGCAAGCGCCTCTTCCTCATCGCGTGGCACCGCGCAAAGGGCTCGAGATGGAAGCATCTCCCGCTTGCGCCGTCTTTCATGTTTCCATGACGAGTCTTTTTCGCCGCACGAAAACGGAAACCGGAAAATGCCTTCGAACCACCTTCCCACGGGTCACCCCGCCACACGACCCCGCTGCCGCCGGAGACTGGCCTGGCTGCTGCTGGTCCTCTGCCTGAACACCCTGGCCATCGCCAACCCACAGGAACAGGTACTCACGCTGGACGACGGCACCGAGCTGCCGCTGGACATCTACCCGGCCGAGGGCTCACGCCTGCTGCTGTGGCTGCCCTCGGAGTTCGGCACCTCGCCACGCCAGGGCGCACTGGGCGAGGCACTGGCGGCGCGTCACATCGAGGTCTGGCTGCCCGACCTGCATGCCGGCTGGTTCCTGGCGCCCGGTCGCTACAGTCTCAACACGATTCCGCCATCGGCGGTCGCCGAGCTGATCGCGCAAACGGCAGCCAACGGCAAGCAGGTCTTCCTGCTGGCCTCGGGGCGCACCGCGGCGCTGGCCCTGCGCGCCCTGCGCCACTTGCAGGTCACGGGCCGCTCGGGCACGAACATCGCGGGGCTGATCACCATCGGCCCACGCCTGTTCCTGCGCACGCCGCAGGGCGGTGAGGCGGCGGACTACCTGCCGATCACCACCGCCAGCAATGTCCCCATCCACATCCTGCAACCGCGCAATGCCGGGGGCTTCTGGCGACTCGGCCGGGTGATCCGCCTACTCGAGCAGGGCGGCGCACCGGTGTCCTGGCAGGTGATCGACGGGGTGCGCGACGCCTTCCACCTGCGCGACGATACGGCGCCCGCCGAAGAGGCCGCCAGCGCCCGTCTGCCCGACATGCTGGCCACCGCGATGCAGCTGCTCGCCCCCTTGGGCGGCCTGCCAGCCGAGGCGGCACCGATGGCCGGCGAAGACCTGGCCCCGCGTGCTGCCGAGGCCCACGAGCTGCTGCGCCGCTACGAACCGCCCCGCGCCGCGCCCGAACTGGCACTGCCACGCCTGGACGGCAGACGACTCGACCTGCGCTCATTACGTGGCCAGGTGGTGCTGGTGAACTTCTGGGCGACCTGGTGCCCACCCTGCATCGAGGAGATCCCGTCGCTGGAGCGCCTGTACCAGACGCGCCGCGACCAGGGGCTGACCATCCTCGCGGTGGCCGTGGGCGATCCGCCCGAGCGGGTGCGCGACTTCCTGGCCAGCCACCCCGTGAGCTTTCCCGTGCTGCTGGACGAGCGGGGCGAGGCACTCAAGCGCTGGGGAGTACATGCCTTTCCCACCACCTTCGTGCTCGACCGCGACGGGCGCATCCGTCACGGTGGCTTTGGCGCCTTTGCCTGGGACGGAACGGATGTCGCCCCCTATCTCGAACCGCTGCTGCATGAGGCACCCCGGTCCGGCAATACCCGCTCACCCTGACAGGGTCACCGACCCTGTCAGGGGGTAGCCCTGGCACCCAAGGTCGGCACTCAACGGAACAGCTCGCGTGGCAGGGGGTTGCGGAACCAGGTCTTGCCGCCATCCGGGCTGTGCCAGACCTGGCGGTCGATCACCTTGCGTACCACCTGCTGGTCGGTGAGCACATATTCGATCACTGCGATCTGTGCCCAGCGCCCATCGGCCAGCTCGCGCATGTCACCGGCCTCGTAATGAGTGACCCGGACCTTACCCAGGGTCGGCGGCAGATCCACCTTCGTGCCAGGTTCGACGAAGGCATAGAGTTTGAGCAGATCACCCCAGCGCGCGATGGCCTCGTAGGCACGCACCCGCAGGGCTAACTCCTTGGGCACCGGGGCATAGGGGTTGGTGGCCATGCAGGCGGCCAGCGACAAGACGAGCAACAACAGCACCGGCAAGCGCATCCGCGGCATTTGACGACTCCCTCGACTGACGAAGGCCCCATGGTAACCGAGAACGCGCCACGGCAGTTCGGGTATCATGCAGGTCAATCGCCCCAGGAGTACCGGATGTCCCAAGCGTCACCTTCTCCCCCCGACACCACCGAACCGCTGGTCGAGACCCGCATCGGCGATACCCCCGTCACCCTGCTGGGCACGGCCCATGTCTCGCGCAAGAGCGCCGAGGCGGTGCACCGCCTGATCGAGTCCGGCCGCTACGAGGTCATCGCCGTGGAGCTCTGCGCCAGCCGCCACCACGCGCTGAGCGAGCCCGAGGCGCTGGCGCACATGGACCTGATGCAGGTGTTCCGCGAGGGCAAAGCGGCGATGGTCGCGGCCAACTTGGCGATGGGCGCCTACCAGCAACGGCTGGCCGAGCAATACGGTATCGAACCGGGCGCCGAGATGCGTGCGGCCATGGCCGGCGCCGAGGCACATGCCCTGCCCCTGGAGCTGATCGACCGCGATATCGGCACCACCCTGCGGCGCACCGCCGCCAACCTGGGCTGGTGGAAGCGCCTGACCCTGTTCAGCGGCCTGCTCGCCGGCCTGCTCTCACGCGAGGAGGTGGACGAAAAGGAGATCGAGCGCCTCAAGGAAGGCGACATGCTGGAGGCGGCCTTCGCCGAATTCGCCGAGGACCGGCAGGATCTCTACGAACCACTGATCGCCGAGCGCGACCGCTACATGGCGGCGAAACTGGCGCTGGCGGCCCAACGCCACCCGGGGCGACACATCCTCGCCGTGGTCGGTGCCGGGCACCTCAAGGGCATTGCCGAACAGCTCCCGCGGCTGAGCGACCCCGAGGCCGAGATCACGCGCCTCGAGGCCCTGCCCCCCAGGCCGCTCTGGCCCAAGGTGCTGCCCTGGGTGATCGTGGCCCTGGTGCTGTTCGGTTTCTGGCTGGGCTTCCACCGCAGCAGCGAGCTGGGATGGCAACTGGTGGGCGACTGGGTGCTGATCAACGGCGGTCTCTCGGCACTCGGCAGCCTGTTCGCCGCGGCCCATCCGCTGACCATCGTCACCGCCTTTGTCGCCGCGCCGATCACCTCGCTCAATCCCACCATCGGTGCCGGCATGGTCACCGCCGCCGCCGAGCTGATGCTGCGCAAGCCGCAGGTACGCGACTTCGCCAGCCTGCGCCACGACACCATCGAGTGGCAGGGCTGGTGGCGCAACCGGGTCTCGCGCACCCTGCTGGTCTTCCTGTTCAGCACCCTGGGCTCGGCCATCGGCACCTACCTGGCCGGCTTCCGCATCGTCGAAAAGCTCACCGGGTGATGAGCATGGACACCCTGAGCTGGCTCATCGTCGCCGCCTTCTACGCCCCGCTGCATTACCTGGTGCCGCTGCTGATCACTGCCTTCCGCAGCACCGATGCGCAACGTGTCCGCCAACTGCGGCGCACCGCCATCGACTGCACCCTGTCGATGGGCATCGGCTTCGCGCTGGTGCTCTGGCTGGCGCGCGAGAACCTGCAACTGGCGATGCTCATCCTGTTCCTGTCCATGCTGCTGCCCTATGTGCGCCTGTTGCGCCTGCGCGCCCCGGCACGCACGCGCGACGATGGCTGAGCGACCGCCACTCGCCGGATGATCTCGCCACTCTGTCCGGTGAGGGATAGCCAGGGAAAACCACGAAGGACGCCAAGGGAATCGAAGCAGGACGTTCTGTGGATCAGGTCGCAGATCGGACGTAGGTCGGGCTTCAGCCCGACACCACCCCTCCCCTTGTCGACCTGAAGGCCGACCTACAAGGCGCGCTTGATCCCCTCCCTCGGGCATAGTGCGCCGCCCCCTCCTCGCCCCCCGCAAGTGGGAGGGACGGGCTCATCAAGTTCCTTTGCGTCCTTCGTGCCCTTCGTGGTTACCCCTCCAGAAACCTTAGCGTCCTTCGCGGTTCCCCCCACGCACGGCCTGGACACGTCCCGGCCTCCACGACCTTCGTGTCCTTTGTGTGCTTTGTGGTTTTCTCCCGATCACTCAGGCAGTGCGGCAACGCTCCAGCAGGGTCGGCAGGCGCTTGCACATCACCCCGTAGTACACCACCGGGATGACCACCAGGGTGAGCACGGTGGAGACCAGCAGGCCGAAGATCAGCGATACCGCCAGGCCCGAGAAGATCGGGTCGTCGAGGATGAAGAAGCCGCCCGCCATGGCCGCCAGCGCGGTCAGCGCAATGGGCTTGGCGCGCACCGCCGCAGCCTGCACCACGGCACGCTCGAAGGCGATGCCCTCGGCGAGCTGCTGGTTGATGAAGTCCACCAGCAGGATGGAGTTGCGCACGATGATGCCGGCCAGCGCGATCATGCCGATCATGGAGGTGGCGGTGAATTGCGCGCCCAACAGGGCGTGTCCCGGCAGGATGCCGATCACCGTCAGCGGGATGGGCGCCATGATCACCAGTGGTGCCAGGTAGGAACGGAACTGTGCCACCACCAGCAGGTAGATCAATACCAGACCCACCGAGTAGGCGATGCCCATGTCGCGGAAGGTCTCGTAGGTGACCTGCCATTCGCCATCCCACTTGATGCTGTAGTCGTAGGGGTTCTCCGGCTGGCTGAGGAACCACTGTTCCATACCCAGCTCCTCACCAATGCGCTCGGAGATGGCGAACATGCCGTAGAGCGGACTGTCGATCTCGCCGGCCATGTCACCGGTGACATAGACCACCGGCAGCATGTCCTTGTGGTGGATGCTCAGCTCGCGCTCCGCGGGCATGACCCGCACCACCTCGGACAGGGGCACCAGCTTGCCACTGGTCTGACTGCGGACCTTCAGCGACAGCACCTGGCCCAGGTCGGCCCGGTCGCCCTCGGAGTAACGCACCCGCACCGGCACCGCGTACTTCAGGTTGGGGGCGTGGATGTAGGTCATGTCCTCGCCACCCAGGACGATGCCCAGCGCGTCCACGATGGCCGACTGCGGGATACCCAGCTTGGCCGCCTTGGCGCGATCGACCAGTATCACGCCCTTGGTCGAAGGATAAGTGACCGAGTCGTCCACATCGACGATGTCTTCGGTGCTCTCGAACACCTGACGGATGGCCTTGGCCGCCTTCACCTGGCCGACGTAGTCCAGACCATAGACCTCGGCCACCAGTGGCGAGAGTACCGGCGGGCCGGGGGGCACCTCGACGATCTTGGCGTTGCCGCCGTAGCGCCGGG
>CAYMWJ010000102.1:0-5467 GCA_964394235.1 uncultured Sedimenticola sp. | reverse complement strand
GGCAAGGCCAGCCAGTCCGACCGCTGCATCTCGTACAGGCGGCTGATGGTGCGCTGGAACTCGAACGCCAGGCGCTCGCCCTGGTAGAGACGCTCCGGACGCGCCGCCGCGCTCATCACCAGCTTGACCCGCCGGTCGTAGAATTCGTCGATCAGGAAGATGAAACGCCGGGTGCGGTCATCCCGCGAAGCCCCCAGCAGCGGCACACTGGACAGAAACACGGTGTGATGGGTACGCGCCAGCTCGATATAGTCGTGCTGGCTGCGCGGCGGCCCGCACAAGGCCTCGAAGTCGAACCAGACCACCCCTGCGGCGCGACGTCGGCAAGGCATGGGGCGGCCATTGACCTCCAGCGGCCCGTCGAGCGCTGCCTCTCCGACGATGCGCTCGAACTCGCTGGCCATGGCCGCATCGGCCGCTGCGTCTGCAGGACAGTGATAGACGGCCGCCCCGGCCAGGATCTCGCGCCGGAAGTCGCGTTCGCCACCGAGCTCCACCACCTCGAGATGCTGCTCCAGCAGGTCGATCGCCGGCAGGAAGCTGGCACGCTGTATACCGTCGCGGTAGAGCTCGCGCGGCGGCACATTGGCGGTGGTGACCAGCACCACGCCCTGCGCGAACAGGGCGCGCAACAGGCCGGCGAGGATCATGGCATCGCCGATGTCGCTCACGTGAAACTCGTCCAGGCACAGCAGGCGTGCCTCGCGCGCCATCTCCCGGGCCACTCGTTGCAGGGGGTCGCGCTCGCGCAGCCCGGCCAGGCGTGCATGCACCTGCTGCATGAATCGATGGAAATGCCAGCGCTGGCGGCGCGGCTCGGGGGCGAGCTCGAAGAACAGGTCCATCAGCCAGGTCTTGCCGCGTCCGACACTGCCCCACAGATAGACACCCTTTGGTGGCACGGCGCGCTTTCCCATCCAGCGACGCCATGCCGACGGCTGCGCAGCCTGCAGGCGCTCGCCCAGTGCCTGCAAGGCCTCGAGCGCGGCCAGCTGGTGGGCGTCGGGGGCATGCCCGGCGCGGGCCAGACGCTGGCGATAGTGGTCTTCGAGCCGCACGCGGTTCCGGGTTCAGTCCTGTTCAGGACCCTGGTAGCGATCGTCGAGGTTGGCCGGGCAGAGCACACTGCGCATGGTGCCGATCAGTTCCAGCAGCTTGCCGTTGCGTATCCGGTAGTAGATGCGGTTGGCTTCCTTGCGCGAGGTGAGGATGTTCTTGTTGCGCAACTGTTCGAGGTGCTGCGAGATGTTGCTCTGTGAGGTACCGGTATGCGCCACGATCTCACCCACCGACATCTCCTTGTCGCCCAGGGTGCAGACGATCTTCCAGCGCAGCGGGTGCGCCAGTGCCTTGAGGGCATTGGCCGCCAGGGTCGGGTCTTCGTCCACCGGCGTGGGCTTGGCGGGTTCCTGCTCACTCATCTTGACCACCACCTCTTGAGAATATTCGCGAATGCCAACCTGCGAATCATAGCAGCCACGTTCAATCTTCGCAGTCCACCTTGCGGTAACCGCGCATGTTCTTGGCGATGCACAGGATCCCCTCGATCTCGCCCGCCTCGTTGGTGATCGCGGTGCGCGAGAACAGGATGGGCACCCGCTCGCCGTTGCGATCGATCAGCGCCGCCTCGATGTCCTTGAGCGCTCCGCTGCGGATCAGGGCCTCCAGCCAGGTGCCCATGAAGGCGTTGGCCTGCTCCTCGCCCTCCTCCTCGAACACATCGCCGATGGACATGCCCTGGAGTTCGGCCTCGGAATAGCCCAGCAGGCGCTGCGCCGCCGGGTTGGCCTCCTTGATCCGACCGTCGGGCGAGAGCACGAACAGCGCCTCGCCCATGTTTTCGACAATCTTGCGCAGGTGCTGGTTCGCCTTCTGCAGCTCGGCGGTGCGCTCGGCCACCTTCTGCTCGAGGATCTGGTTGAGCTGGCGCTCCTTCTCGATCAGCCGGAAATAGGTACTGACCTTGTTGATGAGCTGGTTGTCGTCGATCGGCTTGAGCAGATAGTCCACCGCGCCGATCTCGTAGCCGCGCTGCTGGAACTCCTCGCTCTTGAAGGCGGCGGTGAGAAAGATGATGGGGATGTCACGCGTCTTCTTGCGCGCCTTGAGCAGCTGCGCGGTCTCGAAGCCATCGACCTCGGGCATCTGTACATCGAGGATGATCAGATCGATGTCGGGATGGGCCTGGGCGATCTCCAGTGCCTCGGTCCCGCTGCGCGCCTCCAGGATCTCCACTCCCATGTGCCGCGACAGCAGGGTGCGCAGGGTGAACAGGTTGTCCGGGTTGTCGTCTACGGCGAGGAGCCTGAATCCCTCGTAGGGCTTGTTCATGCATTCTCCACGGGCTGATTCCATGCGAGCAGGAGCTGGCGCAGGGCTTCCAGGTCCAGCGGTCGCGGCAACACCCGGCCATCCGCCCGGTCCGCCACGCAGCTATCCGGCGGGACCTCGCCCAACACCACGAGCAGGGGCGCGGGGCCGTCCGCCCGTGTCGCGCCGATCCTATCACACAGGCGTGCGTCCACCAGATGGGGATCGAGTACCACCAATGCCACCCCCCTGCCCTCGTCCAGGGTCTCGAGCGCCTCCTCGGCATCGCAGGCCAGCGACACCTCCGCCCCCCAGCCGTTGAGCGCCTGACTCAGCCGCAACTGGGTGCGCACATCGGCCTCGACCAGCAGGGCCTGCCATCCACGCAGGTCGGGGACGGTGGCCGCCTCGGACGGTTCCGGCGGCTCACTCCCGACGACGGCCCCATCCGCCGCCGCCACCGACGTTTCGTCCTCCGCAACACCGCTATCCGGGGCCTCCGCGTCACAGCGCAGGGGCAGCAACAGCGAGAATTCCGAGCCCTGACCAGGCGTACTGCGCAGCCGCAGATCGCCGCCGAGCAGGCGCGCCAGCTGACGGCTGATGGTCAACCCCAGGCCGGTGCCGCCATAGCGCCGGCTGGTCGAACCGTCGGCCTGCTGGAAGGCCTCGAAGATGTGCGCCTGCTTGTCCTGCGGGATGCCAATGCCGGTATCGCGCACCGCCAACTCGATGGCATAAGGTGCCGGCGCCGGGCGCGCGATCAGGCACACCTCGCCGCTGTCGGTGAACTTCAGGGCATTGGAGATGAAGTTCTTGAGGATCTGGCGGATCTTGTCGGCATCGCTGCGTATCGACGGCGGGGTGCCTGGCTGCCGCTCGACCACCAGGCGCAGGCCCTTCTGGTCGAACTGCGGCTGCATCAGCTCGCGCACCTCTTCGAGCAGCAGCTCGGGCTCGACCTCCTCGCAATGCACCACCACCTTGCCGGCCTCGATGCGCGAGTGGTCGAGAATGTTGTCGATCAGGTTCTTCAGGTCACTGCCCGCCTTGTGGATCACCCGCGCCTGCTCACGCTGTTCCTCGCACAGCCCGGAGTCCTTGCCGGAGAGCATCTTCGACAGCAGCAGGATGGAGTTGAGCGGGGTGCGCAGCTCGTGGCTGACATTGGCCAGGAACTCCGACTTGTAGCGGTTGCTCTGCTCCAGCTCGCGCATCGAACGTTGCAGACGCCGCGCCTGGATGGCATGGCGCTGCGACAGACGGGTCAGGTCGGCGGACAGTTGTTCCAGCTCACGGGTGTCTCGCCAGTCGAAGGTCACCGGGCTGGCGCTCTCGAGCGTGGTGCGGATGCCCTGGAACAGCTCGCTGCCGATCTGCTCCACTCGGCGCGCGAGGATGCGGGCGGCGATCAGCAGCAGCAGGATCAGCCCGAACACGATCACCAGCACGCGCTTGACCAGCTCGCTGCGGAAGGCCTCCAGCGGGGCCAGGTCCACCTCGCGACCGACCCACAGTGGCCGCCCCGACTCGGTGACGAACATGGGCACCCAGATCATGCGCCGTCCCGCACTCTCCCAGAGCACCGGCTTGCGCTGGGTGAACAGGGCCTCCAGTCCGGGATGGTCGGTAAAAGCGCTGCCGGACGAGCGCGCCATGCCGGGCAGACGCAGATAGCTGCCGTCATCGAGCACCCAGAGGGTGTGGGGATCACGGCGCACCAGGTCACTGATGTCGATGGTGATGACCACCGCACCCCGGTACTCGCCCTTGGCACGCACCGGCCCCATCATCTGCAGGTTGACGATGCGGCGCGGGTCGGCGGCATCCAGGTGTACGCGCACCGGGCTGTAGGCTACGTCCTGCACGATGCCGGAGCGAATGGCCTGCAACTGTTCCTCGGGCAAGGGCGGCAAGGGGTCCGGCGGGGCCAGCCACAGGCTGCTGGCCGGATCACGTGCCAGCCAGAAGCGCTCGCGCGCAGCGGCATCGAGGAAACGGATCTCGATGATGTCGCGTTCCTGATCGAGGATACGGTTGATCCAGGCGGTGTAGCGCGCGCGGTCGAAATCCACCCGCACCGAGGCGGCCGCCCCCTCGTCACCCAGCAAGGAGGGCTCGGGCAGGCGCGCGAGCAGGCGCACGTTGGCGTCACGACTGGCCAGGTGCTGGTCGAGGTCGCGGAAGTCCTGGCGCAGGTTCTGCAGGAAGGACTGGCGATAGAAACTGTCCACCCGCTCGAGCACCAGCGGCAGATTGATGACCACCGCCATGAGCAGGGGCACCAGGGCAAAGATGAACAGAAACAGCAGGATGCGGGTTCGCAGCGACATGACCGAACCATAGCGCGAATACCCGACATCCTCCAGCCAGCAGTCAACGTGTCACAATGGGCGCATCATGTCGCTGCCCATCCTCTACCTCGACGATCACCTGGTCGCCATCCACAAGCCCAGTGGGCTGCTGGTGCACCGCAGCCCGCTCTCGCGCGACCGGGTGTTCGCGCTGCAACAGCTGCGCGACCAGCTCGGTCGCCGAGTGTGGCCGGTACACCGCATCGACCGCGCCACCTCGGGGGTGCTGCTGTTCGCGCTCGACCCGGCGACCGCACAGGCGCTGGCCGGGCAGTTCGAACGCCACGAGGTCGAGAAGGAATACCGCGCCCTGGTACGCGGCTGGACAGACGCAGAAGGGGTGATCGACCACCCGGTACGCGACGAGGAGGGACATGGCCGTCCGCAACCGGCGATCACCCGCTATCGCCGCCTGCACCGGGTGGAGCTGCCGGAGCCGGTCGATCGTTACCCGACCTCGCGCTACTCCCTGGTCGCGGTCGAGCCCCTGACCGGCCGGCGGCACCAGATCCGCCGACACTTCAAGCACATCTCGCATCACCTGATCGGCGACACCACGCACGGCAACGGCCGCCACAACCGCTTCTTCCGTGAGCGCTTCGGCATCCACCGCCTGATGCTCACCGCGCAGCGGCTGTGCCTGACCCACCCGGCCAACGGCGAACGCCTGTGCCTGCACGCCCGTCCCGAGCCCGAGTGGCAACGCCTGTGCGAGGCCTTCGGCTGGGAGCAGGCGGACAGGTGCGTGAAGGGTTTCAGCTGTTGCTCTAATTCATAGAAGAACATGCTGTTATATGCTACAA
>CAYMWJ010000101.1:0-5514 GCA_964394235.1 uncultured Sedimenticola sp. | reverse complement strand
CACCGGTCGCAGCCCGCCCGGTGTCCAGCGAACTTATGGGTAAAGATCAGCCGCAAGCGGGGGAGGGACTTGTTCAGAGGTTCCTTTTATACTTTGGCTTTCGTTCAGTCTTTCACGGATTGCCGTCATGCGCCTGTTGTTCCTCCTGTTGCTGAGCCTCGTGCTGCTGAGTGCCTGTGGCCAGCGCGGACCGCTGTACCTGCCCGATCACACGGACGCCCCCCAGGAGGCGCGCTGAGATGGACCATTTCGCGTACCGCGACGGCGAGCTGCATGCCGAAGAGGTCCCCTTGCGCGTGATCGCCGAGTGCCATGGGACCCCGGCCTATGTGTATTCCCGCGCCACCCTGGAGCGTCACTGGCGCGCCTTCGACGCGGCTTTTGCCGACCGGCCACACCTGGTCTGCTACGCGGTGAAGGCCAATTCCAACCTGGCGGTGTTGAACGTGCTGGCGCGCCTGGGCTCGGGCTTCGACATCGTCTCGGCAGGCGAGCTGGAGCGGGTATTGGCCGCGGGCGGTGACGCGGGCCGGGTGGTGTTCTCCGGGGTGGGCAAGCGCGCCGACGAGATGGCGCGCGCGCTGGAGGTCGGCATCCGCTGCTTCAACGTGGAATCCGTTCCCGAACTGGCGCGCCTGGAGGCGGTCGCCGCGGCGCACGGGGTGCAGGCCCCGGTGGCGCTGCGTGTCAACCCGGACGTGGATGCCAAGACCCACCCTTATATCTCCACCGGCCTGCGCGAGAACAAGTTCGGCATCGACATCGCACAGGCCGAGGGCATCTACCGGCGCGCTGCCGAGAGTGCGCACCTGGCGGTTTCGGGCATCGACTGCCACATCGGTTCGCAACTCACCGAACTGTCACCCTTTCTCGACGCCCTCGACCGTGTGCTGGAGCTGTTGGGGCGCCTGCGCGACGCTGGCATCGCCATCGACCACCTGGATCTGGGCGGGGGGCTCGGGGTGCGCTATCGTGACGAGACCCCGCCCGAGCCCGGCGACTATGCCGCGGCGCTGGCGCAGCGCCTGGGTGATCTCGAGTGCGAATTGTTCGTCGAGCCGGGGCGCGCCATTGCTGCCAACGCGGGTGTGCTGCTCACACGGGTCGAATACCTCAAGCGCACCGAGGCACGGAACTTTGCCATCGTCGACGCGGCCATGAACGACCTGCTGCGCCCCGCGCTGTACCAGGCATGGCAGGAGATCGTCAGCGTGGAACAGCACCCCGAAGGTGAGACCGATACCTGGGATCTGGTCGGCCCGGTGTGCGAGACCGGCGACTTCCTGGGCAAGGAGCGCCGGCTCACCCTGCGCGAAGGCAGTCTGCTGGCGGTGCGTTCGGCCGGAGCCTACGGCTTTACCATGGCCTCCAACTACAACAGCCGACCGCGCCCGCCGGAGCTGCTGGTCGATGGCGGGCGTGTGCACCTGGCACGCCCGCGCGAGACCCTCGACGACCTGTTCGGGCGCGAGGCCGTACTCCCCTGATGCAGCGTGTGCCCGAACCCGAGGAGCCGATGGACGACCCGGTACAGGCTGCCGCCTATGCCGAGGCCGATTTCAGCGAGGCCAACGCGCTGTTCATCCGCCTGCTGCGGCAACTGGTGGTGCCGCAGGGCCTGCGCGGTCGCACACTGGATCTGGGTTGCGGCCCGGCCGATATGCCCATCGTCTGTGCGGGCTGGAGGTGAGCATGGTCGGCGACCGGCACTGGGCGGCGCGTGGCTACCTGGCCGGAGCGGACCGAGCGGAGGAATACATGCAACTGCATTTCAGCAAGATGCAAGGTCTGGGTAACGACTTCGTGGTGATCGATGCCACACAGCGCCCGGTCGCACTGCGGCCTGAACAATTGCGCCACCTCGCCGACCGTCGCTTCGGTGTGGGTTGCGACCAGATCCTGCTGGTCGAGCCGCCACGCCTGCCGGGTACCGACTTCCATTACCGCATCTTCAATGCCGATGGCTCCGAGGTGGAACAGTGCGGCAACGGCGCGCGCTGTTTCGCCCGTTTCGTGCGCGACCACGGGCTCACCGACAAGGACGTGATCCCGGTCGGCACCGCCGCGGGTCCCATCGCGCTCCAGGTGCTCGACGACGGTCAGGTGCGGGTGGACATGGGGCCTCCCTCGCTGGAGCCGGCCGATCTGCCCTTCGAGGCAGAGGAGCGTGCCACCATCTACCCCCTGGTCTTGGATGGCGGCGACGAGGTCACCCTCAGTGCGGTATCGATGGGCAACCCGCACGCGGTGCTGCTGGTAGACCAGGTGGCCAGCGCCCCGGTCGAGACCCTGGGGCCGCGGATCGAGCACCATCCGCGCTTTCCCAGGCGGGTGAACGTGGGCTTCATGGCGGTGCGCAACCGGCACGAGATCGATCTGCGTGTCTGGGAACGCGGTGCCGGCGAGACCCTGGCCTGCGGTACCGGGGCCTGTGCCGCGGTGGTTGCCGGTCGCCTGCGCGGACTGCTGGACGCACCGGTGACGGTCCACCTGCCGGGGGGAGATCTTGTGATAAGCTGGGACGGAGAAGGTCAGCCCGTCTGGATGACCGGTCCGGCCACCGAGGTATTCGAGGGCGACATCGCGTTATGAGCCTGCAGCACGACGACAAGCCGGCGGACACCGACCTGGAACAGGTGGTCGCCGACTACCTGATCGCCCACCCGGACTTTCTGGTCCGTCACCCCGAGGTGTTGGCCGAAATCGACATCCCGCATCCCACCGGCAATGCGATCTCGTTGATCGAGCGTCAGGTGCACATCCTGCGCGAGCAGAATCAGCGCCTGCACGACCAGCTCGTCGAACTGGTCGCCATCGCTCGCGAGAACGACACCCTGGCACGGCGCCTGCATCGGCTCACCCTGGCGTTGATCGAGGCCCGTACCTTCGACGAGGTCCTCAACACCCTGCAGGACGAGTTGCGCAACCTGTTTCGTGCCGACGCGGTGGAAATGAAGCTCTTCTCCGCCGAGGAACTGGCGGCGCACAAGGCGCAGCGTGGTCCGGCGATGTTCACCGACTTCATCGAACGTGAGCGTCCGAGCTGCGGCAGGTTGCCCGCCGAGCAGCTGAACTACCTGTTCGGCTCGCAGGCCGCCGAGACCGCCTCGGTGGCCCTGATCCCGCTGCATGCCCCGCCGCTGGTCGGTGTGCTGGCGATCGGCAGCCGTGATCCGCAGCGTTTTCATGCCGAGAAGAGTGTGGATTTCCTCAAACGCCTGGCGGACATCGTCAGTGCCACCCTGAGTGCGGTTTCCAGTCCCGGATCATGAACGTCGCCATCGAAGAAGGCTGGTTGCGAGACTATCTGGATCATCTCCGTTTCGAGCGCCGCCTGTCACCACGCACCCTGGATGCCTACCGTCGCGATCTCGAACACTACCTCGCCTGGTGCCAGGAGCACGGTTTGCCGCCCTGGCAGGGTGCCGATGCCCAGCAGTTGCGCCGTTATGCCGCAGCCGCTCACCGACAGGGACTGTCGGCACGCAGCCTGTCGCGCCGGCTCTCGGCATTGCGCGGCCTGTTCACCTTCCTGGTGCGCGAATCCCGGGTCCGCATCAACCCGGTCACCGAGGTACGCGCGCCGCGGGCTGGCCATCGCCTGCCCGCGGCCCTCGACGTGGACCAGATCGGCCGCCTGATGGACCTTCCCGGCGATGACCCACTGGCGCGCCGCGACCGCGCCATCCTCGAACTCTTCTACTCCAGCGGATTGCGGCTGTCCGAACTGGCGGGGCTGGATGTCAGCGACCTGCCGGAAGCGGATGCCCTGCTGCGGGTGACCGGCAAGGGCTGCAAGGAGCGTGAGGTGCCGGTGGGCAGCAAGGCGCGCGAGGCCATCGCAGACTGGTTGCAGGTGCGTGAGCAGATGGCGCACCAGGATGAGCCGGCACTGTTCGTGGGTCGTCATGGCCGCCGCCTGGGGCCGCGCGGTATCGAGCAGCGTGTCGCCCTGCATGCCCGCCGCCAGGGGCTGCCTGAGCATGTCCATCCGCATAGGCTGCGGCATTCCTTCGCCAGCCATCTGCTGGAGTCCTCGGGCGAGCTGCGCGCGGTTCAAGAACTGCTCGGGCATGCCGATATCGCGACCACGGAAATCTACACGCATCTCGATTTCCAGCACCTGGCACAGGTCTATGATCAGGCGCATCCGCGCGCCCGTCGGCGGAGTGACTGAAGTACCGGGAGAAGCGTCCTTGGCTCTCATCGAAATCCGCCGTTGCCACCGATTCGTGACGGGCCTGCTGCTGTTCTGCCTGAGTGTCCCGTGCCTGGCCGGGACCCTGCGTCTGGGTGTCTTCCCCTATTTCTCTGCCGAGCAACTGGTTGCTCTGCACCGTCCGCTGAAGGACTACCTGGCGAAGACCACCGGGCTGCACATCCGCCTGGTGTCGGCGCCGGATTTTCGCACCTTCAGGCGGCGCACAGCCGAAGGTCGTTACGACCTGCTCATCACCGCCCCGCACCTCGGGCGGGTGGCCGAGCGGAAGGCGGGCTATTACTGGCTGGGGGTGACGGTCAATCGCTCGCAAGCCGTGTTCGTCGCTCTGCGGGACACGGGTATCCGGCGACTCGTCGATCTGCGGAGCAAGCGCCTGGCCCTGCCACCGCGCCTGGCGATCATTCACCAGATGGCCCTCGAGACCCTGGAGGGCCTAGGGCTGAAGCCGGGCAGGGATCTCGCCATCATGCCCCGTCGCACGCACGATCAGGCCCTGTATGCGGTGCTTCGCGGCGATGCCGATGCCGCCGCCATCGGTCGTCCTACCTGGTTGCGTTACGATGCCCCGGGAAAGGAGCACCTGCAGGTCATCGGGCGTTCCGCCTCCATCCCCGGTTTTGCGCTGATGGCCCACTCCCGGCTCGCTCCGGAAATACGTGAACGCCTGCGCAAGGCGCTTCACGCCTTCGCCGGCACGCACGAGGGCAAAGCCTATTTCAGTGCCACGGGGTTGGGTGGGGTACGCATGATCGAGCCGGCCGACCTGGCGCTGCTCGATCACTACCTGGCGCGTATCCAGTTGGCGCTCGAGGGGGGCTGAGATGCGCATAGTTCGTTCTCTGACTCTGCGCATCCTGTTGCCGGTGATTGGGGTCCAGTTGCTGGTGTTCACTGTGGGGGGGTGGGTACTCAACTCGAGCATGAAGCATCATGCCGAGCGTCAGTTCGAGACCCAGATCCAGCCGATTCGCGCCCTGATCAATTCGGTGCTCGCCCCGCCCCTGTTTGCCGAGGACATGGGCTCACTCAAGCGCCGCGTGAACGAAATCATGGAGGCCAACCCTTCACTGGCCTGGCTGGTGGTGGACGATACCGAAGACCGCGTGCTGGTCGAGCTTGGTCCGGCGCCGCACGTCGAGACCGAACCTTCGACCACCCTGGAACAGGATTCTTCTGACGGGATCTATCGACTGGGCTTCCCGTTGCGTCTGAGCGGCGAGGAAGTGGGCTTCGTGCATGTCGGCGTGCGCCTGGACTCGCTGCAAGCTTTCATGCAGTCATTTGAACGCACC
>CAYMWJ010000100.1:0-5524 GCA_964394235.1 uncultured Sedimenticola sp. | reverse complement strand
AAGGGATATCGCTTTTTGCCGGAAAAGAGCGAGGTTGGCGACGAACCGCTGGAGCTGTCCGGGGTGAAGACCGATGCGGGGGGGCGGGCGACCCTTGCGTTGAAGCTGGAGTCGGCTCCCAAAGCGCGTTTCCCCTTGCGGGCCCGGTTGCGGGCCGAGGTCGCTGATGTGGATGGACGGATCGTGAGCGCTGTCACTCGGATTCCGCTGCGTCACCTGCCTTATTACCTGGGTATTGCGCCCGATTTTGAAAACGGTCGGGTGGCCGCGGGCGCCGAGGCGTCCTTCAGGATCATCGCTCTGGATCATCAGGGACGGCGACGCCCTGTGCGGGAGCTGAACTGGCGTCTGGTGGCTGTTCACAAGGATTATCAGTGGTTCTACAAGAATGGAGAGTGGGGCTATGAGGCGGTGGAGACGGAACAGGTTCGGCATCAGGGCGCAGTGGCCTTGGATGGCCGTGGTCCCCATCGTCTCACTGTCCGGGTGGAGGCGGGTCGCTACCGCTTGGAGGTTTTCGATAAAAAGCGGAATATTTTGACCAGTTTCGCTTTTCAGGCCGGTGAGCAGCGGGCGAGCCGGGCCGATGTGCCGGACGCGGTGACGCTGAAGCTTTCCAAATCCAGTTATAAGCCGGGCGAGATGGTCCGGTTGAACGTGGAGTCGCCTTTTCCGGGATCGGCCACGCTGGTGGTGGCCACTGACCGGATACATGAAGTGCGCCATTTCGATTTGCCTGATGGCAGAGCGGAATTGAGTCTGCGTGCGGATCAGGCGTGGGGCGCGGGGGCTTATGCTCTGGTAAGCGTTTACCGTCCCGGAAAAGAGGGAGCAGGCAGGATCTCGCGCGCGGTGGGCGTGATCTGGATGAGCCTGGAGAGGCGTTCGAAACGCCTGGAGCTCTCTATCGATACACCCGAAGTAACGCGGCCGCGCCGGCTTTTGACGGTGCCGGTGCGGGTGGAGGGACACGCTCCCGGGGAACTGGTCTGGCTGACGCTGGCGGCTGTGGACGAAGCGGTGTTGCGGCTCACCGATTACCGGACGCCGGACCCGTTCGATTATTACTTCGGCAAGCGGCGTCTGGCGACTGAACTGCGCGACCTGTACGGCCGGATCGTGCATGTCCCGGACGAGCGGCCCGGGCGGTTGCGCAATGGCGCGGGGGCCTCCGGGCGGCGGGGCATGCCGGAGAGCAACATCCGCGTCATCTCCCTCTTCAGCGGCCGGGTCGAAATGGATGAGCGGGGGCGTGCCGAGGTCGAGCTCCCACTGCCTGATTTCAACGGGCGGTTGCGGTTGATGGCGGTGGCCTGGAGCCGGACCCGGCTGGGCGTTGCGGAGAAGCCGCTGCGGGTGACCGATCCGCTGGTGGTGTCGGCATCCCTGCCGCGCTTCATGACGGTGGGCGATCACAGCCGGGTCACGCTGTTGCTGCGGAACATGGAGGCGCCCGAGGGGCGCTATCGAATCGAGCTGAGCGCCGGAGAGAGCGTGGCGTTGGGCGGTGGGGCCGGCCTGGCCGAAGTGGCGTTGAAACAGGGAGAAAAACGTGTGTTGAGCTTTCCCGTGCAGGCGCGCGATCCGGGCAATGGATATCTGAGTCTGGTGGTGAGCGGTCCTGACGGGTATCGGTACGAAAGCCGCCTGACGCTGGGCGTGCGCGCGCCGGCGCTCCCGGTGGTGCGGCGGCTCTACAGGCGCCTCGAACCCGGAGGAAAGATGGTGCTTGATGGGGCGCTTCTGGACGAGTTTTATCGGCGGTCGGCCCGTCTGGAGGTTCAGCTCGCCGCCACCCCGGGGCTGGATGTGGCCGGCCTGCTGGCGGAACTGGAGCGCTACCCTTACGGATGCCTGGAGCAGTTGACGAGCCGCGCCTACCCCCTTTTGTTTTTCAACGAGCTGGCAAGTCGCTGGGGGCTGCCAGCCGATCCCGGCGTTGACCGGGCCGTGGAATCGGCTGTCAGGCGCATTCTCGAAAAACAGCAGCCCGAGGGGGGATTCGGCCTCTGGTCGGGGTATGGTGATGTGGCGCGCTGGGCCAGCCTGTATGCCTTGGAGTTTCTGCTCGAAGCGCGCCGCATGGGGGTGGAAGTGCCGGAGTATTTCCTTGAGCGGGGGCTGAAATGGGTCGAGCGGGATCTGCTGGCCGAAGCAGGGTCCGCCTCTCCGAACAGGGAGGCCGAATGGCTTGCCGTGCAGGCTTACGGACATTATGTCCTGGCGCTGGCCGGCCGCGCCAAGGTCGAGGAGCTGCGCTATTTCTACGGCACGGCGCTTCATAAGCTGCCCACCCGTCTGGCCGCTGCCCAGTTGGGAGCGGCCCTGGCGATGTATGGTCAGGCCGGACAGGCGAAGGCGGCTTTCGCCCGTGCGCTGGCTTCCTGGCCGAGAAGGCTGGACTGGGAGGACTACGGCTCGCCGCTTCGCGATCTGGCGGCGGTGATCGCCCTGCTGCACCGTGCGGGACCGGAATATGGCGACGAGGCCCCCTTGATCCACGAATTGGTGAACCGTCAGGCTCGGCGCCAGTGGCTATCCACCCAGGAGAAGGCCTGGATGGTGCTGGCGGCGCGGGGGGTTCCCCGGAGCGCGGAGATCACCTATCGGCTGGATGGCGGGCCGGATGTGCGGGTGGAGCACCGTGCATTACGCTTCCGGCCGGGTGATCTGGAACAGGTCCACGTGATCGAAAACAGCGGCAGCCGGCCGATCTGGATCACGTTGATGCAGGAGGGGGCGCCAAAGAAACCGCCTGCACCGGCCGACAACGGTTTCAGCCTGACACGCAGTTTCTATACGTTGGATGGCAAAAAGATCGATGGCGGACGGCTGAAGCAGGGGCAAATGGTGGTGGTGGTGCTTGAGGGCCGGGTGACGGATGGAGCACATCACCCGGCGCTGCTCGTCGATCCTTTTCCAGCAGGACTGGAGGCGGAAAATCCGCGCCTGCGCGGCGGTATGAAAGTGGAGAAGATCGGCTGGCTGCCCGCCTTGAGCAGAACCCGGTATGTGGATGTATTGGACGACCGTTTTGTAGCGGCGCTGGATGTCGAAGGGGGCTGGAAGCGTGACGCCCGTTTTACCGTGGCTTATCTTGCGCGTGCGACAACGCCGGGGCGTTATCGCTGGCCGGACGCCGAAGTGGAGGACATGTACAAGCCCCATTTGCGGGCGCGCTCCGGGCAGAGCACCCTGGTGGTCGGACCGTGACTTCCTGAATGAGGGAGCGGTTTTTTCAACAACACCCAAAGACCGGTCGATATCCTGGAAGATGATAGTGGTTCGGTGGGCGTGCGGTGCTTGGGAGCCTTTTGCGGCATGATGAGGCGCAAGGCGCTGGCGCTGATCGTGGCGGGCTGCCTGTTGGCGGGCGGCAGCCTGCTGGGTTTCCGGGCGGCCCCGGTGCCGTCGCCACCCCTCGACCGGCTGGAGTACAGCTTTCAACTGCTGGACAGGGTGGGGCGGGTGTTGGGGCGCCGGCTTACCCGGGACGGTTTCTGGCGTCTGCCCGCCAACCTGGACGCCATCGACTCCCGTTATCTCGATTGGTTGATGGCCTGTGAAGATCAACGCTTCTGGAGCCATTCAGGGGTAGACCCGTGGGCGCTGGTTCGCGCCTTGTGGCAGTGGATCAGCGAAGGCCGCGTGGTGTCGGGGGCCTCCACCCTGACCATGCAGACCGTTCGCCTGCTTCAACCCAGGCCGCGCACCTTGGTCAGCAAGCTGGTTGAAATGGTCCAGGCCGTCAGGCTGGAGCGGGTGCTGGACAAGCGGGAGATTCTCGAACTTTACCTGACCTTAGCGCCTTATGGCGGTAACCTGCAGGGGATACGCGCCGCTTCCCTGGCCTATTTCGGTAAGGAGCCGCGGCGTTTGACTCCTTCCGAGATAGCGCTGCTCATCGCCCTGCCGCAGTCGCCGGAAACCAGGCGGCCGGACCGTCATCCGGAAGCGGCGCGCAGGGCGAGGAACTTCGTATTGCAAAGGCTTTATAAAAAGGGCTTGCTCGACCGCCAGACCCTGAGGGTGGCGCAAAGCCGTCCGGTTCCCAGCCGGGGTGAGCTCAGGCCTTTTCTGGCGCCGCACCTGACCGCGCGCCTGCACCGGCTGCATCCGGATAAAAACGAGGTGCGGACCACGCTGGACGCCCGTCTTCAACGCCGTCTTCGTGATCTGGCGCGGCGGTACAGGCTGCTGCCGGGAGAGAGCTTGGCGGTGTTGGTCGTGGAAAATGAAAGCGGGCAGGTCAGGGCGCATCTGGGCTCGGGTGATTGGCTGTGTCAGAGCCAGCTGGATCTGACCCGCGCAGTGCGCTCGCCCGGTTCCACGCTCAAACCCTTCATCTACGGCCTGGGGTTTGAGACCGGGAAGATGCATCCCGAGACTTGGGTGCGTGATGAAAAGTACCGCGCCGGCGTCTTCGGGCCCGCCAACTACGACCGTAAATTTCATGGTGTGGTCAGCCTGCGCGAAGCGTTGCGGCGTTCTCTGAACATTCCGGCGGTAAAAGCCTTGCGCCGGATCGGCGTGAAGCCTTTGCTGTGGCGTTTCAACGAGGTGGGCGTCACCCTGCGTCTGCCGCCAGGCCAGGAGCCCGGGCTGGCGGTGGCGCTGGGTGGAGCGGGCATCCGGCTGCAGGATCTGGTGGCGCTGTACGCCTCGCTGGCCCGCGGCGGCCGTTTTCGGGCCTTGAGCTTCGAGGCGGGTGAAACGCATCCTGAGCAGAAACTGCTCAGCCCGGTTGCGGTCTGGTATTTGGATAACGTGCTCAAAGAGGTGCCTCCTCCGGAAGGTTTCGCCAATACCCGGGCCATTCGTTACAAGACGGGCACCTCTTACGGCTTCCGGGATGCCTGGGCCATTGGTTACGACGCGCGGTACACTGTGGGCGTGTGGGTTGGGCGTCCGGACGGTGGCGCAAGCAATGGGCGTACCGGCGCAAACAGCGCGGCCCCCCTGCTGTTCACCGTTTTCGAACTGCTGCCTGCGGAAGAACCTGCCGATCCCGAGCCCCCGGCGGGCGTGATACTGGCCGGCCACGCCCAGCTGCCGCGCCATCTTCAGTGGCTTTCGCCCGAACAGAGAGGCGATGATCGGCCCAGAATAGTGTTTCCTCCCGATGAGAGCCGCCTGCCTTGGAATGAGTCATCCATCATCGTGCTCAAAGCCCAGGGGGGAACGCGTCCCTATCACTGGGTTATCGATGGCGAAATCGTACCGGGTGGCAGTCTGTCCGGGCGGGTTCAATGGAAACCAAAGGGGCCGGGGCAGGCGAGGGTCGTTCTGATCGATGGTCAGGGGCGGCGGGCCAGGGTGCGGCTCTGGTTGGAGGCGCGCCAAGGATCACAATGATCGTCAGTAGCCTTGTGAGTCCAGGTTGCTGCCAAGACCCGTAACGTTGTATACGCGCTTCACGAATAATTCTACTTTGTCAGATTATCCCCTTGCATGCATGACGCCACGAGGGTATCATTAAGTTGTTGTTTTAAAAGGAGTATTCACGATGGTCTCGTGAAAATTC
>CAYMWJ010000099.1:0-5698 GCA_964394235.1 uncultured Sedimenticola sp. | reverse complement strand
TCTTCCAGGCCGTCCACCTCCTTGGGAAAGCGGTCGCTGGTGAGCACGATCTGCTGGCGGGTCTCGAACAGGGCATTGAAGGTGTGGAAAAACTCCTCCTGCGAACGCTCCTTGCCAGCAAAGAACTGCACATCGTCGATCAGCAAGGCATTGACCCCGCGCATGCGCAGCTTGAAGTGTTCGATGGTCCCGTGCTGCAGGGCCTTGACCATCTCTGCCACGAAGCCTTCCGAGTGCATGTAGAGCACCCGTGCCGAGGGGTCGTTCTGCTTGATCAGGTTGCCGACCGCGTGCATCAGGTGGGTCTTGCCCAGACCGACCCCACCGTAGATGAACAAGGGGTTGTACATGCGCCCCGGGTTCTCGCCTACCTGGATGCCCGCGGCGCGGGCGAGCTGGTTGGACTTGCCCTCGACGAAGGTCTCGAAGGTGAAGTCGCGGTTGGTGGTGGGCAGGTCATCTTCTACCGGACGCTCTCTGATGACGGCCTTCGGCGTCGTCACGCCCCCGCTACCGGGTCGCGCCTTTTCTCGTACCGAATCGGCAACGATCGAAGTCCGCCTGGGGGCGCTGCCGATCTCCAGCTGGATCACCATCGGCTCGCCATTGCTCAGCTCGTCGAGATGGGCCTGCATCTGCGCCAGGTAATGCTTGCGCACCCAGTCGAGCACGAAGGCATTGGGCGCCATCAAGCGCAGCCTGCCATCCTGCTCGACGCATTGCAGCGGACGAATCCAGGTATTGAACTGCTGTTCGGGGATGTCTCTGCCCAGCCGGTCCAGCAGATTGTTCCAGATATCGTTGGTCAAGATCCGAAGCGTGCCTGTTCGCGCGTCCGGTCGGACGTGCCGCCGGTCGTCTCGTGGTGTTCCAAGGAAACAGCCCATGACATCGGGCGTTGAGTGATTTCCGATTCTAGCGCCAGACGCCGAGGTTATCCACAGGTTGTCTACAATGTTGTCTACAAGCGGGTGGGGCGTGCCCGCGCTGGAACCCTCCTCAGACGCGGCTCGTTTGACAAGACCCGACTATTCGCGTATGTTTCCGCGCCTTTCCCGTCCCAGGCCGCACGACTGCCGAGCGGCGGACGGGGTTCTGTCATTCAGGCATCCGGGGTAAACGGCCATGAAACGTACCTTTCAACCGAGCAATCTGAAGCGTGCACGTACCCACGGCTTCCGCGCCCGCATGGCGACCCGTGCCGGCCGCAAGATCATCAATGCCCGTCGCCGCAAGGGACGTGCCCGCCTGGCACCCTGATCGACGGCACGTCGGACATGCAGACCGCCAAGGCCGGGGACGGGCGACCGTCCCGGGCCTTTTCGCGTGACCGGCGCCTGCTGCACGCGGCCGATTTTCGTCATGTCTTCGCCGACCCGGCGCGTTCGTCCGATCGCTATTTCACCGTGTTGGCCCGCCCTGCCCGAGAGGGCCGAAGCCATTCCCGGCTGGGCCTGGCGATTGCGCGCAAGCAGTTGCGCCGCGCGGTCGACCGCAATCGCATCAAGCGTCTGATCCGCGAACATTTTCGCCTGCACGTGGTGGATGGGCAGGAGGTCCCCGCGCTGGACTATGTGGTGATGGCGCGGGCTGCCGTCCGGGAGACGAGCGCTGAGACCTTGCGCCGTTCGCTGGCCGCGCATTTCGCGCGCCTGCAAGACCGCCTCGCCCGACGGCCCGAGTGACACCGGGGCCTCTGCTGGCTTACACTTCGCGCCTTGCGGCCCGCAGCGGTGGGCACGACGACCCGCTAATTCGAAAGTTCGGATCACCACCCCTATGGATAACATACGTCTGTTGCTGTTCATGGCCCTGGCCTTTGTCTCCCTGATGATCTGGGAGGCCTGGCAGGAGGACTACGTACTGCCCCAGCAGCAGGCCGCGCAGCAGGCCACTGGCGGTGGGGAAGCCAGCACAGTGCCCAAAACGCCCGACGAGAATGTGGCCATGTCGGCAGTGAGTGATGCTGCGACGACGCAAGCGACGACCGGGCGTCTGGTACGGGTGCATACCGACACCCTCGATCTGTTGATCGATCCCCAGGGCGCAACCATCGCCGAGGCACGGCTGATCAAGTATCCGGTCTCGGTGGATCAGCCGGATGTCCCTACCCGCCTGATGAGCCGCGATCCCGGCGATTTCTTCATCGCCCAGAGCGGCCTGATCGGCACGGCCGGCTCGCCTGCGCCCACGCACAAGGTGGTCTTCCAGACCGCACAGACCGAGTACCGCATGGGCGAGGGTGAAGACAGCCTGAGCGTGGACTTCACCTGGTCCTCCCCCGAGGGCGTCGAGGTGATCAAGCGCTATGTCTTCACTCGTGGTCGCCACGCCTTCCGGCTCGAGGAGATCGTGCGCAACGGCTCCGACAAGGAGTGGAAGGGCCGCGAATACCGCCAGCTGCAGCGTGGCGAGCCGCAAAAGAAGGGCAACGCGCCGATGGTCACCTTCACCGGCGGCGCCATCTGGACCCCGGAAGACAAGTACCACAAGGTCAAGTTCAGCGAACTGGCCGAGGGACAGCCCGATCTGGACGTCAAGGACGGCTGGTACGCCATGATCCAGCACTATTTCCTGGCCGCCTTCGTGCCGCCGCGCGGCGAGACCTGGCACTACTACGGCAAGGGTGTCGGCGAGGGTCGCTACGTGATCGGCGGATATACCCCGGTGAAGACCGTTGCCCCTGGAGCGGAGGCTACCTTCGGCGGCACCGTCTTCGTGGGTCCCAAGCTGATGAGTGAACTCGAGACCGTGGCCGACGGCCTGGAACTCACCGTGGATTACGGCTGGCTGGTGTTCCTGGCCAAGCCCATCCACTGGATCCTCGAGGAGATCAATGCCTTCGTCGGCAACTGGGGGTGGACCATCATCATCTTCACCATCCTCATCAAGCTGGCCTTCTTCAAGCTGTCCGAGACCAGCTACCGTTCCATGGCGCAGATGCGCAAGCTGGGGCCGCGCATCCAGGCCCTCAAGGACCGCTATGGGGACGACAAGCAGCGCATGCAGCAGGCGATGATGGAGATCTACAAGAAGGAGAAGATCAATCCGCTGGGCGGTTGCCTGCCCATGCTGGTACAGATCCCCTTCTTCATCGCACTCTACTGGGTACTGCTGGAAAACGTCGAGATGCGCCAGGCGCCCTGGATCCTGTGGATCAAGGACCTGTCCATCAAGGACCCCTATTTCGTGCTGCCGGTGATCATGGCGGTGTCCATGTTCGTGCAGCAGAAGCTCAACCCGGCGCCGCCCGATCCCATGCAGGCCAAGATCATGATGTACCTGCCGATCGTGTTCGGTGCCATGTTCGCCTTCTTCCCGGCAGGCCTGGTGCTCTACTGGGTGGTAAACAACATCCTCTCGATCGCCCAGCAGTGGGTCATCACCCGCCGTATCGAGCAGGGCGCCAAGACCTGAGGGCGTGACCGGGCGCGCGACCGACACCATCGCCGCGATCGCCACCCCGCCGGGGCGTGGCGGTGTCGGCATCGTGCGCGTCTCCGGCCCGCAGGCCCTTGCCATCGGCCAGGCGGTCAGCGGGCGCGACCCCGAGCCGCGCCGGGTACTGTTCGCGACCTTCCGCGATGCCGAGGGCCGGCCCCTGGATCAGGGCCTGCTGCTCGCCTTCCGCGCACCGCATTCGTTCACCGGCGAAGACGTGGTGGAACTCCAGGGCCATGGTGGCCCGGTGATCATGGACCTGCTGCTCGAGCGCTGCCTGCAACTGGGCGCACGCCTCGCCCGTCCCGGCGAGTTCTCCGAGCGCGCCTATCTCAACGACAAGATCGACCTGGCCCAGGCCGAGGCCATCGCCGACCTGATCGATGCCGAGACCCGCGCCGGCGCACGCCTGGCCATGCGTTCACTGGCCGGTGAATTCTCGCGTCGTATCGAGGCCCTGCGCGAGGCCATGATCGGGTTGCGCCTGTATGTGGAAGCGGCCATCGACTTCCCGGAGGAGGAGATCGACTTCCTCGCTGACGCCAGGGTGGCGCAGGACCTGCACTCGCTGATCGATCGCCTCGCGCAGGTGCGCCAAAGCGCCGAGGTCGGCCGGGTGATGCGCGAAGGCATGACCCTGGTGATCGCCGGCCGTCCCAATGCCGGCAAGTCCAGCTTGCTCAACGCCCTGGCCGGGACCGAGCGGGCCATCGTCACCGAGGTGCCGGGCACCACTCGTGACACCCTGCGCGAGCAGGTCCAGATCGATGGCATGCCGGTGCATCTCATCGACACCGCCGGACTGCGCGAGACCGACGACCGGGTCGAGCGCATCGGCGTGGAGCGCGCGCGCGCCGAACTGGCCGCAGCCGATCGTATCCTCTGGGTGTACGACGGCGCGGCGGACCCGGGACATGCCGGCTTCGATCCCGCCGAACTGCCGGAGGGCGTGCCGGTGACCTTGGTGCACAACAAGGTCGATCTCAGTGGTGCGCAACCGGGGTTGGTCGAGCATGATGGCCAGGTGGAGGTCCGCATCAGCGCGCGCCAGGGCCTGGGAATGGATGCCCTGCGCGACCATCTGCGCGCCTGCATGGGGCTGGATCGCGGCACCGAAGGCGAGTTCACGGCACGTCGTCGTCACCTGGCGGCGCTGGAACGCGCCGCCGTCCATCTCGCCGATGGGCAACGAGCGCTGGAGAACGGCCTCGCCGGCGAGCTGCTGGCCGAAGACCTGCGCCTGGCCCAGCACGCGCTGTCGGAGATCACCGGCGAGTTCAGTGCCGACGACCTGCTCGGCGAGATCTTCTCCAGCTTCTGCATCGGCAAGTGAACGGGCGGCTGCGCATCGGGGTCTTCGATTCGGGCATCGGCGGCCTGAGCGTGCTGCGCCATGCCGTCGCCCACTTGCCGGCGGACTATGTCTATGTCGCCGACTCGCGGCATGCGCCTTGGGGTGAGGCCGATCCCGATTGGGTGCGTAGCCGCAGCCTGGCGATTGCCCGGTATCTGGCCGCGGATGGCGTGGACGCGTTGGTGATCGCCTGCAACACCGCGACCGCGCTGGCTGCCGAGGCGGTGCGTGCGGCCCTGCCCTGCCCGGTGGTGGCCATGGAACCGGCGATCAAGCCGGCCGCCGCGCAGAGCCGCAGCGGCCAGATCGCCGTGCTGGCCACCCGGAGCACCCTGCACAGCGCCCGCTACCGCCAGCTGCGCGCCCGGTATGCGGCCTCCGTGCAGGTACACGAGCTGGCGCCTCATCACTGGATCGATGCCCTGGAGCAGGGGCGACAGGACGATCCGGCCTTCCGAGCGCGCCTGCGCCGAGACCTCGCGCCCCTGGTCGCGGCAGGCGTGGATACCTGGGTGCTGGCCTGCACCCATTTCCCGCTGCTGCTGCCGCAACTGCGTGCGCAGCTCGGCGAATCGGCCGTCCTGATCGACCCTGCCCCGGCGGTCACCGCGCAACTGGCGCGCGTGCTGGACCGGAAAGCGTCGCCGCGGGCCGCGGTGGCGCAAGTGAGTTTCCGTACCTCGGGCGACCCGGCCACCCTGCGTGCGCAGCTCTCGGGCCTGGGCCTGCGCGGCGAGGTCACCCCGCTGGCGCTGGCGAAGACAGGCGCAGCATCGGTATCACATGCTACCCGAGGACGCCACCGAGGTGGAGCCGCTGATGAGCTAAGTGACTGTTGCAACAGACGACGTGCATCATTACCGAACGACACCGATGACGGCAGGACGTAATTGTCACCCTCTG
>CAYMWJ010000098.1:0-5700 GCA_964394235.1 uncultured Sedimenticola sp. | reverse complement strand
GGTTGTTCGGCGCCAGCTCGATCTTATGCACCAGCAGCATCCACCGCCTCCTTCAGGCCCTCGATGAGCTTGCGGTTCTTGTGCGACCGTGAGCCTTCTGGTCGTGGCTGGAGACGCGGGCGTAGGCTACGGTCTTTTTCTCGACCGGCGACCGATGCGCCATGTGCGGTTTGAGCATGGCCAGGGTGTAGCGGCGCTGACCGCCCCGGGTGCGCTCCGGTTGGATCTTGCCTTCGCGCTCCCAGCGGCGCAGGGTACTGGGTGCCACGCCAGCCACCTTGGCAGCTTCGGATATGCTCATCAACCTGTTCATTTTGAACAAGTATAACTACCATCGATAAGAGTTCAAGTCTCTGATGACAACCCCGCGTGCTCCGCAGTAAGGAATCCGATATCGAAACACCTCTTCCATGATCATGTATCGCTCCGTCTCATAAGGCGTCAGCCATCAAGCGGTTGGAACAGTGCTTCCAGATCGGAGCGTTCCAACGCGCCTTTTGCATTCTGTCCCGAGAACAGGGCATCGGCCAGCGCCTGCTTCCGTTCCTGAAGCTGATAGATCTTTTCCTCCACCGTGCCCGCCGCCATCAAGCGATAGACAAACACCTTGTTTTGCTGGCCTATCCGGTGGGCGCGATCGGTCGCCTGCTGTTCCACGGCGGGATTCCACCAGGGGTCGTAGTGAATCACTGTATCGGCGCGGGTGAGATTGAGCCCGGCGCCTCCCGCCTTCAGGCTTATCAGAAACAATGGCACCTCGCCCTGCTGAAAGCGCTCCACCGGGGTGCGCCGGTCACGCACCTGGCCGGTCAGCTTTACATACTCGATGCCCACTTCCCGTACCGCTTTTTCAATCAAGGAGAGCATGCTGGTGAACTGTGAGAAGAGCAGGATTCGCCGCCCTTCCTCCACCAGTTCGGGCAACATTTCCATGAGCTGCTCCAGCTTTGCCGACTCCTTGACGCCCTTGGCGGACGTCATCTTCAAAAGGCGGGGGTCGCAACAGACCTGCCGCAGCTTGAGCAATGCGTCGAGTACCACGATATGACTGCGCGCCATGCCCTTGCGGTCGATCTCCTGTCGAACCCGCTCATCCATGGCCACGCGGATCGTCTCGTAGAGCTGGCGTTGGGCGCCCTTGAGTTCCACCAACAGGGGAATCTCGGTCTTCTCGGGCAATTCACTTGCCACATCCTGCTTTTCCCGGCGCAACAGGAAAGGCGCCAGGCGGCGATTGAGTGCCTGTTGCCGTTGCGTGTCTCCCCGCTTTTCGATCGGGGTACGGAACAAGTGACGAAACTGTTTCTCGCTGCCCAACAGCCCCGGCATCAGAAAATGAAATTGAGACCACAGCTCGCCGAGATGATTTTCGATCGGTGTACCGGTCAGGCAGAGCCGGTGCCGCGCATCGAGCCGGCAGGCGACCTGCGCCATGCGCGAACGCGGATTCTTGATGTGCTGCGCCTCGTCCAGGATAACCAGATGCCAGGATTGCCGTGTGAGTACATCAGCGTCACGGGAAAGCAGGGGGTAAGTGGACAATACCAGATCGTATTCAGGCAGCCGGTCGAAATAGGCCTTGCGACCCGCGCCTTGCAGCACCAAAACCCGCAGCTCCGGCGCGAAACGCTCGGCCTCGGCCTTCCAGTTGTGCATCAGAGATGTGGTGGCCACTACCAGACTGGGGCGGTCGGCCCGGCCCTCGGCCTTCTCCACCAGCAGATGCGCCAGCGCCTGGATCGTCTTCCCCAACCCCATGTCGTCGGCCAGTATGCCGCCCAGGCCATATTCACGAAGAAACTGCAGCCAGTTGAGCCCATGCCGCTGATAGGGGCGTAGCGTGGCGCGGAGTCCGGCGGGTGGCGGCACAGTCCGAACCTCCCGAAAACCGGCGAGGCGCTCGGCGAAACGGCGCGGTCCTTCGTCGCCTCCCCATTCCAGGCCGACCTCGTCCAGCTGTTCCAGCTGTCCCGCCTGAAAGCGGGACAAGCGCAGACGTCCGTCGTCTTGCAGGGCATCGGGATCCAGCAGCTCCACCAGTGTCTGCACAATGGCGCGCACCCGCCCAAAGGGGATCTTCAGTACCGTTCCCGACTCGCTCAAGGAGACCAGTACAGGAAAGTCATCCGGTTTGTTCAGCAAGGCATCGAGAGTCCGTTCCGCCCGCGCGTTCGCCAGAACATTCACCAGCAGAGGCAGCAGCGGCACCCGTTCTCCCGCCAATTCCACGCCCAGTTCGAGATTGAACCAGTCCCCTCCCTCGGATTCCTCCAGTTCCCCGTACCAGGCATCGGGCTCCGACAAATGCCAGGGAAAACTGTCCTCGATCTCGATATGCCATCCTTCGGACTGTAGCTGGCCCATCGGACCCAACAGAAAATCGATCCACCCCTGCCGCTCATCCAAATGTTCAAGAAAAATGCTGTCGGTATCTGTGCTGACAAAATCGGGCACCAGACCGATCTCCTCCAGCCGCATCAAGATGCGCTCCTCCCACTCGAAATCCCTCCGGATCACCCTGAGCGTGTTCTCGTCATCATCGTGCACCGTCAGCCGCTCCATGCCATCAAGGGGAGCCACCGGGACGCCGTCATATTCCAGCGACAGGGCCGCCATCCCCCGGAGTTGGGCACCAAAGCCCCCGGTCACGGGTACCGATTCCCCGAACAGGCGTAACACCGGCACAGGATCCGTCACATCGACCTCGATGAGCCGTGTGTCGGGGACGGGCACACCGGCAACCTTGTCCGCCACCGTACGCAAACGCTCGCCGATGGTCGGCAGGTATTCCGGCGCAATACGTGGCGCGGCCGCCAGCAACGCCGCTCGCCGCGCATCGAGTCCGGTGTTCAGAGGGCCGGTGGTATTCGTCGCCGGATCCAGGTACCAAGGGGGCTCAACAGGCAAGGAGTGCATCCAATCGCCCCCGGCATTGACCATCAGAAGGTGGTCGCCGTGTTCGTCCGTCCGCCAGTCGAAACGCCCCTCTCGCTCCGGCCCCAGAGCCAATGCCTCGCGCCCCAGGGAACCCCAGTGCAACCGCTCCGATTCGACCAGACGCCGCAACAACCGTTCACCCGAGGTGGTCACCGGCATCCTGAACCCCTCACGAGGGTTACCGGAAGCACTGGTAGCCACGGTTTCCAGCATCATCAGCAATTCACGCGCCTCCCCGTCCACACAGGCCGCGCGGGACTGCGAGCCCGCGGTAAATGGCGCGCCCTTGGCCCACCCACCCGATTTGAGCCGATAGGTCTTCCAGGGTATGACGGTTAGATACCCCTCCCGGTCATCTCGATAGCCATGCAGCAAGAAACGCACCTGATCGCGCACCGGCTGCGCGGACCCTCTGAGTATGGGGAGTTCGAGCAGCCGGACCCAGCCCTCCCACGGTGACTCAACCGGCCGGTTCTCACTCACTCCCAGTTCCCCCCACTCCAGCGCGGCCAGCAGCGTGGCCGCCACATGTTTGCAATTGATGCCCACCGGACAGGTGCAATACCCCACGATATCCTCGACCTCGGGCCACCCATTCAGCTGAACATGACACTGATAAACCCGGCTCCCCCGCCCCCGGACACGCGACAAAAGCAACCGGCCCTCGTTTTCGCTGTACACCTCCAGCACTTGTCCGCGCTGAAAATACTGTAATGCGCGACTGAAGGTTGTGTGTCCGAACAGCTCGACCAACCTTTCGCTTATCGCCACCAACCAGGCCCTGTGCCCATCCACCACCTCGTCCTCCCACTCACCCAATCTGTTCTGCCGCCCGCCACCCGACCTCAAAGGTAATCACAAAACAGGCCGAGGAATATCACCAGTCCAACGATATTGTTGTTGAGAAAGGCACGAAAGCAGGCCTGCCGCTCGCGATGGCGAATCAGCACCTGCTGCCAGGCGAACAGGGCGGCGCCGGCCAGCAGGCCGCCCCTCCAGCCCCAGCCCAGGCCGGCGCGGCGGCCGACATCCCACAGCAGGGCCAGCATCGCCAACTGCAGCAGGCCGACGATCAGCCGGTCATGGCGACCGAACAGGATGGCACTGGACTTGACGCCGATCTTCAGGTCGTCCTCGCGATCGACCATGGCGTACTCGGTGTCATAGATCAGCGCCCAGATCACGGTGGCGGCGAACAGCTCCCAGGCGAGTGGCGGCACCGTGCCATGCAGGGCGGTGAAGGCCATGGGCACTGCCCAGCCGAAGGCCATGCCCAGCACCAGTTGCGGCAGGTGGGTATAGCGCTTCATGAAGGGATAGACCGCGGCCAGCACCACCGCCACGAAGGACATCATCACGGTGAGCCGATTGAGGAACAGCACCAGCCCGAAGGCCGCCAGCGCCAGCACCGCGAACACCGCCAGTGCCTCGCGCGGGTGGATCAGACCAGTGGCCAGGGGGCGGCCGGCGGTACGCTCCACGTGGCCATCGAAATCGCGGTCGGCGTAGTCGTTGATGGCGCAACCGGCCGAGCGCATCAGCACAGTGCCGAGCACGAAGATCAGTGCCACCGGCCAGGGTGGGTTGCCCTCGCCCGCAATCCACAATGCCCACAGTGCGGGCCACAGCAACAGGAAGATGCCGATCGGCCGATCAGCACGGATCAGCTTCCAGTAGGCACGCAACCGCCGCTGCCAGGCCGGGCGTTGCTGTTCCAGGGCATCGATGCGCGGGTACTGTTCACTCATGACGTGCGTGCCGGAATGGCCGGCAGGAAGATCTCGTTCACCAGCAAAGGCTTGCCCGCATAGGAGAACCGGGTGCGCCGCCCCCAGATGGCCGCCGGGAGACGGTCCTCGTCCAGGTGCGAACAGGCTGCCTGATACAGCGCGTGGCGGGCATCCAGTCGCGCCAGCTGCACGCCCAGCCGCCGGGTACACGGGTCGGCGAACAGCACCGCCCCCAGCGGCCGGCTGCGCAGCCGTGCCAGGCGCCGCGCCGGGCCACGCAGGCTGGTGGCGGGAATCAGGGTGCGAGCGAACACCCAGGGCGTGCCGTTGCAGCGCAGCTTCACCTCGCGCACCAGGCAGCGCTCGGCGGGCGAAGCCCCCAGCCAGCGCTGCTCGCTGGGCAGGGCACGCGCCCAGTCCTGACGCTGCACCATCACCCCGAAATCGCCGGCGCAGGCCTGCACCACGGCGCGCGTCAGCGAACCCGGGTCACGCAGCCAGACGGCCAATTCCGGCGGCACAAGGCCAGGGCGCAGACGCGCCCAGTCGATCCAGCGAGGCTCGGCGATACGGTTCTGCGGCTTGAACATCTCTGCCCGGAAACGGAAAAAAACCCATTATCGCATGCCGGCCCAGCCCCGGCTCAGTCCGCGCCCCGATCCAGCAGCGGCAGGTAGTCGCCATAACCTTCCGCTTCCATATCGTCACAGTGCACGAAGCGCAGCGCCGCCGAGTTGATGCAATAACGCAGCCCGCCCCGCTCCGGCGGCCCGTCGGGAAAGACGTGCCCCAGGTGACTGTCGCCGTAGCGCGAACGCACCTCGGTGCGCATCATGCCGTGACGGGTGTCGCGCCGCTCGACGATGCAGTCGGGCTCGGCCGGGCGTGCAAAGCTCGGCCAGCCACAGCCCGAGTCGAACTTGTCGATCGACAGGAACAGGGGCTCACCCGAGACCACGTCCACGTAGATACCCGGTTCCTCGTTGTGCAGGTACTCGCCCGTGCCGGGGTACTCGGTGCCGTTCTCCTGGGT